>JBCCPS010000008.1:0-65834 GCA_039024775.1 Pseudomonadota bacterium
GCCACAATTGCGCTGACGCCCCAGGGCACCCAGCGGGTCGAGATCGGGATGACCGCGCGCGAGATCGGCGATCACATGGTGACAGTCGTTTTGCGCACGCCGGACGGCAAAGAGCTGCGCAAGCCCCTTCGCGTGCCGGTAAGGCGCAACGATCCCGAGGTGGCCAGTACGCGGCAGTTCGCGCTGGCGCCCGGGCAGGCTTTCACCTTTGACCGCGAGGTCTTTGCGGGCTTCCAGCCCGGCACCGCCTCCGCCACGCTCAGCGCGGGACCCCTGGCGCGCTTCGATGTGCCCGGCCTCTTGCGCCAGCTTGACCGCTATCCCTACGGCTGTACGGAGCAGCTGACGTCCGGTGCGATGCCTCTGCTCTATCTCAGTTCCATGGCGCAGTCTGCCGGTCTGGGCGAGCCCGCGCGGCTGGAGGACAAGATCGACCGCGCCATCGGGCGCATTCTCACCCGGCAGGCGAGCAATGGCGCCTTCGGGCTTTGGCGCGCGGCCTCGGGGGATTTCTGGCTGGACGCCTATGTGACCGATTTTCTGTCCCGCGCCCGCACGCAGGGCCACGCGGTGCCGGATTTGGCATTCCGGCAGGCGATGGACAATCTGCGCAACCGCGTGGCCTTTGCCCCTGACTTCGACGCGGGCGGAGAGGACATCGCCTATGCGCTCCTGGTGCTGGCGCGCGAAGGCGCGGCCAACATGGGCGATCTGAGGTACTACGCGGACACCAAAGCGCGGGCCTTTGCCACGCCGATGGCCGCAGCCCAGCTGGGCGCGGCACTTGCGGCCTACGGCGACCAGGTGCGCGCGGATCAGATGTTCCGGCGCGCGGGCCAGCTCTTGGTGCAACAGGGCACGGACACCGGGTGGCGGCGCGACTACGGCACGTCGCTGCGCGATACCGCAGCGGTGCTGAAGCTGAGCGCGGAGGCGGGCTCCCTGGCGATTGAGCCTGTGTCGCTGATCAGCCGTGTGGGCAACCGGACGGGGCGGCTTTCTACCCAAGAGGCGTCTCAGGTGCTCATGGCTGCCCAAGC
The DNA here is from genome assembly GCA_039024775.1 of Pseudomonadota bacterium. Lineage (GTDB taxonomy): Bacteria > Pseudomonadota > Alphaproteobacteria > Rhodobacterales > Rhodobacteraceae > Sulfitobacter. The sequence goes on from JBCCPS010000008.1 coordinate 1,041, forward strand.
GCTGGCGCAGCCCGGCGCAGTTGCGGGTCTGCGCGTGGACGGCGTGGACGCGGGTGGGCCCGTGGTCCAGCGGTTGAACGATCGGCAGTCGGGCGCATCCGTGATCGAGAACGTGTCGCCCAGGGCGATGGATGTGACGATGACCACCTACGGCGTGCCGGAAGAGGCGCCGGAGGCGGGCGGCTACGGCTACCAGATCACGCGCAGCTACTACACGCTGGAGGGCCGCGAGGTGTCGGGCAGCTTTGCCGCGGGCGACCGGATGGTCGTGGTGCTGCGGGTGCAGCCCTTCGAGGCTTTGGGCGCGCGGCTTATCATTGATGACCCACTGCCCGCGGGCTTTGAGATCGACAACCCGAACCTCATCCGCAGCGGCGAGGTGAAGGCGCTTGACTGGCTCAAGACCGCCCAGACCGAAAACGCGGAGTTCCGCGCGGATCGCTTCATCGCCGCCGTCACCCAGCGCGAGGCGGAGGCATTCCAGGTGGCCTATATGGTGCGCGCGGTCACGCCGGGGCGGTATCACCACCCGGCAGCCACGGTGGAGGACATGTACCGCGCTGAATTCCGCGCCAATACCGCGACCGGTCAGATCACCGTGACGCCGTGATCCGCCGCGCGGGTCTGATCGTCCTCGCGCTGGCGCTGGCCCTTGGCGCGGGGTTGAGGGACCGGTTCGACCAATGGGTGGCGACCACGGAGGTGCCGCCGGTGCTGGTGGAAACCTCCCGCGAGGTGCGCGACCGGCACGGCGCGCTGATGCGTGTGTTCCCGGTGGAGGACGGGCGCGTGCGGCTGGCGGTGTCGCTGGCGCAGGTCGATCCGGCGTTCATCCGCATGCTGGTGGCCTATGAGGACAAGCGGTTTTATCGCCACGCGGGCGTTGATCCGATTGCACTGGTCCGCGCCGCGGGGCAGGCGCTGTGGCACGGTGAGGTCGTGTCGGGCGGCTCCACGCTCACCATGCAGGTGGCGCGCCTGCTCGAAAATTCCGGCACCGGGCGCTGGCAGGGCAAGCTGCGCCAGATGCGCCTGGCGCTGGCGCTGGAACGGCGGCTGAGCAAGGATCAGATCCTGGCGCTATATCTTGCGCACGCGCCCTACGGGGGGGCCGTGGAGGGCCTGCGTGCAGGTGCGCTGGCCTGGTTCGGGAAAGAGCCAAACCGTCTCACCCCGGCGCAAGCGGCCTTGCTGGTAGCGCTGCCCCAAGCGCCAGAGAGCCGCAGACCGGACCGCCATCCAGCAGCCGCGCGCGTGGCACGTGACCGGGTTCTGGCCCGCGTTGAAGCGCCGGAGCGGCAACGGCTGGCCCCCGTGCCGCGGGCGATGACGCCGTTTGTGCGTCTGGCCCCTCATCTGACGGACCGCGTGGCGCGGGCGGCACCGCTGGCAGGGCGGCATGAACTGACACTGGATGCGGGGCTGCAGCGGCACGTCGAGGCGCTTTTACGTCGGGCGGTGGCGGGTCAGGCAGCGGGGGTCTCCGCCGCCATCGTAGTTGCCGATCACCGCAGCGGTGAAGTGCTGGCTTTGGCCGGATCGCCCGCCTATTCGGCTCACGGTGGCAGCGCCGGTTTTGTGGACATGAGCCAGGCGGTGCGCTCGCCCGGCTCCACGCTCAAACCCTTTGTCTACGGGCTGGCTTTCGATCAGGGGCTGGCCCATCCCGATACGATCATCGACGACAGCCCGGTGGCCTTTGGCCGCTACGCGCCGCAGAACTTCGATGGCGCGTTTCGGGGGGAGCTGACGGTGCGCGAGGCGCTGCAGCTGTCGCTCAACATTCCGCCGGTGCTGCTGACGCAAGAGCTTGGGCCCGCGCGGCTGATGGCAGCGCTGCGCGCGGGCGGGGCCGCGCCGCAATTGCCTGGCGGCAAGCCGGGGCTTGCGGTGGCACTTGGCGGGGTGGGGATGACCCTGTTCGATCTGGTACAACTCTATGCAGGGCTTGCTCAGGGCGGTACGGGCAAGGCGCTTTTCTGGGACAGCTCTTTGGCCGCTGCGCGACCGCATCGCATGATGTCGCCTGCCGCCGCCTGGCAGGTGAGCCACATCCTCGCCAGTGCCGCGCCACCGCGGGGCGCTGCGGCGCGCCGGGGGGAGATCGCCTATAAGACCGGCACCTCATACGGCCACCGCGATGCATGGGCCTTGGGATTTGACGGCGCGCATGTGATTGGCGTCTGGCTGGGGCGGCCTGACGGCACGCCCGTTCCCGGCGCTTTTGGTGGAGACCTCGCGGCACCGATCCTGTTTGAAGCCTTCGGGCGATTGAAATCGCGCCCCACGCCGTTGGCGGGCCCACCGCCCGAGACGCTGATCTTGTCCACCGCTGCCTTGCCGCTGCCGCTGCAACGGTTCAGGCCCCGGGATGCAGTGTTTTCAGCAGCGCCTGACGCGCCGCAGGTGACGTTTCCGCCCAGCGGTGCGGTGCTTGAACGCAGTGGCGATGGCGTGCCATTGAAAGTGCGCGCAGGCGTGCTGCCGCTGACCGTGTTGATTGACGGCAAACCGGTACTGACCGGCCTGCGGCAGCGGGCGGTGACGCTGCCGCTCCGCGAGGTGGGCTTTGCCAGAGTGTCGGTGATCGACGCGCGCGGGCGCGGGGCGCAAGTCGAGATCAGCCTGCGCTAGCGCCGCCCTTCCCGCAGCCACGCGGCGGTGATCAGCATGGCCGCCAGGATCAGCACCAGCCAGGGCGGCAGGATCGCCGTCTGGCGCACATCGCGGGTCTCATAGGCCTCCCGCGGGGTCAGACCGAGCCATCCGCGCCCCGCAGCAGGGCGGCCAGCCCGCACGTTGCGCACCCGCGGCAGCCCATCTTCGATGCGGAACGTGCCGCCGCGCAGCGCGGCAGTCAGCGGCTCAAGGGGCGTGGCGCTTGCGATGGTGTCGATGAACTCGCGCGGCGCGGCGGGACCCAGGCCGATGACCGCGTCCTGATCGCCGTTCTCCAGCCGGTACAGTCCGATCTCCGGCCCTTCGTATTGCCCTTCGAAGCGGCCCGGTCCCGCAGGCTCCAGCGTCACCTGGGCGGTGCTGCCGTCGGGGGCCGTCACGGTCACAGGCGGCACGGTTTCATTGAGCGTGCGGCGGATGATGCGCATCGACTGGCCCTGTGCAGTGGCGGTGAGCGCCTCCTCCTCAAGCTCCGGTTCCTTCATCATCCAGTGTGCGAGGCGGCGCAGCAGTTCCAGCTGCGGCCCGCCGCCTTCGTACCCCCGGCTCCAAAGCCAGGCCTGATCGGAGGCCAGAAGCGCCACGCGGCCTTCTTCCACCCGGTTGAGTGTCAGGAGCGGGCGCTCATCCACACCGGTCATGACCACATGGCCCTGAGGGTTCGTCACCTCGATCTGGCGCAGCCAGCGGCCCCAGTCGCCGCCCGTGGGCAGGCCCGATGTTACCGGATGCCGCTCTCCGATGTCGCTGACCTGCGGCAGGAAGGGTTCTTCGATCACCCGCGCGGTGGTCGGCTGAGCCGGCAGTACGAGGCCCAGCGGCGTGCGCGAGAGGCTGTCGGCGGAGGCAAAGTCAGGCCCGGCGGAAACCAGCACCGCGCCGCCCTGGCGGATGTAATTGGCGATATTCTCCAGATAGAGCGAGGGCAGGATGCCGCGCGTCTGATACTTGTCAAAGATGATCAGATCGAAGTCCTCTATCTTTTCCATGAAAAGCTCGCGCGTGGGGAAGGCGATCAGGGACAGTTCGCCTACAGGCACGCCGTCCTGTTTTTCAGGCGGGCGCAGGATGGTGAAGTGCACGAGGTCCACCGAGCTGTCTGATTTCAGCAGGTTGCGCCAAGTGCGCCCGCCCGGGTGCGGCTCTCCTGACACCAGCAGGACCCGCAAGCGGTCGCGCACGCCGTTCATCTGGATGAGGGCTGCGTTGTTGCGGTCGGTCAACTCTCCGTCGGCCAGTGGCAGGGAAAAGCGGATCACATTGCGCCCGCCGTGGGGCAAGGTGATCGGCAATTCCAGGTCCTCACCAATGGGCACGCGGAAGGTCTGTGGCGGGTCCCCGTCGATGGAGATGTCAAGCGGAGCGAGCCCCGCGCCCTCCGGTGCGGCGCCGAGATCGTCGATGCGCAGCGTCAGCGTCACAGGCTCTCCGATGATGGCGAAGGCGGGCGCGTTGCGCACTGTGAGGCGGCGGTCCCAGTCGCCCTCCCGGCCTGTCATCACCAAGTGCATCGGCGCGGGCAGGTCGATAGGCAGATCGGTGTCGTGCACCTGCCCGTCAGAGACCGCGATGACGCCTGCGATGCGCGCGCGAGGTTCTTCCGCCAGGGCTTCGGTGATCGCGGTCAGCACCTGTGTGCCCGCATCACCCGCGCCATCGGGCACGGTCACCCGGCGCACTTCGGTGTTGGGCCGGGCAGCGATCTGGCTTTCCAGCGTGTCGGTGGCGGCGCGGGTCTGATCGGCACGATCCGACAGGCGCTGGCTGGAGGAGGTGTCTTCGACCAGCAGCACGATGTCGGTCAGCGGTGCGCGGTCTTCCTGCTGATAGGATGGTCCGGCCAGCGCGCCGATCACCACCGCCGCGGCCAGCCCGCGCAGCGCCCAACCGTTCAAGCCCCGCAAGGCCGCGATGAGCACGGTCAGCAGGCCGATGACGATCACGGTGGCCAGCAGTGGCCAGGGTATGAGCGGGTCAAAGACGATGGTGCTGGTCATTGGCCCAACCGATCCAGGAGCGCAGGCACATGGACCTGGTCCGATTTGTAGTTGCCGGTGAGCACATGCATCACCAGGTTCACGCCAAAGCGATAGGCCAGCTCGCGCTGCCGGTCGCCGGAAAAGCCGCGTCCGACGGGCAGCAGCGGCAGACCGTCCCGGCGCACCGCCCAGGCGGCGGCCCAGTCATTGCCCCCGATGATCACGGGTGTGACACCGTCGTTGAGGTTGCGAAAGGGCATGCCTTCGATCTGTTCAGCGTCCGCAGGCGCGGCTTCGACCCAGACGTCGCGGCCGGGGTGGCGGCCCGGGAAGTCCTGCAGCAGATAGAAGGTCCGCGTGAGCACGTGGTCCTCGGGCAAGGGCTCCAGCGGTGGGATGTCCAGCGGTGCCGCCAGGTCTTGCAGCTTGCGCCCGTTGGGGGAAGCCGCGCCAAAGCGGGCGATATCAGCGTCACGCGTGTCAAACATGATGAGCCCGCCGGAGCGCAGGTATGCGTTGAGCTTGGCATACGCCTCTGAGGAGGGGCGCGGTTGATCGGGCGTGATCGGCCAGTAAAGAATGGGGAAGAAGGCGAGCTCATCGGTTTCGAGGTTCACCGCTGTGGGGGGCGATGGCTCCACCGAGGTGCGGAAGAACAGAATGTCTGTCAGGCCGCGCAGGCCCGCGCCCGCGATTTCATCCACCTGCGCGTTGCCGGTGATCACATGGGCCAGCGACACCTCGGTCGTGGCCTGCAGGGCAAAGCTGTCTGGATTTTCTTGCGCGCCTGCAGGCGGGGCAAGCGCGAAGAGCGGCAACGCCGCGATGAGCGCAGCTGCGGTGGCGGCATTGCTGCGCCCCAGCAGGCGACCCGACAGCGCGAGGGAGGCCACAACATCCACCATCAACATGAGGATCGCGAGGCTCAAAAGCCAACCCGCGATCGGTTGCTCGGGTGCGACCGCAAGACCGCGCACGGGGATGTCGGAGGGCCAGGCGGCAGGCGTGAGCGTGTCCTCCGGTCCAAAAACGTTGCGCGCCAGGCGACGGTCGCCCGTGCTGTAGATACCGGGCTGGATCGCGGGGCTCAGCGGCGCGGAAATGAGCTCGACCCCGTCCACGCCCGGCAGCGTGCCCGCGTCCGACAGCGTGCCAAAGCCGTCCATCACCCGCAGCGGTGTCCAGGTTGTGCCCTCCATGTCCGCGGCATCGGGCTGCGCGGCAGAAGAGGACACCGCCAGCCGTTCCAGCATCTCAACAAACAGCCCCGACAGCGGCAGCGTCGACCATTCCGCCGTGGCAGTCACGTGAAAGAGCACAATCTGCCCCTGGCCTTGCACCTTGCGCGTGACCAGCGGCGTGCCATCCGAAAGCGACGCGATCACTCGGTCGGCGAGCGTAGGGTCGGGCTGCGCCATGACCTGGCTGGTGACGGAGACATCATCCGGAATTTGCAGGCCAAAGAAGGGGGAGCCATCGCGGAAGGGCGCCAGCGCCTTGGGTTCGCCCCAGGACATGGCACCGCCCACGCTGCGCCCGCCTGCGCGCAGGCGCACGGGCATCAGCGGGTCTTCGTCCGCGCGGCTGACATCGCTGGCGGCAATGCGCGGACCGGCAAAGCGTACCAGCATGCCGCCCTCATCGATCCACTCCAGCAGCGGGGTGGTTTCGGCTTCCGACAGCGTCGCGATATCAGCCAGCACGATCACATCTGGATTAGCGGGCAGCACATCGCTGAGGCCCCCTTCGATGAGCTCCGCCGTGGGCTCAAGCGCTTGTTCGATGTAGTGCAGCGGCGATAGCAGCTGAAGGCCTTCCCGGTCCTGACGGCCCGCGATCAGCGCCACTTCGCGCCGCCGCAGTCCGTCATCCACCAGTGTCAGCGCTCCGGCGGAGCGTTGACCCGCGATGGCAAACCCGGTGATCCGCGCGCGCAGTTCCGCAGGCAGGGACAGCTCCGCGGTGGCTGCCGTTTCGCCCTGCGCGAAGGTCGCGGGCACGGTCGCGAGGATCCGCGCATTGCCTGCCGGATCGCGGCCTTCGGCCTGCAAAATCACTTCGCGCTCCGGCCCCGGCGCGGCGCGCGCGACGGAGAGTTTCACGACATTATCCTCATAGACCGACGGCGCGATGGCCAGCACGCTTGCCGCGGTCTGATAGGCCTCTACCCGGCCTTGCGCCTGCATCGACGCTGTCAACGCGTCGCGGCCCGGATACTCCAGCCCATCGCTAAACCACAGCGTGTCAAAACCGCCCAAGCCTTCCATAATCTCTACCGCACGGTCAATGTTGGCCTTTGAGGGCTGCCAGGGGTTCGGCGCGAGCCCCGGCAGCCGCGTGCGCCAAACGTCTGCGGTCTGGAACGCGGGCTCTTCAGGCTGGGTCAAAGTCAGGAAACCCACGGTGCGGTCCGCGCGCTCGGCGCGGGTGAGTTGCGCCTCAATCGCTTCGGCCTGTTGCGGCCAGCGTGTGCCGCCCGCCCAGGTGCCGTCCAGCACGATCAGCAGCGGCCCGGTGCCGGGCTCCGTATCGGGGTTGGGGTTCAGCACCGGCCCTGCAAGTCCGGTGATGATCGCCGCCACAGCCAGCATCCGCAAAAGCAGCAGCCACCAGGGCGTGCGGTCAGAGACGCTTTCGTCGTCCTTGAGCCCCAGGAGCAGCGCCACGCCGGGAAACCGGCGGCGCAGCGGTGCGGGCGGGACCGCGCGCAGAATGAGCCAGAGGATCGGAAGCGCCAGCAAGGCTGTCAGGATCCAGGGTGCGGTCCAGCCGATGCCACCCAGTACCGTCATGCTGGCCCCCCCGATTTCACGTCCATCGCGCCGTAGAGCCACAGCAGTGCCGATTGCGCGGAGGTGTTGGTATGGTGCAGCCCGTAGTGCCAGCCGGTCAAAGTGCAGAGGCTTTGCAGCTCTTCTTTGCGTTCCGCGAGCCGGTCAAGATAACGGTCCCGAAGATCGGAGGCTTTCAGCGTCTCATGGCTGATGCCGCCGCCGATGCTTTCGAATATCGTACGCCCGCTGAAGGGAAAGGCCTCCTCTGAGGGATCGAGCAAGTGGCACAACACGCCGCGCACGCCGCGGTCGGCGGCCTTGGTCAGCGCCAGCTTCGCCTCTTCGATGTCTCCCAGAAAGTCGGAGACAAAGACGGCGCGCGCGTGCGGGATCATCGCGCGGTGCTCTGGCGGCGCGTATTCGCTGGCGTCATCGCGGCTGAAAAGCTCCGCCAGTCGCAGGATTTGGCTGCCGCCGCGGCGGGGTGGCAGGGTGGTTCCGGTGAGGCCCACGCGCTCCCCCCCGCGCACCAGCAGGATCGCCAGCGCGAGCCCCAAGAGCCGCGCGCGGTCGATCTTTTGCGGCAGTGCAGCCTCCGAGGCGTAGCGCATGGAGGCGCCCTGATCGACCCAGAGCATGATCGACTGCGCGATCTGCCATTCGCGTTCGCGTACGAACTCCGTATCGCCCATGGCGGAGCGGCGGTGGTCTATCATCCGCAGGCTGTCACCCGGTTGCGCGGGCCGGTACTGCCAGAAATCATCCCCCAGACCCGCGCGCCTGCGCCCATGCGCGCCCAGCAGGACGGCGCCCGCCAGATGTTCGGCGCGCGCAAGCAGCGCGGGCAGGCGGGCGGCTTCGGTTTCGGCGTCCGCGCGCAGGGTAAGGGGGGTTGCGGTCATGAGCTTGTGATCATTCTGTTCCAAGTCCGGATCGAGGCCATCTGTGATGGCCGCCGGACAGCGGCAGGCCGCACCCACGGCCTGTCGCTTTGGTTGCTGTACGCGCCCCAGCCTGAGCGAAGATGTACTTGGCAACCATAAAGCGATTTTGAAGCGACGTCGGAAGCGACAGACCGCGGCCTGCCGCTGTCCAGCGCTCGTTGCATAACTGGTTGGCCAATGTATGCCACTAGGCAGCCGCCTTGGACACTGTCAAAGCCGCCGCCGTCTCATCGATGAGCCCCTGCAGACTGTCGCCCCGCGCTCGGGCCGCGAAGTTGAGCGCCATACGGTGGCTGAGCACGGGGCGCGCCATGTCGATCACATCCTCCGCAGAGGGGGCCAACCGTCCCTGCAGCAAGGTGCGCGCGCGCACCGCCAGCATGAGCGCCTGCGCCGCGCGGGGGCCGGGCCCCCAAGCGACAGTTTCGCGGATCTTGTCGCTGGCGCCTGGTTCTTCCGGACGGAAGGCGCGTACCAGGTCGAGGATCATCTCCACCACGCTGTCGCCCACGGGCATCCGGCGCAAAAGGCGCTGGGCGGCGATCAATTCGCCGGGCGTGAACACCTCGGTTGCTTTTTCCTCTGCCTCGCCGGTCGTGGCGATCAGGATGTCGCGTTCGGTGTCGCGGTCAGGATAGCGCACGTCGATTTGCACGAGGAAGCGGTCAAGCTGCGCTTCGGGCAGCGGATAGGTGCCCTCCTGCTCAATTGGGTTCTGGGTGGCCAGCACGTGGAAAGGCGTGCCTAGCGCGCGGTCCTCACCTGCGACGGTCACGGTCTTTTCCTGCATCGCCTGCAGCAGTGCTGACTGGGTGCGCGGGCTGGCGCGGTTGATCTCATCTGCCATCAGAAGCTGACAGAAAACCGGCCCTTCGATGAAGCGGAAAGACCTTGTGCCATCCTCTGCCGTGTCCAGCACTTCGGAGCCCAGGATGTCGGCGGGCATCAGATCAGGCGTGAACTGCACGCGGCTTCCTTCGAGCCCCATCACGGTGCTCAGCGTTTCAACAAGGCGCGTCTTGCCCAGACCGGGCAGGCCAATGAGCAGGCCATGCCCGCCGCACAGCAAAGCGGTCAGCGTCAGTTCGACCACGCGCTCTTGTCCGATGAAGCGTTTGGTGATGGAGGCGCGGGCCGCGGCCAGCTTTTCTTCGAGCGCTTCGATTTCGGCGACCAGATCGTCTTGCGTGCTCATGACATTCGCTGCTCCTGAGATATATGACGCAATGGTAGGTCTACCTTTAGCAGAGGACAGGGCAAAAGAGATGGCAGGACAAAAAACCGTGACTCCTGACGCCGAAGGGCTGGCAGCTTCGGCAAAGGCTGCAAAAACGGGCGGATTGCCGCCGCTTGAACAGTGGAACCCGCCGTTTTGCGGCGATCTGGACATGCGCATCGCGCGCGACGGCACCTGGTTTTACGAAGGCACACCCATCGGGCGGCCCGGGTTGGTGCACCTGTTTTCCACGATTCTGTGGCGCGAGGGGGACAAGTATTTTCTGGTCACCCCGGTGGAGAAAGTGGGCATCCAGGTGGAGGATGCGCCCTTTGTCGCGATTGATTTCGAGGTCGAAGGCGATGCGCTGGTGTTTGAGACAAACGTGGGTGATCACGCGCGCGCGGGGCCCGATCATCCGATCCGGGTTGTCCGCGATGCCCAGACGGGGGAGCCATCGCCCTATGTTTTGATCCGGCGCAATCTGGAAGCGCTCATTGATCGGAAGTCCTTTTACCGCTTGGTGGATCTGGGCGTGCACCACGAGGGCTGGTTCGGCGTGTGGTCGCAGGGTGCGTTCTTTGGGATCATTCCGTCAGACGAATTGCCTTGAGGGTTGGGCGCAGGCTGCTGCCAAAAACTGTCAGGTGCCTGGATTAAGACTTCTTCATCTGCACACGCATATGAAGGAGCACACCCATGTCAGTCACCCCAGAACACGCCGTCGTTTGGATGGAAATCCCTGTCGCTGATCTTGCGCGCGCGCAGGCCTTCTATGAGGCCGTGTTGGATTGTGAGATGGTGCACAACACCGACGGCCCCAACCCCATCGTGATGTTTCAAACCACGGATGAAATGACCGGCGTGGCCGGGCATCTCTATGAAGGCACGCCGGCCAAGGATGCTGGTCCGACCATTCATTTCTTGGTGCCGGACACGGTGGAGGCTGCCTCTGCGCGGGTGTGGGACGCGGGCGGCAAGGTGCTGCCCGGTGTGATCGACATCCCGGCGGGGCGATTCAGCTATGCGACGGACCCCGATGGCAATTCGATCAGCCTGTTCGAACTGACCGCTGGTTGAAGTGACTTCGCGCTCCGACCTGATCATCTTTTGCAGGGTCAGGTCGGAGGCAATGATCCTAATGCGCCTTGTGGGCAGGATCGCGCCTGAGGAATTCTGACTGTGACCTCAATGCGCGGCTGCGCCGCATGACATTTTTTCGGGTGTGCGGTTGTGAAGCTGGTTTTTCCGAGGGCGGCGGGCGCGCAAGTGAGGCGCGGGTGGGGGCTTCAACGCCCACCATCCCAGAAGGTCTGGAGGCGCCTTCGATTGAGCCCTTTCATGGCAGAGATGTATCCGCTTCTGTTGTTCTTCAGAGGATTTGAACCCCTGTTTCTTTAGGTTTGATACCGGAAGACCCGGGGTGACCTTGGACTTTCTTGGATGGGATTTTGGGCGTTTCATGGCCCGTTTTCCGTGAGCAACCCTTCGCTTTGCACCTTTGCAACCAGCTATGGATTGCACTGCTTCCGACGCAGAGATCAGGCGGAAAATGCGCGACCAAGTCCGCTGCCATTTCTTCAAAGGTCATGCGGTCTATCCGCGCCAAAAAGAAGTGGTCTGCCGGAACGGCGGTCGGTACCGGCAGCGCTTCAAACTCACTCTCAAGAGTGTGATCCCTCATCGAATGCAGCGTTTCAAGTGCTCTCTAGGGGCATTTGAAGCCTCTCCAAACATGCGTCGATGGGCTTTGATTTCGCCGAACGCTGCATCCAGTCTTTGATCTCCCCGGCGGGAACCAGATGGACCTACTCCGGTCACGCTCTTGCCAGAGGACGGGGCGCACAGCGCGGGATGTGTCCAAGAGAAACCAGGCCGGGCTAGAGCCTAGCTGCATGTTTCTCACGGAAACTGTCGTGCTATCCCGGTCGGTCAGGGCATGAACGGTGTCGAAGAAGTTCTTGCCATCATGGCCCAGTGTTTCGAACCCCGCATTCAGCGGGGCGGCTCACTCCCGCAACTGGGGAAACTGACCCAGCCAGCCATAGGTTTTCTGGCTGCTTTGGCTGGCCACTTGCATCGCGATCTTTTCCCAATTGGTGGGCGCTTTGAGATAAGCGTCGGTTTAGGCCGTCTTGAAGCCCTTGAAAACGAGTTCCAGGGACTGTCCGTTGATCTGCATTTTGGAGCTTTCCTTTCGTGTCCGAAACTGACCCCGCGCATTTGCGGGGCGTTGCGGATAGAGTAACGGAAACTATGGATGCCCAACCATCCACATACAGTGTGTGGGGGGTTGTTCACAAGTTGGGAAGTAGCTGGCAGGTCCTAGCCCTTAACGTCCGAAACGTCCCCATGGCCTGTACCAGGGTGGGACAATGCCCCTGCCAGTGCGCCAATGAAGGCACGATCACCTTTCCCCTGGCAGAACGTCCGGAACGCCCTTGGGTCTGTTCCCAGGTACCTCGATGCTCCGGTGACCCTGTTGGAGTACTGCGCGAACGGTCAAAAATCAAGTTTGTGGCGTCGCAACGTCGAGCTGCTGCGTAGTCTGAGATTTCCAAATATCTGAGGCCGATTTTTAGACGGTGCACAGCACGATGACACGAATTTACGAGGGCTACCGCCCAAAGCCCACAGTGGCGCTCTGTGGGCCTCTCAGCGCCATTGCCTGTTGTCCATGCAAAGGCTACTTTTTGATTGCGGACGCGACACGGTGATATTCTGCCTGCCGTAGCCGGGCCTGAGGCCCGAGCGTCTTGTGGGGTTTCCGGCATCCGGGTGGCAGGCCCCGCCATCCGCACCTCAGACGGGTTTGATTGTTCTGCCTTCCGGTCCCGAAGACGGTGCCAAGGCGGAAAGAAAAAGGGCGGCACTTGCGCGCCGCCCTCTATCTCCTGGCGTTCTCCGTTCCTTCAGGCGGCCCGGAGCTTCATCTCCTTCAGTGCGGTGATGATCCTGGGTGCGTCGGGCGCGGTCAGAAACCGCAGGCTGGAAATCCGCCAATAATGATCCAGCCACTTGTTCAACTCCGCCTCACCCGCCTTGTGCGCCGCGAACTCGGACCAAAGCGCGCTGATCAGCTCGATCTGCGCGAAGCTCGCCATGCCGCGGCGCTCGCTGTAGTCTTCGCCACCGGCTTTGAGAGGCGTGAAGCCGCAGTATGCGAAGAAGCCCATCATGGTTTCGAAGTCGGCAGTGTCCAAGTCCTTGGTACTGATCTTCCCGATAATCTGCACCAGCGCGGTGCGAAAGGTCTCATCCGAATGGCGCAGTTTGCTCTTTGCGGTCCGGAGCAGGCGGAGCTGGTTGCGCGTGATGCTCATTACGGGGCCTTCCCAATAGGCCTGATCTTGGCGCTGAGTTCTGATAACGCTTCGCCTTCTTTTTCAGCGACTGCGCGGAAACCGCGGCCCGTCATTTCGAGAATTGCCATCAACCCCGGCGACTGCGGTGACATCGTTCAAAACTGCCAGTGCCGCCTCGAACTTGGCGTTTTCCATATAGCCATTGGCCTATTCGGCCTTTGCCACCGCTTCCCGCGCCACGATCTGCTTCACGGTCGCCAAAGGCGCCGGCTCAACCGACGGGCTGGGGTCGGCTCCAGGCTGACGCGCCGCATAGGCACAGTGAAACTTTGGACGATCATCAATCACGCCGGACAGGCTGGCGAGGGTACGCTCTGCGATCTTCGCTTGGGCATGGCCACGGCACAGGCGTTGCTGATGCAGGAAGAACTGCGAAACTTGTGCGAAACAGCCAAAAGAGTTGCGGAAAGTCTTGGAGAGGGCTTCGCTAACAAGCCGTGGCTGAAGTGCTACGACTAACCGCTGGAACCAGGAACTGGTTTGTTCTGCTGTGTTTTCCTGTGGCCATTGAAAACACGGTGAAAATTATCCATGCCAAGCGTAAATCTGCGGGATTTCGGCCCAAAGGCACCAAGCCCTCAGAATGCGCCAGCTTCCCAAATGCAATAGCCATATCCCCCCTTAACGCGAGGTGAGCCCATGAACCGGCACTTCCATTTGGCAATCGGCCAAATCCCTGCCACGACGTTCTCCAGCGAAGGTTGTTCCAGACCACAGGCAAGGCGAAGTCTTGCGGGGGGTGGCAGCGGTGCTTGCACCGCGAGAGACCAGAGGCAAGGCGAAGTCTTGCGAGGGGGGGTAAGCGGCGGATTGGAAGGCTCCGGTGGCTTGTTTTCGCCGCGAACAGGCGGAGGTCTCATACCTGCATCGCAATTCACCCTTGGGCACGCGCGCTGTCAGGCCCGGTTTTGGTCTGCGTCCCAGGCCTTGAGAAATCGTTTGGGGGCCATGGCGCGCCAGCTCGTTTGCAGGCGGGCTGTTGCCCAGGCGGGATCAATATGACCTGCGGCCACCAGGATCAGCCCGTGTTTGGCGTAGTGAGGGTGCAGGATGAAGGTTGCGGGATCGGCGGCGTTCAGCGCCTCGCGTTCCTCAAGGCTGCCTTTGAACACTGCCGCCTCCACGTAAGGAGACCACCAGACCCACATCTTGCCATGGGCTTTGAGGTTTTCATTGCCCCAGCTTGCTGCGACCTCCACCTGCGGCAGGTTGAGGGAAAGGCCCAGCGCTTTGACCTCTTGCCATGTGCGCAATGGGCTCAAGGGTCCCGCCGGGTCGTGAATTGCGGGTCGCTGGCGGCGTAGACCACGTCAGCGAGGCTGTCATCATCGTATGCGAAGACGTTGGTGGTGTGGCCGTCGTATCCGCTCACTTTGATCAGTTCGGTTCCATCTTCCCAGACCAGCATGAGCCCGTGCTCTTCTTCCCAGGCGCAATCCGCTTCGATCACGACATAGACGTGTCCGGGCATGTCCGGGCGGCTGTCCACGGCGATGATTTGTGGCGTGACGTGCTGCCAGATGTCCTCCGGCTGCGCGGGCACACCCATCTGCGCGTCCAGCCAATCCTCCCCGCCGACGATCGCATGGTAGTCGCGGTAGTAGGCGTAGACGTGGCGGGAGGCGGCCAGGCGGTCCTGCGCCGTGAGGGAGAGGAAGGCCTTTAGCGCGGCCGCTTTCTGAGGCGTTTCTGGTTCTTCGAGATCGGCTTCGGCACCGTCGAACCAAGGCAGAGCGATGCGGTCTCCCATCGTCAGTGGGCCTCAGCCCAATTTGATCCCTGGCCCGCGTCTACGGTCAGTTTCACGGCAAGATCGACGCCGGGCATATTGGCCTCTTCCATGACCGCGCGGGCGGTCGCGATCAGATCATCTTCTGCGCCCTGATCTACTTCGAAGAGCAGTTCGTCATGGACCTGCAAGAGCATCTTGGCGGGCAGATCCGCGATGGCGTTGGGCATGCGGATCATGGCGCGGCGGATCACATCGGCGGCGGTGCCCTGGATCGGCGCGTTGATCGCCGCGCGGGCGGCAAAGCCTGCCTGCGGGCCTTTGGCGCCGATGTTGGGCGTGTGGATCTTGCGGCCAAAGAGGGTCTGTACGTAGCCGTTTTTCTTGGCGAAGGCTTTGGTGTCGTCCATGTAGGCGCGAATGCCGGGGAAACGTTCGAAGTAGCGGTTGATGAAGCCCTGCGCCTCCTCGCGCGAGATGCGCAGGTTGCGCGCCAAGCCAAAGCCCGAGATGCCGTAGATCACGCCAAAGTTGATCGCCTTTGCGCGGCGGCGGATCTCTGGCGTCATGTCTTCCATGGGCACGTCGAACATCTCGGAGGCGGTCATTGCGTGGATGTCGTCGCCGCGCTGGAAGGCGTCTTTCAGGGCGTCGATGCCTGCGATATGCGCGAGGATCCGCAGCTCGATCTGGGAGTAGTCCAGCGCCACCAGCGTCTTGCCTTCTTCCGCCACGAAAGCCTCTCTGATCCGGCGGCCTTCCTCGGTGCGGATGGGGATGTTCTGCAGATTGGGATCGGTGGAGGCGAGCCGCCCGGTGGAGGCCCCGGCGATGGAATAGGAGGTATGCACACGGCCCGTGTCCGGGTTGATGTGTTCCTGCAGGCTGTCGGTGTAGGTCGACTTAAGTTTGGAAAGCTGCCGCCAGTCGAGCACGCGGGCGGGTAGGTCGTGTTCCGTTGCCAGATCTTCCAGCACGTCTGCACCGGTGGCGTATTTGCCGGTCTTGCCCTTCTTGCCGCCCTCAAGGCCCATTTCGTCAAAGAGGATTTCGCCCACCTGAGCGGGGGAGCCCACGTTGAATTTGCGTCCTGCAAGTTCGTAGAGCTCATCCTCCAGCGCCGCCATCTTCTGGCTGAAGGCATTGGACATGCGTGAAAGCGTGTCGCGGTCGACCTTGATGCCTGTGCGCTCCATACCTGCGAGTACTTTCACCATGGGCCGTTCCAGCGTCTCATAGACCTTGGTGGTCTGCGCTTGGTGCAGCTGCGGTTTCAGGCTCTGCCAGAGGCGCAGGGTGATGTCGGCATCCTCTGCGGCGTAGGGGGTGGCGTCTTCCAGCGGGACCTTGTCGAAGGTGATGGCCGATTTGCCGGAGCCCAGAAGCGGTTTGATGGGGATCGGCGTGTGGGAGAGGTAGCGCTCTGACAGCGTGTCCATGCCGTGGTTGTGCAGCCCGGCGTGCTGGGCGTAGGAGATCAGCATCGTGTCGTCGATGGGGGCCACATGCACGCCGAACTGGGCAAAGATCTTGGCGTCGTATTTCATGTTTTGGCCGATCTTGAGGATGCTCTCGTCCTCCAGCACGGGCGTCAGCATCTTCAGCGCCTCTTCCAGCGGCATCTGCCCCTCGGCCAGATCGTCCGAGCCAAAGAGGTCATCGCCCCGGTTCGCCTTGTGGGTGAGCGGGATGTAGCAGGCCTTCCCCGGTTCCACGGCGAGCGATATGCCCACCAGTTCGGCGGTCATCTCGTTGAGGCCTGTCGTCTCGGTGTCGATCGCCGCGTAGCCGCGTTCATAGATGGCGTCGATCCAGCGTTGCAGGGCCTCTGCGTCGCCCACCTGTTCGTAGTTCGCGGCATCGAACGGAACGGCGGAGAGGTCGGGGCCTTCGACTTCAGCGGGTTTTTCGGCGATGACGGGCGCGTCTTCGCCAAGCGCTTCCGCGACGCGTTTGGAGAGCGTGCGGAACTCCATTTCCGCAAGGAAACCCAGCAGCTTTTCAGCGTCGGGTTCCACCACTTCCAGGTCATCCAGCGTGAAATCAAGCGGCGTGGCCTCATCCAGCAGCACCAGCTTACGCGAGAGCCTGATCTGCTCGGCGTGGTCAATCAGCGTCTGTCGGCGCTTGGGTTGCTTGATCTCCTCCGCGCGCTCCAGCAGCGTCTCCAGATCGCCGTATTCGTTGATCAGCAGCGCTGCCGTCTTGATCCCGATCCCGGGCGCACCGGGCACGTTGTCCACTGAGTCGCCGGCCAGCGCCTGCACGTCCACCACGCGCTCGGGATAGACCCCGAATTTCTCGTGCACCCCTTCGCGGTCGATGCGATTGTTCTTCATCGCATCCAGCATCTCCACCCCGTCGCCCACCAGTTGCATCAGATCCTTGTCGGAGCTTATGATGGTGCACCGCCCGCCCGCCGCACGGGCCTGCACGGCGAGTGTGGCGATGATGTCGTCGGCCTCATATCCTTCCTTTTCCTTGCAAGCGATGTTGAAGGCCTCTGTCGCTTGGCGCGTCATGGGGATTTGCGGGCGCAGGTCCTCGGGCATCTCGTCCCGGTTGGCCTTGTAGAGGTCGTACATATCGTTGCGGAAGGTGTAGGAGCCCTTGTCGAAAATCACCGCCACATGGGTGGGCGCATCCGGGCCAGTGTTGTCCTGCACCATTTTCCAGATCATGTTGCAAAACCCGTGCACCGCCCCCGTGGGCGCGCCGTCGGAGCCGCGCGTGAGCGGCGGCATCGCGTGAAAAGCGCGGAAGATGAAGGCGGAGCCGTCAATGAGGTGCAGGTGGTGGCCTTTGCCGAATGTCATGGGTCGCTCCCTTGGGTCGGGTCTTGTGTGCCACGCAGGCAGCGCGTGTTCCAGAGCCTTTGAATTTAGCGCGCCTTGAAAAAGGTTCACCCCGTGGCCCGCGCGCGGTAAGGGTGAGCAAAAGAAGACGAGCGGAGCAGGCCCCCGACATGAGCGCCCCCAAGCCAGTGGTATTGTGCATCCTCGACGGGTGGGGATTGAGCGATCTGCGCGCGGGCAATGCGCCCGCATTGGCGCACACGCCCACCTTTGACCGGATCATGGCGACCTGCCCAAACGCGCGGCTCCTCACCCATGGGCCCGACGTGGGCCTGCCCAGCGGGCAGATGGGCAATTCGGAGGTTGGCCACACCAACATCGGCGCGGGTCGGGTGGTGTCGATGGACCTGGGCCAGATCGATCTGGCCATCGAAGACGGCAGCTTCTTTGAAAACGCGGCCATCCTGGACGCGGTGTCGCAGGTGAAGCAAGCAGGCGGCGCGCTGCACATCGCGGGCGTGATGTCGGACGGCGGGGTGCATGGCCATATCGATCATATGGCCGCCGCCGTAAGCCTTGCGGTGCGCGAAGATGTTGCCGTTGAGTTGCATCTCATCACCGACGGGCGCGATGTGGCCGGGGTCTCAGCGCTCGGATATCTGGAAGAGCTGGCGGAGAACCTGGAACCCGGGGTGGAGATCGCCACGCTCAGCGGGCGCTACTACGCGATGGACCGCGACACACGCTGGGAGCGGGTCAAGCTGGCCTTTGACGCGATGGTGCGCGGGGAGGGCAAACAGGCGCCGACGCCCAAACAGGCCATCAAGGATGCCTACGCCAAGGAAGTCTGGGATGAGTTCATCAAGCCGCGGGTGATCGGTGGCTTCGGCGGGATCAAGGACGGCGACGGGCTCTTTTTCCTCAACTTCCGCGCCGACCGGGCGCGGGAGATCCTTTCGGCCATCGCGCAGCCCGATTTCGATGGCTTCGACACCGGCCCGAGGCCTCGGCTGAGCGCGGTGCTGGGGATGGTGAATTACTCGGACACCCACGACACCTTCATGACGACCGCCTACCCCAAGCAGGAGATCCCCAACACCCTGGGCGCTTGGGTGGCCAAACACGGGTTGCGCCAGTTTCGCCTGGCGGAGACGGAGAAGTATCCCCACGTCACCTTCTTTCTAAACGGCGGCGTGGAGGTGCCTGCTGAGGGTGAGGAGCGTTTCATGCCGCGCTCCCCCGATGTGGCCACCTATGATTTGCAACCCGAGATGTCCGCGCCGGAGGTTGCCGCGCGTTTCGTGAGCGCGATCGAGGCGGGATACGACCTGATCGTGGTCAATTTCGCGAACCCGGACATGGTGGGCCATACGGGCGATCTGGACGCCGCCATCGCCGCTTGCGAGGCGGTGGATGCAGGGCTTACCCAGGCGCTTGCCGCGCTGGAAGCGGCGGGCGGTGCGATGGTGTTGACCGCCGATCACGGCAATTGCGAGGTGATGGTCGATCCCGATACTGGCGGCCCGCACAAGGCGCATACGCTCAACCTGGTGCCCGTAGCGCTGATCGGTGGGCCAGAGGGCGCGGGCCTGCAGGACGGGCGGCTGGCCGATCTGGCGCCCACGGTGCTGGCGCTGATGGGGCTGGCGCCGCCCGAAGAGATGACCGGCAAGGTGCTTTTGACATGATCCGGGCCTGCGCCTTTTGTCTGATGCTGCCCTTCGCCGCCTTCGCACAGCCCGATCCGGGCGCGGAGGCGCTGGCGGCGGCTCAGGCGTTGGAGGCGGCGTCTGCGCAGCTGGATGCGGCGGAGGGCGCGCGCGACCGGGTACGCGCGCTGACCCAGACGATTCAGGCATTCGAAAGGGGCCTTGGTGCCATGCGCGCGGGCTTGCGGCAGGTGGCCATCAGCGAACGCCAGTTGAGCCAGCGCCTGAGCGCGCGGGAGCGGGAGGTGGCGGACCTTTTGGGCGTGTTGCAGTCCATCGGGGCCGCACCCGATCCGCGCAGGCTGCTGCATCCGGGCGGGCCCACGGGCACGGCGCGCGCGGGCATGCTGCTGGCGGAGCTCACGCCCGCGCTAAACAAACGCGCGGATGCGCTGCGGGCCGATCTGGATGCGGTGCAGACCTTGCGGACCCTGCAGGCGGATGCCGCGGAACGGCTGCAGGCGGGGCTGACGCAGGTGCAGGCCGCGCGCACAGCACTCAACCAGGCGATGGCCAGCCGCACCGATTTGCCGACGCGTTTCACCGCCGATCCGGTCCGCACCGGCGTGCTCATTGCCTCGACTGAAACGCTGGACGGCTTCGCCAGCGGGCTGGCCGAAATCGTCACCCAGGAAACCGCCCCCGCGCCCGCGCGGATGGACGCCGAAAGGGGCGCGCTGCCGTTGCCGGTGCAGGGGCTGCTGTTGCGCCGCGCGGGCGAGGCAGATGCCGCCGGTATCGCGCGCCCCGGTATCATCCTGGCCACCCGCCCCCGCGCCATTGTGACCACGCCCACAGCGGCCACCATCCGCTACGCCGGGCCGCTTCTGGATTTTGGTCAGGTCATGATCCTGGAGCCGCAGGCCGACACGCTCTTTGTGCTTGCAGGGCTCGACGTGATCTATGGCGCGGCGGGGCAGGTCATTGCGGGCGGCACGCCGGTGGGGCTGATGGGCGATTCTGCGGCGGAAAATGGCGGCGCTTCGTCACCCCTTCGTGAAGGGGGTGGTCCCGACCGGACAGAAACGCTCTATATAGAGGTAAGACAGGATAACAGGCCCCAGGATCCCAGCGACTGGTTCGGCATGGACAAGGATGGATAACGCATGAAGAGAATTGCATTGGCAGCCATTGGCGGCACGCTTGCCGGGGCTGTGGCCACGACGCAGATCGCGGCCCCCCTGCTGGCGCAGGAGACGGCCAAGGTGGAGAACGTCTATGAACAGCTCGACCTTTTTGGCGACATTTTCGAACGCATTCGCGCGCAATACGTGGAAGAGGTCGAAACGGAGGAACTGATCGAGGCGGCGATCAACGGGATGCTGACCTCCCTTGATCCGCATTCCAGCTACCTCAGCCCCAATGACGCGGTGAAGATGCGCGAACAGACGCGGGGCGAATTTGGCGGTTTGGGCATCGAGGTCACCCAGGAAGAAGGCTTTGTGAAAGTCGTGGCCCCGATGGACGGCACGCCCGCTTCTGAGGCCGGGATGGAAGCAGGCGACTTCATCACCCACGTGGATGGCGAGAGCCTGCTGGGTCTCACACTGGATCAGGCGGTGGAGATGATGCGCGGGCCGGTGGGGTCGGAGATCGTGATCACCGTCGTCCGCGAGGGTGAGGCGGAGCCCTTTGACGTCTCCATCGTGCGCGACATCATCGAGCTCACAGTAGTGCGCTCGCGCACCGAGGGGGAGACGGTGGTGCTGCGCCTGACTACGTTTAACGAACAGACCTTCCCCAAGATGCGCTCAGAGCTGCAGGAGCGTGTCGAAGCGCTGGGCGGCATGGACGAGGTCAACGGCTTTGTCATCGACCTGCGCAACAACCCAGGCGGGCTGCTCAATCAGGCGATTGCCGTGTCGGATGCGTTCCTGGAGGAGGGTGAGATCGTCTCCACCCGAGGTCGCAACCCTGAGGACGGGGACCGCGTGAACGCGACGCCTGGCGATCTCGCGGAGGGTAAACCCATCGTGGTGCTGATCAACGGCGGCTCGGCTTCTGCGTCCGAGATCGTGGCGGGCGCGCTTCAGGACCACCGGCGCGGCATCGTCATCGGCACCAAGAGCTTTGGCAAGGGATCGGTGCAGACGGTCATGCCGCTGCGCGGTCAGGGCGCGATGCGCCTGACGACGGCGCGGTATTACACGCCCTCGGGCCGGTCGATCCAGGCGCTGGGTGTGTCGCCTGATATCGTGGTCACGCAACCGCCCGCGCGCGTAGAGGAAGAGATCGAAGAACAGGCCAACCGCCCGCGCCGGTCAGAGGCCGATCTGCGCGGCTCCATCAGCAATGACAGCCTGACGGAAGACCAGATCGATCAGATCATGCAGGACCGCGAAAAGGCCGAAAAGGCAGCGCAACTGCGCGACGAGGACTATCAGCTGGCCTATGCCATCGACATCCTCAAGGGCCTGTCCGCGCTGGATGATCAGGACTGAGCCAATCGCGTAGGGTGGGCAGATCGCCCGCCCTACGCTTAGCCTCTTAAAGCATTCAGGAAAATCCGCGGCAGCTTCAGCCAGCTTGCTTTATGTTGGAAGGCGGTCAGATGTTTGCCGATCTTGTCCTGCTTGCGGTTGGTGATGAACCAGGGCGGGCGCGGCAGCAGGGTCATGCTCCCTGACAAAATGCTGCGCGGGAAGGGGCGGAAAGGCGCCTCCACGATCGTCCGTTCCGTCCGCTCCAACATAAACGTGTTGTGCACCGTTCCCACGCCAGATTGCACGTCCTCCAGCGTCGCTCCAGCAAAGCCGCCCCAGGGCACGGGCGACAGCAAAAACCCCAGGCCGGTCCAGGCGTTCACGGCAATCGTGCCGTAGCGTAGCTCGCTGAGAAGCGCTTCAAACCGTTTGCGACCCATCTGGCGCAGCGTGGCGGGATGGATCAGCACATTTGCGCCCAGCGTGCCGTAAAGCGCGTCATTGGACCAGGCGATGGCGGCGCGCAAGAACGCCTCCGGATCGGTTTCCTCCAGCCGCTTAATGCCCATCGCAGGCGCAAAAACCTCCTGTTGCGCCAGCGCCTGCGTGTCGCCCGTGTCCATGTTGGCCAGAACGCAGGCCGGGGAGGACCCGCGCGGCCATTCGGTGGCCGCAGCTCCCGCCTGATTGCGGAAAGCTGCCTGCCGCGCTTCCGCGCCCGGGTAATAGGCCGCGCGCTGGCCAAACCGGGTCATCACGCGGCGCACCTCAGACAGCAGCGCCTCCGTCTTGTCCCAGCCTCTCGCCATCACCAGGCTCTGCACCGCAACGCAGTTGAACCCGGAGTTATGCAGCTTCATCGTCGCGATGTTTTCGGCTTGAAACCGCAGGTCTGCCGCGCTCCAGGGGCCGGGCACCACGATGGTGGGACAGACCGCGCCAAGCTCCGAGGTGATGGGCCGTGGGTTCTTGGGCGTGCCTGCCTTTCGGTTGGCCGCGCCTTCTGCGCCTGTGCCCCAGACGATTGCGTCATGGGTGGCGCGGGCACCTGTGATGTGGATTTCCTCCACCAGCGGATGGTCCGTCAGATAGGCGCCGCTTTCCCCGTCGCCGCGGTGGATGCGCAGCGCATCGGCTTCGATCAGCGGCCTAAGCGCCGCCTGCAAAAACGCGGTCAGGTAGTCATTGACCGGGTTCATCTTCAGCAGCACCACCTGGTTTTCGATAAAAAGCTTCTGGAAGGCATCGAGCGGTGAGATGGCCGCGATATTGCCCGCGCCCAGCACCAGCGCCACCTTGCCCACGCGGTCCTCCGGCGCGATGTCATAGGCCGACGCCGCGTGATCCTTCAGATTGGCGGGTGTCACGCCGGGCTGCATCCAGATGTCGGCGGTCACCCCGGAAAGCAGCAGCCGGTCCCAGATGCTGTGGGGCACCGCGCGCAAGACCAGCTGCCCGTTGGGCAGCCGCCGCTTTGGCAGGGACTTGAGAAACGCCTTGCCGTCCATCTTGGACAGCGTCTGCATCAACCCGTTGCAGGCGGACATCAGCGCGTAAGGCCCGCTTGTCCACTCCTCACCAACGAGGTGCGACCCCTCAGGGATCCCTTTCTTTTGCGCGGCCGTCACAGCCCAGTCTTCCGCCACCGGCATCAGCGCGTCTTTCACGGCCTGTAGGAGCCCGATTCTGTCGGCCACAGACGTACGCGCCCAGTCGTGTTTCGCGCGATCCAGCACCGCCAAATCAGCGTCATAGGCTGCTTGCAGATCGGGCGTAAAGGCCGTGGCGTGCTTCATCAGCCCGCCTCTTCCAGCAGCACATCGCCATAGCTTTCCCGCAGCTTGACCTTCACCACCTTGCCCGTAGCGCCGAGCGGCAGGTCTTCGACAAAGATCACCTTGTCCGGCACCTGCCAGCTTGGGACCTTGCCGTCGTAGAAGGCAAGAAGCTCCGCTTCGCTGACGTCCCCGGATTTCACCGCGATAATGACAGGACGCTCATCCCATTTCTTGTGCCGCGCAGCGATGGCGGCGGCGTTGGCGACGCCCGGGTGCGCGATGGCGATGTTCTCCAGCTCCACGGTGGAAATCCATTCGCCGCCCGACTTGATGATGTCCTTGGACCGGTCGCGGATGATCATGTAGCCGTCCGCATCAATCGTGGCCACATCGCCCGTGTCGAACCAGCCGTCCGGGGTCAGCGCTGTCGCGTCTTTGCCAAAGTAGGTGTCGATGATCCAGAAGCCGCGGATTTGCAGATCGCCCTGCGTCTCGCCATCCTCGGGCAGCACCTTGCCGTCTGCGTCCACGATCCGAAGCTCCACGCCAAAGGGAGGGCGGCCCTGGCCGCGGCGGATGTCGCCCTGGGCCTCCTCGCTCAGCCCGGCATGCTTTTGCAGCAGATGGTTGAGCGTGCCCAGCGGGCTCGTCTCTGTCATGCCCCAGGCGTGGATCAGCTCCACGCCGTATTTATCGCGGAAAATCGGGATCATCGAAGGCGGCAGGGCGGAGCCGCCCACCACCGTACGCTCCAGACTGGCCGCTTTGGAGCCCGTTGCCTCCAGCGCCTGCAAGAGCCCCATCCAGATCGTGGGCACACCCAGCGCCAGCGTCACACCGTGCCCGTCGATGAGCTTCACGAGGCTTTCCCCGTCAAGCCCCGGCCCCGGCATCACCAGCTTTGCGCCCACGGCAGCAGCCACGTAGGGCACGCCCCAGGCGTTGACGTGAAACATCGGCACGACCGGCAGCACCGTGTCGCGGGCCGAGACCGCCAGACCGTCCGGCTGATTGCCCGCAATGGAGTGCAGCACTGTGCTGCGGTGGGTATAGAGCACGCCCTTGGGATTGCCCGTGGTGCCGGAAGTATAGCAAAGCGCGCAGGCGCGGCTTTCCTCGAACTGTGGCCAGTCGAAACCCGCGTCCCCGGTTTCCAACAGCTCGTCATAAAACTTGAGCCCGTCGATCATGGCAGCGGCGTCTGCGTCGCGCGGGCCCATCAGCACGAAGTGTTCGACCGTTTTGAAGTGTTCCTTCAGCTTGGCCACAGCGGGCAGGAAGGTATGATCGAAAAAGAGCACCTTGTCGGCAGCATCGGCCACGATGAAGATCAGCTGCTCCGGCGCCAGGCGCGGATTGATCGTATGGCAGACAAAACCGCCGCCGCCCACGCCAAAATAGATCTCAAGATGACGCCGGTTGTTCCAGGCGATGGTGGCGCAGCGGTCTTCGGGGGCCAGCCCAAGCTTGCCCAGGGCCGAGGCCAAACGCCGCGCGTTTGCCCCCACACTGCCCCATGTAGCGTCCTCCAAACCGCCGGTGGTGGCGACCGATACGATCTCGGTTGCGCCGTGATAGCGTTCCGCATGGGCGATCAGTGCGGATGTCAGCAGCGGCTGATCCATCATTTTTCCAAGCATCCCGGTTCCCTCCCTGAAACTTCATGCCAAAATCTAAGCGTTGATTTCGGGGAAGATACACCAAAGCGCAAGCCGGGGCAGATATTACCCTACGCCAGTTTGGTCTAGAGGCGGGCGCGGACCTGACCGGCAAGCGCTTCGACGCGCGCAGTATCATCGCCGCCCAGCAGCACGTAGCCCACGCCGTCCTGCACCCAGCTGACGCCCGCCAGATCCTGACTGATGGCCGTCTTCGGGCCGCGATCCGCCGCGCTCACCCGGGTCAGGCAAAGCGCCATGGGCGTGCCGTCATCGGCCAGATAAGCGACCTGCAACAGCGGCCCGCCGTTCCAGCCCAGCATCTGCGCGCGCCGAAACGCGAGCCCTTCCAGAGACAGCGCCGCATTCAGCGGCACGCCAAAGTCGCGCGCCGCGCGGGCCAGCACCTGGGCGGCCTCGGTCGGCTGCTGGCGCGTGTCCTGCAGCGTTTCGGTCACGTAGAGCTTTTGATAGGACGCCACCGCGTCGATCCAGCCGGGCTTGGCCGGGGCAGGTGGCGCGGGTGTGAACACATAGGTCAGCGCGATCCCGGCGGCGAAACAGGCGGCCATGAGCGACGGGACCCAGGCTCTGCTGCGTATGCGTGGCAGGGGCGCAGGATCAGCCGGGCCCTCCGCCAGCGGCGGCGCGGCAAAGGGCGCGGGCACCTGCGCCAGCAGCCCTTCGGGCATCTGCGGTGCGCTCAACACCTCTGGCGCCATCACCGCGCGCAAGCCCGCCATCGGCACATCGAGCCCCGCCAGCCGCTCTGCCAGCGCCGGGTCCTGTTCCAAGGCCGCGTCGATCTCAGCGCGCGCGGCATCGCCCAGCGCCCCATCGAGGTAGGCCACCAATCTTTCGTCACTGATATGGCGTTGCGTTTCGCTCATCTCTTTGTGCCTTCATCCGGGAACGCGCGGGCCAGCGTCTTGCGCGCCGCCGCCAGCCTGCTCATCACCGTGCCGATCGGGATGTCCAACATCGCTGCGGCTTCCTTGTAGGCGTAGCCCTCCATATAAACGAGTGTGACAGTTTCACGCTGCGCTTCGGGAAGGCCGCCTATGGCGGTAAACACCTCGCGCGCGAAAATATTCGCTTCTGCCGGCAAATTTTCTGAGGCCAGTTCAATATCTTCCACCGCCACCAGCCCATTACCCTGCCGCACCGCCTGCGCGCGCATCTCGTTCAGCCAAAGCCTGCGCATGATTGTGAAGGTCCAACGATCCAAATGGGTGCCTGGTTCAAATTTGGCGGCCTGTTCAAGCGCGCGGATGCAGGCGCGTTGGGCCAGATCATCGGCGTTTGCGCGGTTGCCGGACAGCACAAGCGCATAACGCCAGAGCCGGGGGTAGAGCCCCGGCAACCCCGCGCGCACAGCCGCATCCCCAGAAATTTCTGCCGTCTGTTGAATAAAGACTACTTCCTAAGTGTTAGCGGGATGTGGAGCCGCGGATTGCGCGGTGCCGCACGGAGTTCTTAACGCAATCTTAACGGGAGGATAGAGACATGTTCAAACTCAATTCAATGGTCGCGGGTGCGGTGCTGGCATTTTCAGGCTTTGCTGCCCAGGCAGAGGACTGGACGCTGGATGCGGAGGCATCCCAGATTGCCTTTGGCTCGGTCAAGTCGAACGAGATCGGTGAGGTGCATACCTTCAAGGAGTTTTCCGGCAGCGCCAGTGACGGGGGTGCAGTGGGGATCGAGATTAACCTGGCCTCGGTTGAGACGCTGATCGACATCCGCAACGAGCGCATGATCGAGTTTGTTTTCCAGAACGCCCCCACCGCGCGGATCAGTGCTCAGATCGACATGGAGGAAGTCAACGGGCTGGGCGTTGGTGAAAGCACGGTGATCATCGCGGATGGGGTGGTGTCGCTCGTGGGCAATGAGATCGAGCTTGACGGCGACCTGTTCGTGATGCGCCTGAGTGAGGACAAGGTGCTGGTGAGCACCGACGGCATGATCATGATGAACATCGAAGACGCGGGCCTGACGGCGGGCATCGACAAGCTCAAGGAGATCGCGGGGCTTGACGTGATCACGCGGGTCAGCCCGGTGACCTTGCGGCTGATCTTCGACCGCGCGAGCTGAGCCGCTTGCGGTGGGCGGGAACGGCACTTTTGCCGCGTTAAAGCCTGTGACCTTAGCCCTGAAGTATATGAAACGGCAATTCACGCGCCGTCCCGCGGGGTGGCGCAATCGCGCCGCCCCAGGGGGGCGGGTCGGCGCGGCCCAACAGGTTCTGTTGGGCGGGCGCTTTGAATGAAGCGCTATTACTCTGGCTGGAGGTCGGACGACTCAATCACTTTCCAGGCAGTGGCGGCGGAAGGCGCGTTTGAGCATATCAAGCTCGGCGCGCAAAAGCGCCATTTCCGCGCGGATGTCATCGCCCAGCGCCTCACCCGCGACCAGCGTGACATGGCCGATCTTTTCATCCGCAGCCGTGTCCTGGATGAACAGCGTATGCACGCCATCGGCGACCACAACGGGGGGGATCGGGATCGACAGCCGCCAGTGGCCTTGGTCGGGGTCGTGGGTCAGTTCGACGCCTTCGACCCGGTCGCGCTGGTGAAAGACAGCGATCTGCGGCGGTCCGGCACCGTCGCCTGAGCGGGTGACAACGCCCTCCCAGACGCCTTCCATCATCTTGGTCTTTGTCAGCTGCAGATCGGTCATGAGCCTGTCCTAAAGGGCCGCGCGCGGCCGGCGGGAGAACGTCAGATCCCTGAGCGTGACCTGATTCATCTGCGGTCCCTCAAAGATGATGTCGATCCAACCGCCTTCGATGCGCTTTTCGTTCAAGTTGGAATAGGCGAGGTCAAACTCCGTCGAAATCTCATCCTGATGCAGCGGCAATTCCCGCACGATCTGTTCGGTATTGGGGCCGTTGCGGATATTGAGGCGGGCGAAGATCTCCAGCGGCTGCTCCATCTCCACGATGACATCCATGCGCAAAAGGTGATTGCGCTTGAGCCCGTCGGTCGCGTCTTTGGGCAGGTCCACCACCAGCGACAAGAAAGACCCGCTGAATTTGAAAACGTCCAATTGCAGGCCGTAGGGTGCGAGGTCTTCCTCACGCAGATTGCGCAGCTGGCGCAGCGTTAGTTCGGAGTGGCGGCAGTCATGAAACAGCGTCACCTCGTCGCCGATCATGGATTTGGTCTGTACGGAGCTCAGGCCCGGCACAGGCAGCGGCCCCCGCCAAAGCTCGGGCCGCCAGGCCCAGTCCGCGTTATGGGGTTTGGGAAAGCTAGTGGAGCCGATGGCGGGTAGCGCGAGCCGCTCGTCGGCCGTGTGGATGAGCTTGTCGAGGTGGGTTTTCAAGAGCCGCGCGCGCATGCGCTGCCGCCGCAGCGTGTCGAGCGGCGTTTGCTGGGCCTCCCGCGCGGCCCGGGCCCAGCGCGCCATGACCTGAGCAAAGAAAGTCGTGTCCAGAAATCGGAAACCCAGCTTCGACATGCGCCTGCTTCATCTTTGTTTTGCCCGAAACTATCCGCGCAAGAGCTTTCGTTCAAATGAATTGGCGACAGTTTCGTGCGCTTTGCCGCGGGTGTTGCCAAAACGGAAACAATCGGGCGCCGCGCCTTTAGGGAGTGTCTGCATTTACAGCAGGCCACCGGCGCGTGTCCCATTTTGCCGCTGGCCGTCGACCGGCAGGGTCATGCAAAGCATGATCCCGAGAGGGAAGCTGATTTGACCGCAGCGATGTGGTTCATCGGAAGGGAAAATCAGTGCGGACAGAGGCAAAATGGGCCGCGCAGCGTCGCACCAAAGGTGCGCCAACTACAGATGGCATGCCTCCGGCATGACGCTGTTTCGCCAAAATTGCCCATTTCGTTGTCACGAAAGCTTGAATTAACCCGTTAGTCCTGCGCTCTCGTTCCTAGAACTGTGCAATTTTGGACTGAAACCGGTGGCCTGCTGTAAATGCAGACACTCCCTAGGACGCCGCGCGGGTCCTGCGGATGAGATCGTTGATGATCTCGCGGCCTTCAGAGGAGATGGCTCTGCCCCCCATCGGACCGTAAAGCGCCACGCCCATCACATGTGCCCCCAGCCGCGCGGTGCCGCGCCAGTGGGTCACGTCGAGGTCGGAGACGGGCGGTATCCCCTCGGCGCGGAAGGTGATGGCGCGGTTCTCCGATTTGGCGGCATCCACGCGTGCCAGCTTTGCCGCATCAGCGGTCTCTAATGCGGTGGGCAGTGCCGCGTCTTCCGGGGCGGTGGTGAAGCTGACGGTAATGAGCGCGAGTGCTGCGCCCCCCGCCGCTGCTGGCGCGCCCAGCGTGTCGCAGCGCGCCATTAGCGCGAACTGCTGGTTCAGACTGCGCGGGTCGATGCAAAAGCCCTGCGGCGGCACCAGCGTGACCGCGCCGGAGGCCATCAGGCTGCGCGTCAACGGCGCTTTGTCAGCCCCGCCGAAGCTGGGCAACTGCACCGCGCCGCAACTGCTCAACGCAAGGGACGCGCTGAGCAGCAGGGCGCTAGAGCTCCATGTATTCATGGGTTTCATGCTTTGCGCCGGGGTGCGTGACGGCGCCCAGGTAGGTGGGACCCACAAGCTGGGCGTATTTCCACAGCGCGCCGGAGGCATAGTTGGTCGGGCGCGGCCCGGGCCATGCCGCGCGGCGGTTTTCAAGTTCGGCCTCCGACAGATCCACGCTGATGGAGCCGGTGAGCGCGTTGATGGTGATCATGTCACCGGGTTCCAGCAGGCCGATGGGCCCGCCCATCGCGGCCTCGGGGCCCACATGGCCCACGCAGAACCCGCGCGTGGCCCCGGAAAAGCGGCCATCGGTGATCAGCGCCACTTTCTTGCCCATGCCCTGGCCCGACAAGGCGGCGGTGGTCGCCAGCATCTCGCGCATGCCGGGCCCGCCGCGGGGGCCTTCGTTGCGGATCACAAACACGTCGCCTTCGTTGTATTCCCGGTTCTGAACGGCCTCAAAAGCGTCTTGTTCGCATTCGAAGATGAGTGCGGGGCCGGTGAAAACCTGGGCTTCCTCGCTCATCCCCGCCACCTTTACGATGGCGCCTTCGGGGGCGAGATTGCCCTTGAGCCCCACCACCCCGCCGGTCTTGGTCAGCGGCGTCGCGACGGAATGGATGACCTTGCCGTCCGCCTCCCGCTCCACCTTGTCGAGCACTTCGCCCATGGTCTCACCCGTGGCGGTCATGCAGTCGAGGTGGATGAGACCTGCCTTGCGCAGCTCGTTCATGACCACCGGCACGCCGCCCGCCTCGTAGAGGTCCTTGGCCACGTAGCGGCCGCCCGGTTTCATGTCCACGAAATAGGGCGTGTCGCGGAAGATGTCGCAGACGTCCTCAAGGAAGAAATCGATGCCGCATTCGTGGGCCATCGCGGGCAGGTGCAGGCCTGCATTGGTGGAGCCCCCCGTGCAGGCCACGATCCGCGCGGCGTTCTCAAAAGCCTCCCGCGTGCAGATGTCACGCGCGCGGATGTTCTTTTGAATCAGTGTCATCACCGCCTCGCCGGAAGCGCGGCCATACTCATCCCGGTCCTTGTAGGGCGCGGGCATGCCGGAGGAGTTGGGCAGGGCGAGGCCAATGGCCTCACTTACGCAAGCCATCGTGTTGGCGGTGAACTGTCCGCCACAGGCCCCGGCGGAGGGGCAGGCGATGCGTTCGAGCACATCAAGCTCAGCCTCCGTCATGCGGCCCGACTGGAAGTTGCCCACCGCTTCGAACATGTCTTGAACGGTCAGGTCGCGTTCGGCGTAGTCATCGGGCACATCCGCGTCCTTGGGCGCCTTACCCGGCAGGATCGAGCCGCCGTAAAGGAACACGGACGGGACATTTAGCCGAAGCATCGCCATCATCATGCCGGGCAGCGACTTGTCACATCCCGCCAGCCCCACAATGGCGTCATAGCAATGCCCGCGCATCGTCAGCTCAACCGTGTCGGCGATGGCCTCCCGCGAGGCCAGAGAGGACCGCATGCCTTCATGGCCCATCGCAATGCCATCGGTCACGGTGATGGTGGTGAATTCGCGCGGCGTCCCCTCAGCCGCCTTGACGCCGACCTTCACGGCCTGGGCCTGACGCGACAGCGCGATGTTGCAGGGCGCGGCTTCATTCCAGCAGGTGGCAACACCGACCAGCGGCTGGTGGATCTCATCCTCCGTCATGCCCATGGCGTAGTAGTAGGACCGGTGCGGCGCGCGCGCGGGGCCCTCGGTCACGTGGCGGCTGGGCAGTTTGGATTTGTCGAAACGCTGGTTGCTGTTCATCGGTGGCTTCCTCGGGATTCCGGTCGCCAGTGAATAGTAGCGGGATACCAATGTTGTAAAGGCTTTGCCTAAGCTCTAAGTCTGGTTGAACGCCCAATCCGGACAGCCCCCTGCCCGGCACCGCCACAGGAGGTTCTTGATGGAAAAGAGCCTGTTCACCTTTATCTGGAAATACTCCAAGCGCGACCAGCTGTTCCTGCTGGCCTTCACGCTGTTCACCTTCCCCTTCCTCTACGCCACGCTGGAGCTGCCCAAGCGGATCATCAATGACGCCATTGGCGCTGACAGCGATCTGGTGCGGATGTGGGGCTACGAATTCAGCCAGGTCGGTTTTCTGATGGCGCTGTGCTTTGGCTACCTGGGCGCAGTGGTGGTGCATGGCCTCTTGAAGATGCGGCTCAACACCATGAAGGGCGTGGTGGCCGAACGCATGCTGCGCAGGTTCCGGTTTCGGCTGATCTCACGCATGATGCGCTTTCCCCGCAGTTATTTCCAAAACACCAGCCAGGGCGAGCTGGTGAGCATGGTCACCTCCGAGGCTGAGCCCATGGGCGGGCTGATGGGGGATTTCATCGCGCAGCCGGTGTTTCAGGCGGGCCAGATGATCATCATCGTGGTGTTTTTGTTCCTGCAGTCGGTCTGGTTCGGGTTGGCCGGTGTCGCGCTTATTCCGCTGCAGGCCTACGTGATCCCCATGCTGCAGCGGCAGATCAACCTGCTCAACAAAGATCGGGTGATCCAGATCAGGGCGCTTGCCGGAGAGATCGGCGAAACCGCCGCGGGCATCACCGATCTGCGCACCAACGGCGGCTGGCGCTACCGGCTTGCGCAGTTCACTGAGCGGCTTGGGCTGCTCTTTGACATCCGCTACCGGATCTTCCGCAAGAAGTTCTTCATGAAGTTTCTCAACAACTTCATCACCCAGCTGACCCCGTTCTTTTTCTACGCCGTGGGCGGTTATCTAGCTATCAAAGGCGAGATCACGGTGGGCGCGCTGGTGGCTGCACTGGCGGCCTACAAGGATCTGTCCAGCCCCTGGAAGGAGCTTTTGGCCTATTACAACCAGACCCAGGACATGGGCCTGCGCTGGGAGATCGTGACAGAGCGTTTCGCGCCCAAAAGCGAAATTGACGAGCACTTGTTCGAAGGGCTGCCCGAAGACATTCCGCATCTGAGCGGGGATGTGGAGCTGCAGGGCGTCTACGTGCGCAACGCGGACGGCAGCATGCTGCTGGAAGATATCTCCATGCAGATCCCCAAAGGCGCGCGGGTGGCCATTGAAGTGCCCAACCAGTCAGAGCGCCGGGCGCTGGCCGAGGTGCTGACCCGCGAGGTCTTTCCGGTGCGCGGCAAGGTCGTCATCGCGGGCCATGATCTGAGCAAGCTGCACCAGGCCGTGGTCTCTGCCCGGATCGGCTATGCCCATGCGCAGCCCTATCTCTTTCAGGGCTCAGTAGGGGAAAACGTGCTGATGCCCCTGCGCACCAGCCCCAAGGCGGTGCTCTGGGATCCGGAGCAACGCAACCTTGGCCGGATTGAGGCGCGGCGGTCGGGCAACAGCCCCGACAGCCTCGAAACGGATTGGCTTGATCCCGGCCTCGCCGGGCTCAGCTCTGACAGTGCGATCTATGACTGGTGGTTCACCGTCATCTCCGCGCTTGGCAGTTCTCAGGCGATTTTCGAGAATATGCTGAACGCCACGATTGATCCCGAAAAACACGACGCCCTTGCGCAAGGCCTGGTGGAGGTGCGCGAAGAAGTGCACGCGCAACTGGAAAAGGAGGGCTTGCTGGACGCCGTTTACCGCTTTGATCCCGACCGGTTCAATCCCGCGATCCCGCTTGGGGGGAACCTGCTTTTTGCCTCGCCCATCAAGGATATCAGCCAGGTCGGACTGGCAGAGGAACGGAGCTTTTTGTCGATGATCAAGGATCAGGGGCTGGGCGAGCAGGCCATCGGCATTTCCCAGACCCTGGTGGAGACCTTGCATTCCACCTTTGGCCGCGACGGCACCGATCACCCGCTCTTTACCTCGCTGGGCATCGAGGAAACGCTTTATGAGCAGCTTGTCGACATCGCCGGGCGGCGGCGCGACAAGGGCGATGCGGCCCTCACCGCGGAGGAGTTCAATCTCCTGCTCACCGTGCCTTTCTTCTTTACCGCCGAACAGATCGGCCCGACGTTCCCGGATGCCTTCAAGGATGAAATCCTGCACATCCGTAAGACGCGGGGCGCGGTGCTGCGCGAACGCGCGCGCGATTTGTTCGTGCCGGTGGCGCCGGAAAACTACCTGCCCCAGTTCACCATTCTGGAGAACGCCCTTTACGGACGCCTCTCTGCGGTTGCAGGCCTGCGCGGCGACATGGTGCGCGACGTGGTGGCGCGGGTGCTGGAAGAAAGGGGCCTCAAACAGCTCGTGTGCCTCGTGCTGTTCGATGTTGAGACCACGATTGGCGCCAGCAACATTTCCACCGGATTTTTGGAGCGCGCCGCCTTTGGGCGCGCGGTGATCAAACGCCCGGATGTCACGGTCTTTGAGCAGCTTCTGACCGATCTGGGGGAGAAAGATCACAAAGACATTCGCGACGGGCTGAGCAGTATCCTGCCCGAGACAACCCAGATTTACCTGGCCGATCGTTTTGATGACCCTGCGGCATTCGACATGCACATCGAAGTGCGCAATGGCCGCGTGGATGGCTTGGAGCGGAGCGGTACCGCGGATCTCAGCGATGCGCCCTCTGACGATCTGCGCCGCAAGCTGCGCATCATCGCCCGGACGGAGCTTTTCGCCAAGCTGGAGCCGCGCAATCAGCGGC
Organism: Pseudomonadota bacterium; assembly: GCA_039024775.1. Lineage (GTDB taxonomy): Bacteria > Pseudomonadota > Alphaproteobacteria > Rhodobacterales > Rhodobacteraceae > Sulfitobacter. The sequence continues at coordinate 35,157 of JBCCPS010000008.1, forward strand.
TGCTGGCCTTTGCCGCGCAGTGGTACGACGTGCCCGCCAACACGCGCATATTCAAGGAAGGCGACCGGTCGGATGCGGCTTATCTATGCCTCAAAGGCAAGGGCGAGCTTGTCTATACTGATGAGGAGGGCGTCTCTCACATGATCTCTGACGTCACGCCCGGGCGGCTTATCGGCGATTTGCAGGTGATCCTGGATGAGCCGCGCCAGCTCGACCTGATCACAGTGGAAGACACCCAGTTTCTGCGCATCGGGGCAGAGCAATTCTCCGCCGTGGTGCAGAACGACAAATTCGTGCTCTTGAGCCTTCTGCGCACGGTCGGCGGGCATTTGAGCGGCGCGGCCGAGCGCCTGATCGAGGCGCGGATCGCGCCCAGATCGGACGTGGCGCCGCGCCGGATTGATATTCGGCAGGAAGCCCAAGACGTGCTGCGGGAAGACGCGGAGTAATGCGCTACCGGGACCATGAATTGCTGATCGCGCCCGCGCGGCCGGGCGCGGCGCTTTGGCGGCTGGTGATGGGGCTCATTATTGCCGCGACGGGCTACATCGCGCTCAACCAGATGTTTTTTCAAATGGTCGCAAACAGCGTGGCCGCGACCAGCCCTGCGGATCTCGATTTCATCTTTGATGGCACCAGCGTGCGCGGCATGCTGATCCTGCTGGGCACATTTGGGTTCATGATCCTGCCGCTGGCGGTGGTGGCGCGGGTCATGCATATGCGCGGCGCGCTCACGCTCTTGGGGCCTGTACCGGTGCTGATCCGGCAATTTACCCAGGTGACGGTGATGCTGCTTTTGCTTGGGCTAGCGATCTTCATACTGCCGCCCTGGGCCATGGGCGGGGAGCTGACCTCCAACATGGCCTTTGGCGCCTGGGCGCTGCTGTTGCCCTTTTCACTTATCGCGGTGCTGGTGCAGGTCAGCGCGGAGGAGCTCCTGTTTCGCGGCTACCTTCAGCAACAACTTGCGGCGCGGTTCCGGTCTCCGCTGATCTGGTTGGTCCTGCCCTCGGGGCTCTTTGCACTGGGCCACTATATGCCCGAGGAGGCTGGCGGCAACGCCATGGCGGTTGCGATTTGGGCCGGTGTATTCGGCCTGCTGATGGCCGACATCACCGCGCGCGCGGGCTCGCTTGGCCCTGCGATTGCCATTCACCTTTACAACAACGCGATGGCGATGCTGGTGGTGGCGATGCCGGGTGATCTGTCTGCGCTGGCGCTTTATCACGCGCCCTTTGGGCTGGCGGATGAAGCGCAGGTGCGCGCCTGGCTACCGGTGGACTTTGCCCATATGATCGTAGCCTGGCTGGCAGCACGGCTGGCCATCCGGCGCTGATTGCATTCCTTTTGCCCGGGGCTTATCTGGGACAAATCAAGCCACCAAGGGCCGCTGCATGAACTGGATCACCAACTACGTCCGCCCCCGGATCAACTCGATCTTCTCGCGGCGCGAGACGCCGGACAACCTGTGGACCAAGTGCGAAGCCTGCGGCACCATGCTGTTTCACAGGGAACTCAGCGATAATCTCAACGTCTGCACCAACTGCGGGCATCACATGCAGATCAGCCCCCGCGCGCGGTTCACCGCGCTTTTCGACGGTGGCGTGTTCTCCGAAATCGGCGTGCCCAAGCCCACGGCCGACCCGCTGCAATTCCGCGATCAAAAGAAATACCCCGACCGCATGAAAGCCGCGCAAAAGGCCACCGGCGAGGCGGAGGCGATGCTGGTCGCTTTGGGCGAAATCGGGCGCACGCCCATTGTGGCGGTGGCGCAGGATTTTTCCTTCATGGGCGGGTCCATGGGGATGTTCGTGGGCAATGCCATCATCGCGGCAGCGGAGGAAGCGGTGAAGCTCAAGCGCCCCCTGATCCTCTTTTCCGCCGCGGGTGGCGCGCGCATGCAGGAAGGCATCCTGAGCCTCATGCAAATGCCGCGCACGACTGTTGCTGTGCAGATGCTCAAGGAAGCCGGGCTGCCCTACATCGTGGTGCTGACCCATCCCACCACAGGCGGGGTTACCGCGTCTTATGCGATGCTGGGCGACGTTCATATCGCGGAGCCTAATGCGCTCATCTGCTTTGCCGGGCCGCGGGTGATCGAACAGACGATCCGGGAAAAGCTGCCGGAGGGGTTTCAGCGGGCGGAGTATCTGCTGGATCACGGGATGCTCGACCGCGTCACAGCGCGCACCCAATTGCGCGAGGAACTCATCGGCATCACGCGCATGCTGCTTGGCCTGCCGCCCGCCGTGCGCGGGGACCTGCCGCCGCCGGAGGAAGGCGGCGACATCACCGAGTTGCAGGCGCCCGATGCGGTCACGGAAGACAAGTCCGACCCATGAGCGCGCCCGGCTCTGACGCCATCCTAGAACGGATGATGGCGCTGCACCCGAAGATTATCGATCTCACGCTCGACCGGATGTGGCGGCTGCTGGCTGCGCTGGACCATCCCGAGCGTGACCTGCCGCCGGTGATCCATCTGGCGGGCACCAATGGCAAAGGGTCCACCCAGGCGATGATCCGCGCGGGGCTGGAAGCGGCGAGTAAGACCGTGCACGCATACACCTCGCCGCATCTGGCGCGCTTTCACGAACGCATCCGCCTTGCGGGCACGCTCATTGAAGAAGACGCGCTGACCGCGGTCTTGGACGAATGCTATGCCGCCAACGGGGGCGAGAGCATCACCTACTTTGAGATCACGACGGCTGCCGCGCTCTTGGCTTTTGCGCGCACACCTGCCGATTTCACGCTGCTTGAGGTGGGCCTTGGCGGGCGGCTGGATGCCACCAACGTGATAGACAGCCCGGCGATGACGGTGATCACGCCAGTCTCGCTCGACCATCAGCAGTTTCTGGGTGACACGCTGGCGGAGATTGCGGGCGAGAAGGCGGGCATCATCAAGCGCGGCGTGCCCTGCGTTGTCGGCCCGCAGGCTCCGGAGGGCATGGAGGTGATCGAAGCCGCCGCCGAGCGCGCGGGCGCGCCGCTTCTGGCTTATGGCCAGCACTGGCACGTGGGCGTGGAGGCCGGTCGTCTCGTCTTTCAGGACGAAACCGGGCTGCTTGACCTGCCACTGCCCAACCTGCCGGGGGCGCATCAGGTGCAGAACGCGGGCGCGGCCCTGGCCGTCCTGCGCCACTTCGGTCTGGATGAAGCGGCTTGCGAGGCCGCGGTCACGCGCGCCTTCTGGCCCGCGCGCATGCAGCGGCTGCGGGCGGGGCCCCTGATAGAAGCAGCAGGCGAGGCGGAGCTTTGGCTGGACGGCGGGCACAATCCGGCGGCTGGCGAGGCGCTGGCGGAGGTGCTGGCAGGCTTGCCCAAACGTGACACCCATCTCATCTGCGGGATGCTCAACACCAAGGATATCGGCGGCTATCTGCGCCCCTTGGCCGCGCAGGTCGCCAGCCTGCACGCGGTTTCCATTCCCGGGGAAGCCGCGACCTTGAGCGCGGAAGAGACAGCGCGCATGGCCCGCGCCGCGGGGCTTGAGGCGTTTGAAGCAGGTTCTGTCATGGAAGCCTTGCAAGCGGTGCTTGCGCAGAACGCTCAGGCCCGCGTTCTGATTTGCGGGTCGCTCTATCTGGCGGGCAATGTGTTGCGCGAAAACAGCTAAACCGCGATATCTGGCGCTGCTCCGCAGCATTTCGGCAAGATATAGTGTATGTTCCCTTAGAGATGGCTCAATTTGGGGCCGGTGACATCAAAATCGGGGGATTGTGATGCCAGACACGGATCAGCGCGGCGCGGCAGGTATTTCAGGCGTTGCGGGTTTTGACAAAACACAGGTCATTGCGATTGCCATCGGGTTCAGCATCGTTTCGGGCGGTCTCTGGCTGCTCTATCAAAGCACGGGGCCTTATCATCCTGATGGTGCTTTGAGTGACGGTCAGGCGCATCTTTACGTAGGGGACTAAAGCGTTCGCCTCAGAACCTGAGACAGCGCGCTCCCTTCAAAGCGCCTGCCCAACAGGCACTGCCCTGCTGCGCCGTCCCGCCCTGTCTGGAGTAGTTCTGTTACGATGTGACCGACGGCGACCCCGTGTTCCGCCCTGGGGAAGCGACCCCGTCCCATGGGGCGGCGCATCAGCGCCACCCCGCGGGACGGCGCATGAACGATTGAACTTCATGTCTCAGGTTTTGGGGCGCTCCTCTAGATCCCGCGCAGCTCAGACCCTGCCCCAATCCTCCGCCTGCATCTCCCGCAGGCGCGAGGCGGTGCGTTCAAACTCGAAGTTGCCTTCCCCCTCAAGGTAGAGCATTTCAGGCGTCGCCGCGGCCGAGCAAATGAGCCGCACCCGCGCCTCATAGAGCGCGTCGATCAGGGTCACGAAGCGCTTGGCCTGGTTGAAATTCGTGCGCCCCAAGGCGGGGATGTTGTCGATCATTAGCACGCGCACGGCCTCTGCCAACGCCAGATAATCCGCCGCACCCAGCGGTTGGTCGCACAGCGCGTGAAAACTCGCGCGGCCCACGCCGCTTTGAAACCGGGGGATCACGAAGTCCCGGCCCTTCACGCGCAGGGTCAGCGGTGCGCCCTCACCGCCCGCCAGATCGTCCCAGACGCTGTCCATCGCGGCGCGCGCCTCCGCGCCCGCAGGCGTGAAATAGACGGGCGAGCCCGCGAGACGGTTTTGCCGATAATCATTGGGGCTGATCAACTCATGCACCACCAGCCGCTCCTTGATCAGCGTGATGAAGGGCACAAAGAGGTTCCGGTTCAGCCCGTCCTTGTAAAGATCATCCGGCACCCGGTTTGAAGTCGTGACCACCACGACCCCGCGCTCAAAGAGTTTCTCAAAGAGCCTTCCCACGATCATCGCATCGGTGATGTCGGTGATCTGCATCTCGTCAAACGCCAGCAGGCGCACGGAATTGGCGACCTCCTCCGCCACCGGACGGATCGCGTCATCCACACCCGTTTTGCGCGCCGCGTGCATGGCGGCGTGAATTTCCTGCATGAAGGCGTGAAAATGCACGCGCCGGGCCGGGACCGCGCCCAGTTGGTCCACAAAGAGGTCCATCAGCATGGATTTGCCGCGCCCCACGCCGCCCCAAAGGTAGAGCCCCTTGGGCGGCTCCGGCGTCTTGCGGAAAAACCCTTTCTTGACCGGCGTCAGCAGGGCTGCGCGGATCCGCTCGAATTCCGGGATCACCGCCTCTTGCGCCGGATCAGGGCGGAGCTTTCCCTCGGCAACAAGGGCGTCATAGGCCTGGCGCATCGTGCTCATAGCGCAGGTGTAGCTTGCGGGCGGAGCGGGTGAAAGCCTGGCAGTGGCCGCGCGGCCATCACGCCGCGTGGGATGAGATATCACAGATGCTGAATTGACGGCGCGGGCAGATAGGTCAAAGGTGCTGACAGTTTAGCGACCCAGACCCCCGCAGGAGCCGCCCCATGCAGCCGCGCACGCCTCTTTTCACACCCGTTTTGATCGTGGGCTGCGTGATCATTTTGGTCAGCTTTGCCGTGCGCGCCTCCTTCGGGGTGTTCCAGATCCCCATCGCGGAGGAGTTCGGCTGGCTGCGGGCGGAGTTTTCGCTGGCGATTGCCATTCAGAACCTCGCCTGGGGCATTGGCCAGCCGATCTTTGGGGCGTTGGCCGAAAAGATCGGCGACAGGCGCGCGATCATCCTCGGCGCGATCACCTATGCGGCGGGCATGGTGCTGTCGGCCTGGTCCACCACGCCGCTGGAGCATCAGGCCTATGCCTGGCTGGTGGGCTTTGGCATCGCGGGCACAGGCTTTGGCGTGATCCTGGCGGTGGTGGGGCGGGCGTCCTCGGACGACAACCGGTCGATGTCCTTGGCCATTGCCACGGCGGCGGGCAGCGCGGGGCAGGTCTTTGGCGCGCCGCTCGCGGAGTGGATGCTGGGGTTCATGACCTGGCAGAGCGTCTTTGTCGCCTTTGCCGCCGCGATCATCACGGTGCTGGCGCTTTTGCCCTTGATGCGCGCGCCCGCGATGGCAAGCCGGGCGGAGCTGGAAGAGAGCCTGGGGGAGATCCTGGTGAAGGCCTTCAAAGATCCTTCCTATACGCTGATTTTCCTGGGCTTTTTCTCCTGCGGGTATCAGCTGGCTTTTGTCACCGCGCATTTCCCGGCCTTCGTGACAGAGATGTGCGGGCCGATCATGCCCGGCGGCGTGCTGCACGGGTTGGGCATCACCACGACAAGCGCGCTGGGCGCGGTGGCGATTTCGCTCATCGGTCTGGCCAACATCGCAGGCACTTTGGCCGCGGGCTGGGCGGGCAAGCGGTATTCCAAGAAGTACCTGCTGGCGGGTATTTACGCAGGGCGCACGGTGGTGGCGGGGCTGTTCATCTTGTTCCCGATCACGCCGGAGACCGTGATCCTCTTTTCCATCGCGATGGGAGCGCTGTGGCTGGCGACGGTGCCGCTGACCTCTGGTCTTGTCGCGCATATCTACGGGCTGCGCTACATGGGCACGCTTTACGGCATCGTGTTCTTTTCCCATCAGCTGGGGTCTTTCCTGGGCGTCTGGCTGGGCGGGCGGATGTACGACATCTACGGCAGTTACACCGCTGTCTGGTGGGTCGGGGTTGCCGTGGGGGCTTTCAGCGCCTTGGTGCATCTGCCTATCAGGGAGCGCCGGTTGGAAGGGCTGCGTACGGCTTGAAGTCACATGCCCTTGGGCATGTGATCCGCGGGATGAGAGTCTTTGCGCAAGCAAAGGCGCGGTCTCGCTCCTTTGAAAATCTGGGGGCTGTCCCCCTAGTCCTTCATGAGCCTGGGCACCAGGCACCCCAGCACATCATCCGTGTGCGTATAGGTCAGCCCGTGGCCCGCGCACGCGATCTGTTCATGCTCCGCACCCCGGTTCCATTCGGCAAGCCGACCCACCGCCTTGATCGGAATGACGCTGTCCTCCGCTCCCCAAATGGCGAGCACCGGCAGGCCTTTGCGGGCGATCGTCTGGTGCTCGACCTTCAGCGGGCGGCGCAGAACACCGCGCAGGCTGGAGAGGACGGCGGCGATGAAGCCCTTGAACTCCAGCTCCGCTTCTTGCTGGTCGTAGATGTCCAGCACGGAGGCGGGCAGCGCCCGCTCTGCCGCGATGCCCTTGCGGTGCAGGCGCGGGAAAGCGGCGTGCATCAGCCAGCTGCCGATGAGCCCGCTGTCCCGGATCACGCGGACGGGCGCGCCGATGGCGTGTTGCATGCCCGCAGGCGCGATCAGCACCAGTTGGCGCAAACGCGTGGGGTTGGCAGCGGCATAGCAGGTGGCGATGGCGCCGCCCATCGAATAGCCGATGAGCGTCACGCGCCCGCGCACTTCCTCGTGGGTCATCAGATCACTGAGCTGCCGCAGGAAGAAGGCCGCGTCCTGTTTGCCCCGCGGCCTGTCGGAGTAGCCACGCCCGTAAAGGTCATAGGTCAGCACCCGAAACCCAGCCGCCGTCAGACCCTTCACAAGGCCCTGCCAGACAAAGCTGGGGGTCGTGAGCCCATGGATGCAGATCACCACGGGGCCGTCCTTTGGCCCCGACCAAGTGAAGTGTGTGACGCCCTGCGGCAGCGTGGCGAACTGGCCGGGGCCCGCGCCGCGCGCGGCATCGTCCATCTCGCGCCGGTTGCGTTCCAGGATCAGCGGCACCGCGATCACGATGCCCACAATAAGCACCAGCCACATCACTGGGCGGCGGTCCAACGGTCGAGGATGTAGCGGCTGGTCATCAGGTCGAGATGCGCGCCACCGCCGTTTTTGAAAAGCGTGATCTCATCGTCGGAGCGGCGGGTGAATTTGGGCAGGTCGTAGTAATCGGCAATCAGATCGGCGCGGGTGATGGTGCCCGCCTGCAAAGGTATCTCGATCTCTCCTATGTGGCCCACGGTGGTGTCAAAGCTGTCCACGAAAATCCGCGCGCGGGTGAGGGCCTTGTCATCGACCTCGCGCATGTCGGGTCGGTAGGCGCCGATCAAATCCACGTGCTGGCCGGGGCGCAGCCAGGCGCCCTTGATCAGCGGTTCGGTGGACATGGTGGCGCAGGTGATGATGTCCGCCTCGGCAATGGCCTCTTCGAGGTCATCGGCAAGCGTCACCGGCAGCTCATCGGCCATTTTCTCGGCATTGGCCCGGGTGCGGTTCCAGAGCGTGAATGAGGCCTTAGGGAAAGCGGCTGAATAGGCGGCATGAAGCGCGCGGCCCTGATTGCCCGCGCCCACGATCAGGATGCGCCGGCTGTCCTTGCGCGCGAGGCGACGCGCGGCCAGCAGGCTGTCACCGGCGGTTTTCCATTTGGTGACGAGGTGGAAGTCCACGATTGCGGCCAGCTGGCCCGTGTCGTTGTCATAGAGCGTGAGCCCGCCGTTGATCATCGGCGCGCCCTTGCCCGGATTGCCGGGAAAGACGGTGGCGGATTTTACCGCGATGCCCAGACCGTCGATCCATGCGGCGCGTGAGAGCAGCGTGTCGGGGCCGCGGTAAAGAAAGGTGTCGCCGATCTCAGCCTTGGGCAGCGCGTGGCCCGCGGCCAGCGCCTCTGTCAGGCCGATCCAGTCCAGCAGCGCCTCGCTGTCGGCGAAGGAAATGGTGGGGGCAGAGGTCATGCCGCATCTTGAGCGGTGAGCAATCCTTTCGCAACCAGACAGTCCGCCCAGCCCTCGGGGCCCTGGAAGTGGTGGGTCTGCCAGCCGCGCGCCGCTGCCGCGGCGATGTTGTCGGCGCGGTCGTCGGTGAAAAGCAGCGCCTCAGGCGGCAGGCCCGCGCCGTCTTCGACGGCTTTATAGATCGCGGGGTCGGGTTTGATCACACCCAGATGGCCGGAGATGAAGTCGCGGTCGAACTGGTTGAGGTAGGAATAGCGCGCGGCGGCGATCTGATAGGTTTCGATCCCGAAATTGGTGAGCGAGAAGACCGGCACGCCCCGGGCCTGTAGCGCGCGCATCAGGCGCACGGAATGGGGGATTTCGGGCCCTGCAAGCTCGGACCAGCGGTCGTGCCACATCTCGATTTCCGCGCGCCAGTCGGGGTAGGCGTCGGCGGTCTGGGCCAGGACATCATGAAAGTTCTCACCGCTGTCGACGCGGTCGTTCATGGCGTGCAGATCCACGGCGGCAAAGAGCGCGCGGCGGCGGGCTTCGCCTATTTCGCGATCGAAGAAGCGTTCGGGTTGCCATTCGATCAGCACGTTTCCGATGTCGAAGATGACGGCTTGGGCTTGCACTGGCTTGAACCTTTTCGCTGCAGGCTCTCCCATCCCGGGGGTGTCTGGTATCGCCCTTGATTGATCTCTGGTCTGGCACCCGGCTGTCTCAGCCGCAAGCAAAACAGTCCGTATCCCCTCTTTCAGGGGGCCCCTCGGCGGTTTTTCTTGCGGCTGAGACAACCGCGCGCCTGCCCGTTCTCAAGCAAAGGCGACACCAGACCGGGACTGGAGGCGGGCGGTCATTCGCGCGCGGCGGCGCGGAAGGCTTGTTCGAGGGCATTGAGAAAGCGCGAGCGGTCGGCTTTCGTGAAGGCACGCCCGCCGCCGTGGCGAAACGGATCGGCAGCGCGCAGGTCGCTCATCAGATCGCGGGTGGCCAGCACGTTGCCGATGTTGGCCGCCGTCAACGGCTCCCCGTTGTGCTTGAGCACCCGGGCGCCCGCTTCCACGCATTTGGCGGCCAGGGGGATGTCGCCGGTGACCACCACGTCGCCGGGGCCTGCGCGGTCCGCGATCCACATGTCGGCTATGTCTGGGCCTTCTGGCACGATGATCACCTCCACCAGCGGATTGCGCGACAGGCGCAGGCCGCCGTTGGCGACAAGGTACATCTTGATCCGGTGGCGGGTGGCGACACGCTCGGCCTCTTCCTTCACCGGGCAGGCGTCTGCATCCACATAAAGCGCGGTCATGCGTAGAGCGCGTCGGCGTGGAACGCCACGTGATCCTCCATGAAGGTGGAGACGAAGTAGTAGCTGTGATCATAGCCCGGTTGCATCCGGAACGTCGCCTGCTGGCGGCGGGCGGTGATGGCCGCGGCCAGCATTTCGGGCATCAAAAGATCCAGAAACTGGTCCGAGGCCCCTTGGTCGATCAGCACCGGCCCGTCAAAGCCCCCCGCCTGCATCAGCAGCGTGGCGTCGTGTTTTTCCCAGGTCGTGGTATCCTCACCCAGATAGGCGCTGAGCTGCTTGCGTCCCCAGTCGCTGGCGGTGGGATTGGCGATGGGCGCGAAGGCGGAGACGGATTTGAAGCGGCCCTTGAGGTTCATCGCCAGCGTCAGCGCGCCGTGCCCACCCATGGAATGGCCGGTGATGCCCTGGCGTTCCATGTCGAGCGCGAAGGTCTCGGCCAAAAGGGCGGGCAGTTCTTCGGAGATGTAGTCCCACATTTGGAAATGCGGCTTCCAGGGGTCTTGCGTGGCGTTGACATAGAATCCCGCGCCCTTGCCCAGATCGTAGGCGTCATCATCGGCCACGTCTTCGCCACGCGGCGAGGTGTCGGGGAAGACGAGCGCGATGCCATGTTCGGCGGCCCAGGCTTGGGCGCCCGCCTTTGTCATGGCGTTCTCATGCGTGCAGGTGAGGCCCGAGAGGTACCAGAGCACCGGGACGGGGCCGCTTTCAGCCTCTTCTGGCAGAAAGAGGCCAAAGGTCATATCGCAGGCGCAGGCGCTGGAGGCGTGGGTATAGACGCCCTGGCTGCCCGCAAAACAGGCGTTTTCGGAGACGGTTTTCATGGAGGTCCTTTCAGTTTTTCAGGTCGCGACCCAGGCCACGACCAAGCTGACGGTCGCGATGCTGATCGCGGTGGAGACGAGGATGGCCGCAGACACCCGCGACGGTGCCACGCCGTAGTGTTGGGCCAGGATGTAGATGTTGCCTGCAACCGGCAGGGCGGCCGCCGCGATGAGTACACCGGCCTTGTAGGGGTCCACCGCGAAGATCACCATGGCAAGCGCCACCAGCGCGGGGTGCAGCACCAGCTTGCAAAAGCTGAGCCAGCCCGCGATGGTCATCCGCTCCGCCGATTTGGAGGCGAGCGAGGCGCCAATAGCAAAAAGCGCGCCGGGCGTGGCGGCACCGCCCAGGATGGCCAGAAAGTCATTTAGGGGCGCTGGCGTGGGGATCGCGAACCCCGACCAGGCGAAGCCAGCGGCCATGGCCACGATCATGGGGTTCTTGAGCAGTCCCAGCCCGATGGTGCGGAAAATGCCCCAACTGATCGCGCCCTCGCGGCTGCCGGTGATCAGGATCACGATGAGGCTGGAGAAGATGATTAGATCAACCGCGAGCGACAGGATAATCGGCCCCGCCGCCTCCGGTCCTAAAAGCAGGGTGAGCATGGGAATGCCCAAAAACCCGGTGTTGCCGATGCAGGCGCATTGTGCCTCTACCGCATTGGTGGCCACATCGAGCCCGCGCAGAAATCCCACGATGGTGGCGATGCCGTAGGTGAAGGCCGTACCCCAGAGGTACGCCACCACCAGCCGCGTGTCCCAGACCTCTGACAGCGTAAGGTTGGCGGAAAACCGAAAGAGCATCGCGGAAAGGGCGAAATAAAAGACGAATTTGGTGAGATAGGCGGTCGCCTCTTCGGTGAAAAACCCAGTGCGCCCGGCCCAATATCCCACACCGATCACGGCGAAAAACGGCAGGGTCTGCAGGAAGATGGCGAGCATGACCAAGGGGTAGCCGCGCCCTGCATGATGTGCAATGGCCCAGAATTCCCTTGGAACTGAACGAAGCGGTTTATATTTAGATGGCCTGACGAGCCGGAGCGCCCATGAACATCACAGCCAGAGACATCCGCAGGGGACGCAAGTTCGATCAGGTGCTTGCCGGCGCGCGGGAGGTGTTCATGGCCGATGGGTTCGAAGGCGCCACCGTGGATGACATCGCGCGCGCGGCGGGAGTGTCCAAGGCCACGCTTTACAGCTATTTCCCGGACAAGCGTCTGCTTTTTATCGAAGTGGCCAATGCGGAGTGTCTCAGGCAAAGTCGGGAAGCGCTCGATGCCATTGAGATGGATGCGCCCCCCCGTGTCGTTCTCGCTCAGGCGGGACATCATTTTTTGCGGTTCATCACGTCCACCTTCGGCCAGCAGATCTTTCGCATCTGCGTGGCGGAATCGGATCGGTTTCCTGAGATTGGCCAGCGGTTTTATGCCTCCGGTCCGGCAGTGATGCGGCGTGAAATGGCGACCTATTTTGCGGGCGCGCAGGCGCGGGGTGAGCTTTTGATCGATGATTTCGTGCTTGCGGCGGACCAGTTCGGGGAGCTCTGCAAGGCGGACATCTGGACGCGGCTGATCTTTGGTGTCAGCAAGGGTGTGACGGATGCGGAGATAGACCGCGTGGTGGACGGCGCGGTCGACACGTTCGTGGCGCGCTACGGCACGGAGTAAAGGAAGAAGACTATGAAAAGATCGATGGCCCTGGCGGTTTTGGTGGCGCTGGGCGCCTGTGCTGCGCAGCCGCCCGCGGAAGAACTGCCGCCTGAAACGGGGGTCGATGGGGGTTTGGAGACGCGTGCGCCCGACACCTGCGGCGCGGCGGCGTTTGCCGATCTGCTCAACCGGCCCCGGGCGGCAGCGGCCAGCGTGCGCGAGCCCAAGCGCATTGTGGCACCCGGTGACATCGTGACAACGGAATACAACCCGAACCGGGTGAACATCGGGGTGAACGAGGCGGGGATTATCACCGAGCTTGGCTGCGGCTAGGGCGGCGTTTTCCGGGGCGGAAAACGGGCCGGAATTCTTGGAGAATTCCGACGTGCCCGGGCTCAGCTGTCTTGCGGCCTGCTGTCGACGATGCGCACGGCTTTGCCCTGGGACCGGGCCACGCCGCCCACGTCACGCACATCGACCGTGACCGAAATGCCTATGGTCTGTTTGATCTGGCCTGCCAGTGCGCTGCTTGCCTGCGCGCGGGCGTCATCGCTGAGAGCGCCATGCGCGCATTCGCACAGTACCGTCATCTGGTCCATGCGCCCCGGCCGGCTGAGTTCGATCTGGAAGTGCGGCGCCAGATCCGGGGTGGCCATCAGCGCCTCCTCGATCTGGGTGGGAAAGACGTTCACGCCGCGCAGGATGATCATGTCATCCGACCGCCCCGTGACCTTCTCCATCCGCCGCATGGAGCGGGCGGTGCCAGGCAGCAGCCGCGTCAGATCGCGGGTGCGGTAACGGATGATGGGGAAGGCTTCCTTGGTGAGCGAGGTGAAGACCAGCTCGCCCCGTTCGCCCTCTGCCACCGGCGCGCCTGTATGGGGGTCGATGATCTCGGGATAGAAATGATCTTCCCAGATGTGCAGCCCGTCCTTGGTTTCCACGCATTCCATGGAGACGCCCGGTCCCATCACCTCGCTCAGCCCGTAGATATCGAGCGCATGCATGTCGAATGCCTCTTCAATTTCCGCGCGCATGGCGTTGGTCCAGGGCTCCGCCCCAAAGATGCCCACCTCCAGCGAGGAGGCCCGGGGATCAAGGCCTTGGGCCGCGAATTCGTCCAGTACAGAGAGCGCATAGGAGGGCGTCACAGTGATGCCTTTAGGCTTGAAGTCCTCAATGAGGCGCACCTGGCGGGGAGTCATGCCGCCCGAGATGGGATAGGTCGTCAGCCCGAGCGCGTCCGCGCCCAAGTGAATGCCCAGGCCCCCGGTGAAGAGCCCGTAACCGTAGGCGTTGTGCAACAGATCGCCCCGCTGCAGGCCTGCCGCCCGCAGCGAGCGCGCCACGACACTGGCCCAATGTTCCAGATCGCGGGCGGTGTAGCCCACGACGGTGGGCTGGCCGGTGGTGCCGGAGGAGGCGTGGATGCGCGCCACATCCCCGCGCGGCACCGCGAACATGCCGAAGGGGTAATTGGCGCGCAGGTCGGTTTTCACGGTGAAGGGAAACCGCGCGAGATCAGTGAGATCGGAGAGGTCATTGGGGTGCACGCCCGCGGCGTCAAAGCTCTGCCGGTAGAAGGGGACGTTGTCATAAGCGTGGTGCAGCGACCATTTCAGGCGCTCCACCTGGAGAGCGGTGATTTCATCTCGGCTGGCGATTTCGATGGGATCGAGCGTGTCTTTTGGGGGTGTGAGGTCTTTCATGTCGGCGCGTCTTCCTCCTCGAAGTGCTGGCCCTTGATGGTCCGCGACAACCCCCGCAGGAGCGCGACCTTGCGTCCGTCCGCGCCCGTGACGGTCACGTCATAGGTCCCGGACCTGCCGCCACGTGACACCTCCACCGCATGGGCGGTCAGGCGTTCCTGAGGCTGGCCGGGGGCAAGATAGGTGATCTGGTTCTGCTGGGCGACTGCCTTTTGGTTGTAGCTGTTGCAGGCAAATGCAAAGCAGCTGTCGGCAAGCGCGAAGATGAACCCGCCGTGGCATATCCCGTGGCCGTTGAGCATGTCCGCCCGCACCGTCATGGACATCGTCGCCGTGCCGGGGCCTACCACGTCGAGCGTCATCCCTAGGCTGGTTGAGGCGACATCGCGGTCAAGCATGCAGGCTGCGGTGCGCGTCGCGCGTTCCTGGGGGGTCATGTCAGGGCTTCACGTGTTTCATTTCGACGCAAGCTTGCATGATACGGTAACACAATCAAGCGCTCTTGGGGGCTTGATTTGAAGACGGGGCTGCGTAACTCTCCCTGCATGACGCTGCATATTCCTCCGTCCCATACCCCCGATATTACACGCATCAACCGCATCCCCGAGCAGGTGGCGTTCCACCGTACAGAGCTGTCGGTGATCCTGTCGCTCTACGGTCGTATGGTCGCAGCGGGAGAGTGGCGGGACTACGGCATTTCATCGCTTAAGGAAGTGGCGGTCTTTTCCGTCTTCCGGCGCACGGCGGAGATGCCGCTTTACCGGATCGAAAAGCGGCCCAAGCTGCGGATGAAGCAGGGGATGTATGCGGTGATCGGGCAGGGCGGTCAGGTGCTCAAGCGAGGGCATGAGCTCAAACCGGTGTTGCGGGTGCTGGAGCGCAAGCTTATCCGGGCGGTCGAAGACTGAGCGCGCGGCGCTTTGGATTTTGTGCTTCCGGCGGGGATATTTCCGGCCAGAAAAAGGCAGGGTCTTTGCCAGCATGATGGACTTAAAGCGTTTCGGTTTTAATCAGAGGGTTTTCTCATCACCAATGTCACGAGGGCGCCGAAGGCGTGGCAGTGTATTGGTGATGCAAGTTCAAACCGAAACGCTCTCGGGTCTGCGATACCCGATCACCTCGCCGAATTCTCTTTTTCCAATTCGGTCAATCGCGGCGTCCAGCGGTTCTGTGGCGACCATCATGTGGTGGGCATTCGCGTGGATGAGCCGGGCGTTGTCCTGCATCATGCCCACGTGGCCCTTCCAGAATACGAGGTCACCGTGGCGCAGGTCAGCGGCGTTGATCTCTTGGAATGCCTCCATCTGCATATCGCTGTCGCCCGGGCAGGGGATACCGCAGGCTAGCAGCGCGGCCTGCACCAGACCGGAGCAGTCGATGCCCCAGCGGCTGTTCCCGCCCCAGAGGTAGGGCGTGCCGAGGAACAGCGCTGCGACGGCTGCGGGGTCCGACATGGGATCAGCCATGGGGCGCAGGTGGGCGCGGGGGATAAAGCCCAGTTCGGTCTGGGCAAAGGGGCCTTCCGCCGGGCCGGTGCAGGAGACACGGCTCAGAAAGCTCAGGCTGCAAGTGTCAGGTGATTTGATGTCAGGCGCGGCATAGGCGTGGGTCGCAGGCGCCGAGACATAGACATCAGCAGGCGCGGGGGCTGCCAGTGCGGTCGCTTTGACATAGCCGCAGTATCCGTCCTTTTGGCTTTGCACATAGGCCCAATCCGACGCATCAGCGAGATGGGTCACGGGGTCGCCGAAAACCAACTGGCGGTCGCGCGCGCCGTTTGGGGCGCGGCACAGGTCTGTCACTGGCGCGGCGATCCGGGCGGCGCGTTGAAACTGGATCAGGGCCGGGTCTGGCGTGATTCGGGGGTCGCTCACAGCCCGAGGATCTCCGGCAGGGCAGCAAAGAGCGCCCGTGTGCCCTGGCCGACGCCGCCTTTGGGGCGCGCAGGCGCCGCCGACGGCTGCCAGCCGTAGATGTCGAAGTGGGCGTAGGGTGTGGCGTCCACGAAGCGGCGCAGGAAGAGCGCTGCGGTGATGGAGCCCGCGAAGCCTCCCTTTGGCGCGTTATCAAGATCGGCGATGCCTGGTTCAATCATGGCCTCATAGGGCGCGTGAAAGGGCAGGCGCCAGACGGGGTCGGCATGTGCGGCAGCCGCTTTCTCAAGCGCTGCGACAAAGGCAGGCGCATCGCTGTAATAGGGCGCGAGGTCCGGGCCCACGGCGACACGCGCCGCACCCGTGAGCGTGGCCATGGAGATGATCTGATCCGGCGTTTCTTCATCCGCCAGCGCCAGGGCATCGGCCAGCACCAGACGGCCTTCGGCGTCTGTGTTGTTGATCTCGACCGTCAGGCCCTTGCGGGAGGTCAGGATATCCCCGGGGCGGAAAGCACTGCCCGCAACGGAATTCTCCACTGCCGGGATCAGGACGCGCAGCTGCACTGGCAGCCCTGTCGCCATGATCATATGCGCCAGACCCAGCACCGCTGCCGCGCCGCCCATGTCCTTTTTCATCAGCCCCATGGATGCGCCGGGTTTGAGGTTGAGCCCGCCGGTGTCGAAACACACGCCCTTGCCCACCAGCGTCAGCTTGGGCCCCGCGCTGCCCCAGCGCATGTCGATGAGCCGCGGCGCACGGTCT
Source organism: Pseudomonadota bacterium (assembly GCA_039024775.1). Taxonomy (GTDB): domain Bacteria; phylum Pseudomonadota; class Alphaproteobacteria; order Rhodobacterales; family Rhodobacteraceae; genus Sulfitobacter. The sequence continues at coordinate 51,836 of JBCCPS010000008.1, forward strand.
GAGGCGCGGCCCACGGTGTGAATCAGTGGGAAGTTCTGGCCCAGCAGGTCTTCGCCCTTCACCACGGTGATCTGAGCATTGTGGGCGCCCGCAAGGTCGCGCGCCGCCTGCTCCAGCTCGGGTGGTCCCATGTCGGAGGCGGGCGTATTGATCAGGTCTCGGGTCAGGCATTCGCCTGCTGCCAGCGCTTCGATCTGCGCGGCGTCCACGCCTTCGGGTGCTACAAGGGTGGCGGCCATTGGTGTGGCGGGGGCATATCGGTCAAAGCTGTAGCGTGCCAGCAGCCAGCCCAGCGCTTCGGTTGCAATGTCACCGTCTGGGAGGTCGCCTGCCAGCCGGTAGGTTCCTTTTGGCAGTTTGGCCGCGGAAGCGGCGAGGTGGAAGCGCGCCCGCGCGCGGGTCCTGGGCGTGCCGAACCCAGCGAGCGCAAGGGCGGGCAGACCCTCCGTGTCGGGGATGACCAGCGCTTGCCCAAGACCGGCGGTAAAACCCTGTGCGCCGACCCAGTTTTTTACCGGCTCGGCCTGGCTTTCGAGCCAGCCCGGCAGGGCGTCTTCGGTCAGAACATGAAGATCGAGCGTGGCTGCATCGGGGCTGGCAAAACGTGGGGGCATGGGTGTGTCCGGTTGGTGGCGTGCCCCGAAGACACTAGGCCTTTGGCCCGGACCCGCAAGCGGTCAAAACTCCTTTTCGCCCACATCCCATATCGCGGTCAGCGACCGTTCTCCGATCCGCATCAGCCGCGTGAGCGTCGCCGCCACCGCGACAGGATCGCCCGCGTCAATGCATTCGGTCACATCGCCCGCCACCTTGGAGAGCATCATCATCCCGATCTGGTCCGCGATGGCAATCAGCGATCTGGTGTTCTTGCGCAGCGCGGGCCAGTCGCCTTCGCTGTAGAGCCGTTCTGTGTGCGACATGCGTAGCGCAAGCTCTTCCATGGCGCGGCAGACCACGTCCTCCGCCCCGGGCGTGCCGAGCTGGCGATAAAGCGCGCCAAGCCGTTCCTGATCAAGCGCGACGCGCTCTGTCGTTTGAAATTGCAGAACCTGCATGTGTCTCTCACCCCTTAGCGGCAGCCCCCACTGCGTTGGCGCGATATGCGCATCCTTCTATGGACAAAGTGTTGAAACGGTCGGATGTTCCCGCACGGAAGTGGATAGAGTTTTAATCTATCCTCCAGCGTATGGCCCGGGGGCGCCCTGCTGCGCAGATGCTCAAGGGTAATGGCTCGCCAGCGAAAGTCGGTAAGGCGCGCCTGTTGCGCCTTGACGCGCCGTACCCTCGCGGTCAATTGGGGCGGCGTTTCCCAGAAAGGCACCGCTCATGGACCAGATCCTTTCGCTTGCCGCGACCAATCTGCTGTCGCCCATCATCTTATGCTTTGCACTTGGGGTTCTCGCGGCCCTTGCACGGTCCGATCTGAACTTTCCTGAGGCCGTGGCCAAGGGGATGTCGATCTACCTGCTGTTCGCCATTGGCTTCAAGGGCGGGGTCAGCGTGGCGCAGAACGGCATGGACCTGAACCTTGGCCTGTCGCTGCTGGCCGGTGTGATCCTGTCGGCGCTTTTGCCGCTGGTGGCCTTTGGCTTGCTGAGCGCGATCACCTCGCTCAGCCGGCTGGATGCGGCGGCTGTAGCCGCGCATTACGGGTCCATCTCGATCGTGACCTTTGTTGCGGCCTCCTCGGTCTTGGAAGACAGCGGAATCGCGGCGGAGGGCTATATGGTCGCGGTCGCGGCGGCGATGGAGGCCCCCGCCATCCTGTCAGCGCTTTGGCTGATATCGCGCGGGGGCGGGGAGGGCGATGACAGGCGCATGGACAGCGCCCTGCTGCGGGAGATCATGTTCAACGGCTCCATTGTGCTGCTGGTGGGGTCTTTTGTGATCGGCGGCATCACCGGCACCGAGGGTCTCGCGCGGATCGAGAGCTTCATCGTTAATCCATTTCAGGGCGTTCTCTGCCTCTTTTTGCTCGACATGGGGCTGGTGGCGGGCCGTGGCCTGCGCCAGGGCGGTGCGGTGCTGCGCGCGGGCCCGCTGGCCTTTGGCGTGCTGATGCCCGTCGTCGGCAGTGCCTTTGGCCTGGCCGCGGGACTCATGCTGGGGGTGAGCACTGGCGGCGTGGCGCTGTTTATGGTGCTGTCGGCCTCGGCCTCCTACATCGCGGTGCCCGCAGCCATGCGGGTGGCGCTGCCTGAGGCGAACCCGTCGATCTACCTCACGCTGTCTTTGGGCGTGACATTCCCCTTCAACTTGACGCTGGGCATTCCGCTTTACGTGGCAGTGGCCCAGGCCCTGAGCACAGGAGGCTGAACGATGCAGACACATCAGGCCAAAAGGGTGGAGATCACCATCGAAGCGGTTATGGAGACCCGACTGACGGCGGCGCTGGATGCGGCGGGCGTCACGGGCTACACGATCCTGCCTGTCTCCGGCGGCTCGGGCCGTTCTGGCAAGTGGAGTCGTCAGGGGCAGGTGAGTCGCGGTACAGGCATGGTGCAGGTGGTCTGCATCATCCGACCCGACCGGTTGGACAACCTGCTGGACGCCGCCTTCGGCGTGGTGGAGCGGCACATCGGCGTGGTGACGGTGGTGGATTGCGAAGTGCTTCGCGCGGAGCGGTTTTAACCGCGCCTTAACGTCTCTGAGCAACATCTGTTGCATGGAAAAATGGCAGAAGGGTTGTGAACTGGCCAGCATGGCGCGCGACGGCACCTTTGCACTTTTGCGGCAAACGCGAGCCGGCCATGCTTTTTGGCGCGTGATGCCTCTGGGCCAACTGGCCAAGCACGAAGCAGCAGAGGTGTTGAAAGAGTCACAGAGCCGCTTGATCCGAAGCCGGAATGCGGCGATTTCCACGGACATGTTGATCGCATCGGATTGGCGCGACTTGGAAGGTCGGCTTGCTGGCAAGGGATTCGTGTTGGAGCCGGGTCCGAACAGCCTGGAGTTGCGCGATAGAGCGCAGGGCACTCTGTTGGGTGAGCTTGCAACACTTGGCTTGCCTTTGGCTGCAACAGAGCGCCGGTTGGGGGCCTATCCGGGCCTGCCCCCGCGAAAGAGCGAGGCTTTAACCAGGCCTTAACCATGTTGGCGGCAGCCTTGGGCATGGATTTACAAACAGTCACCCGCAGAGTACCGGAAATGCCGATCGACAGCGTCGGCGGGGTTGCACCCCGACAGGAGCTGACCATTGGTCATCTAGCGCGCCGTCTGCTTCAGAGGGAAGTGGCGGACTGGCTGGCCCATTCGCAGACGCGTGTAGGCGGGGATGAGCGGCTCGTCGTGGCCCTTCAGGCGCTCCTCGCCTCGGATATCGCGCGCGCTGCAGACTGGGAGGATTTGTGCGGGCGTCTTGCAACACAGGATTTCACCCTTCTGCCTGAAGGCGGGGGGCTGTGCCTGCACAAGCGCACCTGCGGCACACGCTTGTGTAGTGCATCTGAGCTTGGTGTCGCCTACCACAAGCTGGTCAAGCGCTTTGGATGCGGGATGCCAGGCCATCCAGACGGAACCCTTGGCCTCACTTTTGACGCGCAAATGGATGAGGATGCTTGCAATGCATGAAGAACTGCGGATGACGCTGCCGTCCGCGCTGGTGTGCGATGCCCGCATGTTGGCGGAGGCGCAGGGCTTTACGCTCGAAGCGCTGATCAAGCAGCACCTCTATAAGCTCACGATGTCCTATGCCCACCCGAGCGCGCCTGCGACAAAACCATTGAAGGAGCAGCAGCTTGAGAAAGACGATGCTGCAGTTGGCCTGGTTTTCAGCGCTGCCTCGGACTGGGCCGATCTGGACCATCGCGTGGCCCAGTTGGGCTATGAACTGCGGCCAGCGGGCAATGGGCTCGCGCTCTATCGCCGCGCGGACGACAGATTTCACTGCAACACGGCGCGTTTCGGATGCCGCTATCGGGTGCTGGTACGCCGCTTTGGCGGGCATAGGCCCGGCCATCCGCTGGCGTGCGGGCGAAGGGCGTCAGAAGATGTGCTGGAAGACGACTTTGACGTGATAGAGCGGTTCTGATCCGCAGCGCTCCGCCACCAGGCAGCTTCCCTATCGTATCTACCCCCAAGCTTGCGACACATCCCTTTATTCAAAGCTTCTGCCCAACAGGCACTTCCCCGCTGCGCCGTACCACCGCGCCAAAGGCGTGTTTTCAGCAAGACGGGCGGCGCATTTGCATCACCCGCATGAACGGCCTTTGTAGGTATTTTAGGTTCCGGGTTGGAGGCTTGAGAAATCGAAAGCGACCTTTCGCAAAAGACCGCTTCCGCTCACAGGTCAGCCCTTCTTGAGCACCTCACGGCCCAAAAGCTCCGCGATCTGTACGGCATTGAGCGCGGCACCTTTGCGCAGGTTGTCACTCACGCACCACAGGTTCAGGCCGTTCTCAATCGTGCTGTCCTGGCGGATGCGGCTGATGAAGGTCGCGAAATCGCCCACGCATTCTATCGGCGTGACGTAGCCGCCGTCCTCGCGCTTGTCGATCACCATCAGGCCCGGCGCTTCGCGCAGGATGTCGCGGGCCTCCTCCTCGTCGAGGAATTCTTCGAATTCGATGTTCACGGCCTCCGAGTGGCCCACGAAAACGGGCACCCGCACGCAGGTGGCCGTGACCTTGATCGACGGGTCCACGATCTTCTTGGTCTCCGCCACCATCTTCCACTCTTCCTTGGTAGAGCCGTCCCCCATGAAGACGTCGATATGCGGGATCACGTTGAAGGCGATCTGCTTTTGGAACTTCTTGACCTTGATGTCATCGGTCGGATTGTAAACCGCCTTGGTCTGGTCCCACAGCTCATCCATCCCGTCCTTGCCCGCGCCAGAGACGGATTGATAGGTGGATACCACCACGCGCGTGATCTTGGCGCGGTCGTGCAGGGGCTTTAACGCTACGACCATCTGCGCGGTGGAGCAGTTGGGGTTGGCGATGATGTTCTTTTTGCCCACCTCGTGGATCGCCTGTGGGTTCACCTCCGGCACGATCAGGGGAATCTCGGGATCATAGCGATAAAGCGAAGAGTTATCGATCACCGTGCAGCCTGCCTTGGCGGCGGCGGGAGCGTATTTCTTGGTCGCGTCCGAGCCTACGGCCCAGAGCGACATGTCCCAGCCGGCAAAATCGAATGTATCGAGGTCTTTGCATTTGAGCGTCTCGTCGCCAAAGCTGACTTCCGTGCCGAGCGAGCGGCGGCTGGCCAGCGCCACGATCTCGTCCACTGGAAACTGGCGTTCCGCCAGGATGTTCAGCATTTCGCGGCCCACATTGCCGGTGGCGCCTACGACGACGACGCGATACCCCATTTGACTTCTCCATTTGTGCAGGGTTGGTGCCCGCGCTTTACGCCCAACAGGCCAAAAGCGAAAGGGGGAGGTCAGGCTTTTGCGCTGTCGCGGCTGAAGAGGTACAGCAGGAGCCCCATAGCGAGGCAGACCGCAAGCAGGAGGAAGACCGCGCGGTAAGCCTCCAGCGGGGCAGCGCCCGCACCTGCTGTGGCGGCAAAAAGCCGGCCCGAAGCCATCTGCAGCAGCCCGACCCCGCCTATGGCGCAAAGATTGAGCAGTGTGACCCCGCGCCCAATCAGATGTTGCGGTAGAAAGCTGCGACCATGAGCGATGAGCACGGGGTAGGTGGCCCCGAAAAAGCCCACCCCGCACATCAGCGCAACCGAGAGCCAGAGCCCCTGACCCGGCAGCGCGATTAGCAGCGCGGCACATCCCAGCGTGAGGCCTGTCCCCGCGATTATAAGCGACTTGCGAGAGGCCGCGCGCCGGTCGGCGGGTCCATAGGCCAGCACGCCGGCCACCATCGCCAGCCCCATGCAAAGCGTTGCGGTGCCGATCTGCGCGACGCTGGCGTCAAAGACCTCCGACAGGTATGGCCCGATCCACAACCCGCGCACGGCACCGGGCATCGCGTAGCTGACAAAGATCAGAGGGTAGATCAGCCAGAGCACCCGCAGCCGAAGCAGTTCGATCAGCGATCCCGTCGCCTCGGCATGGGCTTTGACGGGGTCGCGGACAAGCGTGAGCGTGGCCAGCGCGATGAGGCTGGTGATCGCGCTCAAGCCCCAGAGCGTTCCGCGCCAGCCAAGCTGCTCCGCCGCCCAGGCGGTTGGATACGCGGCCACGAGATTGCCCAAGGAGCCAATGCCCACAATCAGCGATGCAAGCGCTGCAAAGCGTGCGGGCCGAAAATCACGCGCGAAGATGTAGTAGGAGGCCATCAGCACCGGGGCGCAGCCCACCCCGATGAGCGCCATCGCAATGTCGATATGCAGCGCTGTCGTGCCAAGCGCGAAGAGGGTCGCGCCGCCACCCCCGCCCACCAGCAGGAGCCAGCCCGCTGTGCGGCGCGGCCCAAGGGTGTCGAGCGCCCAGCCGATGGGGATCTGCATGATTGCGAAGGTGAGAAACCACAGGCCAGAGGCGCGCGCCAGATCATCGGGTGTAACGCCCAGATCGCGCCCCAGCACGGGGGTCAGCACGGCAAGGAAAGCGCGAAAGAACTGGCTTAGCACATAAGCCAGCGTCAAGGTCACAATGCCGGGCGTCACGTCCGCGTGGCGGTCCACTTTGCGGCGATGGCAGCACTTGTCTGGCCGAGGATCAGCGCATCCACGCCAACGGCCAGCACCTGCGCGCCTGCCGCGATAGCGGCCTCCAGCATCGCCTCATCCCCGGAAAGAAAGCCCGGCGCTTTGCCTGCCGCGCGGATGCGTGTGATCGCGTCCATGATGGTGGCTTGCACCTCTGGGTGTCCCAGGTCGCCCATGTAGCCCAGATCCGCGGCCAGATCGGCGGGGCCGATGAAAACGCCGTCGATGCCGTCGAGCGCGAGGATCTCATCCAGCGCGGCCAGCCCGGCGCGGTTTTCCACCTGTACGATGAGGCAGATTTCATCATCCGCCGTGGTGCCGTAGTCGGGGATATCGCCAAAGCCGCCTGCGCGCACGACTGCATAGGCGACGCCGCGATCCCCTTTGGGTGGATAGGTGACATCGCGCACCAGCTGGCTTGCCTGGGCTGCGCTTTCGACCATGGGTACGATCACGGTCTGCGCCCCGGCATCGAGCACTTGCTTGAGAATGTAGGTTTGCCCCACCGGCACCCGCACCGCCGCGTGCACGTCATGGCCCGCCAGCACCTGCAGTTGCGCGGTGATCGACCGGATATCATTTGGCGCATGTTCGGCGTCGATGAGCAGCCAGTCAAAGCCCGCGCGGCCCATGATATCCGCAGCATAGGTATCGCCCAGGCAGAGCCAACAGCCAAATGTGGTCTTGCCCTCCTTGAGGGCTTGTTTCAGCGGATTTTTAGGTGCGGGCATGGGCGGGGTCCTTGGCGCTTATGTCGAGCCAGACTAGACAGGATGCCGTGCCCTTGACTAGGGCCTGTGGACACTCAGCCCAGCCGTCCCGCGCGAGACCCAATTTGCCGCATACAAGGCGAATTGCCCGCGACGATGTGGTTCATCGGAAGTGCAATTTAACGCAGGATGGGGCAAAATGGGCTGCGCCCTTTCAGGGTTTCGCCAAAATTGCCCAGTCCGTCGTTATCTAAGCTTGAACTAACCCGTTAGTCCTGCGCTTAGATGCCTAGAACTGAGCAATTTTGGACTGAAACGGGACAACCGGGCTGAATGTCCACAGGCCGTAGAGCGGTGCGCTCAGATGACCTTGATCACATCCTTGTCGATGGCCAGCATGTAGCCCCGGCGCGCGATGTTCTTGACCAGGAGTTCCGCCACGATCTGATTGCCCAGCGTGTCGCGCAGTCGTTTGATGCGCGTGGCGCCCGCGGCCTCTTCGCAGTCGGCAGCGTTGCGGCCCGATATCATGCCTTCGATCTCGGAGCCCGAGAGCACATCGTCATCCATCCGCGCCTCCGCCAGCACCGACATCGTCTCCATCGCCGCATCGGTCAGCTTGAAGCCCAGGTTGTTGAGGTAAACGGTATTCTCTTCCCGACTGATCAGGAGCGAGCTGACCTGGATGCCCGCCCGTTCGATCTGCGCCATGCGGCGGTTGAAGCTGATCAGCATGATCAAAAACACTAGTGCCGCGATCAGCATGGCGCTGGCAAAGACCAGCAGCACAAAGATCACCATCCGGTAGCTTGCCAGCGTTTCGGAAAAGGCGGTGCCCGACTGGGCGAGGATTTCCAAGAGCTTAATCTCAGAGCCGGAGGTCAAATCATCGTTCTCGACAAAGATGCGTTCCACCTGGGCATTGAAGGTATTGGCATTGGGCAGCGTCCAATAGAGCACGCCCGCACCCAAAATCAGCACCAGCGCGATGGCGGCGAGGCCACCGCCGACAAAGCGCCCGCCGGCGCGGCGCATGTCAGAAGCGGAGGTAGTTTGGTCCTGCACTCTCTCTCCTCTGGGCCAGCCCTTCTTCCCCGAAGACAGACACCACATTCAGGAGCGTCCAACCCTGGGCCGCCAGCCGCCCCGCCAACTGCTGGCGGGCAGAGCTGGTGGTGCAAGGCCCGATGATCTGCGCCACACCGTAGTGCAGGCGTAGCGGATTGTCCTGCTTTGCCTTGTAATCGGCGTAGCAACCCGCTGCCTGCGCAGGCAGCGCAAGGGCCAAAAGTGCTACGAGCATAGCGATGTGGACGATGTTCTTCATGGAATAATCCTGCGCCTTTTCAGGATGATATTCAATATCCGTGGGGCTGGACGTGCGTTGATATCCGATAACAGGGGCCTGTTATTGCCTGTCTGGGCGGGGTGCGGCCAGGTTGAGGGCACAGCACAAAACCGCAAGCTCCCCAAGGAAAGGACCTGCCCTATGTCATCCAGATTTATCGCTCTTATCGCCGCAGCCTCCGTCGCGCTCACCGCGTTCAGCGCGGCCCCCGCAAAGGCAGACGACGAAGACGTCGCCCGCGCTCTTGCCGCCATCCTGGGCGTGGCGATCATCGGAAAGGTCATTTCCGACCGCAAGAAAAAGGATGATCGCAAGGTTACCCGCGTGGTGCCGGACCGTCCAATGGAACCCAAGCCGCTGCCCCGGCGCGTCAAGCGCGACCGCAAGCTGCTGCCGGGCCATTGCCTGCGCCGGTTTGAGAGCCGCCGGGGCGTCTATCGCGGGTTTGGCGAGCGTTGCCTGCGCAACAACTATCGCTTTGCCCACCGCCTGCCGCAGCACTGCACGGTGGAGCTGCGGGGCCGCAACGGGCCGCGCTACATCTACGAGGCTCGGTGCCTGCGCAATGCGGGCTACCGTCTGGCACGCGGCTAAACCGCGGCCTTCCCCGGGCGCACCCCCGCGCCCGGGTGCCTGGGAGGGAGGGGTGTTCGGGCATCCCTTCCTCTCCTTTTACAAACGAGCAGGTGTGTAACGCGTGTGCGCCCCGGATCTTGCGGTTCGGGGCGGTTTTACCCATCAGGGGGTATGGGTCCTGACTTCTCCTTTGAAACGGCGGCACGGGCGAGGGGCTTTGCCCGCGTTGCGGGCGTGGATGAGGTAGGGCGCGGGCCGCTGGCCGGTCCGGTGACGGCGGCGGCGGTCGTGCTCGACCCCGCGCGCATCCCTTAGGGGCTCAACGATTCCAAAAAGCTGACACAGGCGCGGCGCTTGGCCCTCAATGCGCAGATCATGGAGGTGGCGGAGGTCTCCATCGCCCATGCCAGCGTGGCGGAGATCGATGCGCTCAACATCCTGCGCGCCTCTCACCTGGCGATGTGCCGGGCGCTGGCGGGGCTCAAGGCTCCGGCCGATTATGCGCTGATCGATGGCAACATGCTGCCGGCCGATCTGACGCTCCCGGGGGAGGCAATTGTCAAAGGTGACGGGCGTTCTGTGTCGATTTCAGCGGCCTCAATTGTGGCCAAAATCTGTCGGGATTGTGTCATGTTGTCCCTTGCGCAACAGCACCCCGGATATGGCTGGGAAACGAACGCGGGATACGGATCAAAAAGCCACATCGCGGCGCTTCAAAATCTCGGTCCGACCCCACATCATAGACGGTCATTTAAGCCCGTCCACAAGATGTTGTGACAAGGTTTTTTCTCAACACATTGAATCAAAAAAGAAATTGACCCGTTACTCTTGCTGACTCAGACTGGCCTGCAACCAATGAGCGCACAAGCGCCGGGGACAGAGGCAGACGCATGACGACGACAAAGGGCGCGAAAGCGCTTCCCTTGAACGATATCCTTGCGGGGGATTGCATAGAGGTGATGAACGACTTGCCCGCGGGTAGCGTCGATCTGATCTTTGCGGATCCACCCTACAATCTGCAGCTGCGCGGTGATCTGCACCGCCCGGACAATTCACGCGTGGATGCGGTGGACGATGCCTGGGATCAATTCGACAGTTTCAAAGCTTATGACACCTTCACGAAGAACTGGCTCAAGGCGGCGCGCCGCCTGCTCAAACCCAATGGCGCGGTTTGGGTCATTGGCAGTTATCACAACATTTTCCGCGTTGGCGCTGAGCTTCAGAATCTGGGTTTCTGGATCCTGAACGACGTTGTCTGGCGCAAATCGAACCCGATGCCGAACTTCCGCGGCAAGCGGTTCACAAATGCGCATGAGACGATGATCTGGGCGGGCCGGGATGAGGCTGCGAAGTACACGTTCAATTATGAGGCGCTAAAGGCGCTGAATGAGGGCATTCAAATGCGCTCCGACTGGGTGCTGCCGATTTGCACGGGGCATGAGCGGTTGAAGGACGCGCAAGGCGGCAAGGCGCATCCGACGCAAAAGCCCGAGGCTCTGCTGCACCGGGTGCTGGTCGGCGCAACGAACCCGGGCGACGTGGTGCTGGACCCTTTCTTTGGCACGGGCACCACGGGGGCGGTGGCCAAGATGCTGGGCCGCGATTTTATCGGGATCGAGCGGGAAGCGACCTATCGCGAGGTCGCAGCCAAACGCATCGCGCGGGTGCGCCGCTTTGACCGGGAGGCGTTGCAGACCACCGCGTCCAAGCGGGCGGAGCCGCGGGTGCCCTTTGGCCAGCTGGTCGAACGCGGCATGCTGCGCCCGGGCGAAGAGCTTTATTCGATGAACGGTCGGCACAAGGCCAAGGTGCGTGCCGATGGCTCGCTCATCGGGGCGGATGCCAGGGGATCGATCCACCAGGTGGGCGCCGCCTGCGAGGGCGCGCCGTCTTGCAACGGATGGACCTACTGGTGCTTCAAGCGGGAGGGCAAGAAAGTGCCCATCGACATCTTGCGCCAACAGATACGGGCCGAGATGGCCAACTAGACTTTCAAGAGACACCGCCGGTGCCTGCGGCCTCCTCCCCAAGGGGGACCGCCTCATAAAAGGCACTCACCTTGACCCCGCGCTTGTCGCGGGGTCTTTTTTTGCGTTCCGGAATAGCCGCTTTGCGGACAAAGCGGACGTTTGAAGAGAAGCGAAACGCAAGCCGCGCCGTCGCCTGTCCGCGGGGAGGCGAAGCAACTTGTGTTCCCTGGCGTTTTATCTCGGCCACTTTGGCGCGACCAATCTATGACTGGCCAAGCGTAGCCCAATCGCCTGCCCGGTGGGGCGGACAGGCGATGGCGCGGCGGGCTACGCCCTTGTTTCCGCGCCTGATCCAGGGAACAGACTTTCCAACTGCGGGCGTTTCAGCGCGCCAGTTCCACGTCCTGTCAGTTCAATCGCCCGCGCCGCTCTCGCGCGGTGCGCACGGCGGCATGCACATAGCGCGCGTCGAAATCCGACTTGTCCACCACATGCAACACTCCGGCGGAGGCCGCCTTTTCCCACATGAAAGGCGATGGCCAATCGCTGATCAGCACCACGGGGATGTGGGCGAGACGCGCGTTCGCCGCAAGCTCTCGGGCGAAGTCGGCACCTTTGCCATCGGGCAGGTTGTTGTCTAACAGGATGAAGGCGGGCGCGGCCTCTGACAACATCTTGCGGGCTTCTCGCAGGCTGGTGGCGACGCGCACGGGGCAGCCTTTGACGACCTTGTCGACAACGCGCGACATTTTCTGACTGTCAAACGCGCTGTCCTCGATGATCAGGCAATGCGCAAGGTTTCTCGGTGAGATTTGAGACACGGTGCGGATCATGACCCCTCATCCAGACGTGAGCGGGCAGCAATCGCAGCATAAGTTTAAGATTGCGTATCGCTTACGCCGGCATCGGCGTGGTCTGCTTGTTGTAGTCCGACCATTCGGTGATGTCGGGGTAGTGCTGCCGGCGCCAGTCCCGCACCCGAGGGTTCATCAGCCGCCGCCAGACAGGCGGCATCATCGCCGCCACCGTCATGATCGGATAGCCATAGGGCAGTTGCGGTGCCTCGTCGGGACCGTAGTTTTGCAGCACGGGGAAGCGTCGGTCGGGCTTGAAATGGTGATCCGAGTGGCGCTGCAGGTTGATCAGCAGCCAGTTCGACGCCTTGTGCGCAGCGTTCCAGGAATGGTGCGGCTTGACGCCCTCATAGCGCCCGTCGCCCAAATGGCGGCGTGTGAGCCCGTAGTGTTCGATGTAGTTGACCAGCTCCAACTGCCAGATTGCCGTGCCTGCCTGCACGAGGAACAGCGCAAGGCCCGACCAGCCGCCAAGGACCAGCGCCAGCGCCATGAAACCGCCCTGGAGCGCCCAGTAGCGCCAGAAGGGGTTGGACCGGTCCGTCCAGGATTTCCGTTTGCGTTTGAGCATGTCACGCTCGGCCTTGAAGGCGGAGACGAGGCATTCGCGTAGGACACGAGGGTAGTAGCGGTGGAACCCTTCGTTGTACCGCGCGGTCACCGGATCGCGCGGCGTGGCGACAAAGCGGTGATGCACCAACAAGTGTTCGGACCGGAAGTGCGAATAGAGCACCATCGCCAAAAGGATATCCGCCCACCAGCGTTCGATCCGGTTCTTCTGATGCATCAGTTCGTGGGAATAGTTGATCCCGATGGTGCCGGTCAGCACGCCCACGCCAAAGAAAAGGCCCACACGCTCCAGCGTGCTGAGGTGTTCGGCCTGGGGCACATACCACAGGAGGCCAAAGAGCGTGATCGCCTGCAAAGGCATCCATGCCAAGGTGACCATCCGGTACCAGAAAAGATCCTCCTCGGTCGCATCGAGGTCTGCGTTTTCGAGGTTGAGGCCAAGCGCTGCATCCAGGAGCGAGAACAGGAACCAGGTGACCAGCGGCAGCAATGCGATCACCCAGCCGCCAGTGAACGCAGCCGTCCAGGCCAGCGGGATGAGCGCAAGCGACAGCCAGAAGGGCGCGGCGCGCGATAGGCGCGACACTTCACTGCGGGAAATCGTTTGCGTGTTCATGGCTACCTCGGGCTGTTTTGCGCGGAGGATACCTCGGAATTACGGCGCAACAAAGGCGCGACGCTGCGCTATTTCCGCGCAAGATCGAAGGCTTTGCGCATCACCGTGGGCAGGTCGCTGGGGCCGAATTCCGCCCCGGTCATGAAGCGGCCCGAGGTCGGCGCGGCAGTATCGCTCACCTCAGCGACCATGACCTTCAAGACCAGATGGAAATGCGTGAAAGTATGGCGCACCTCGCCACTCAATTCCTGCCAATCCGCTTCTACAGGCGGTGCCGAAGGTGCTGTCGCCTCTGACACATCCACCCAATCAGAGCCTGGCCATCCCAGCATGCCGCCCAACAATCCCTTTTCAGGACGCGTCTCAAGCAGCCATGCGCCATCCGCGCGGCGGGCGAGATAGACAACGCCATGCCGCGTGGGCTTTGGCTTCTTCGGCGTCTTCTTGGGCAGCTGCGCAGCAGTGCCCTCGGCCCGCGCGCGACAGACCGAATTCACCGGGCAGATACCGCAGGCAGGGTTTTTGGGCGTGCAGATCGTGGCACCCAAATCCATAACCGCCTGGGCATAGTCGCCGGGTCGTATCCCTGGCGTCAGGGCCTGCGCGCGCGCAATCAGGTCAGGCTTGGCGCCCGGCAGCGGCGTGTGGATGTCAAAGAGTCGCGCCATCACGCGCTCCACATTGCCGTCAAGCACCGTCTCCGGCAGATCAAAGGCGATGGCAGAGACGGCCGCCGCCGTGTAGGGGCC
>JBCCPS010000009.1:0-63348 GCA_039024775.1 Pseudomonadota bacterium
ACTGATAGCGGATCGCCTCGCCCTCGGTCTCGGCCAGACCAGAGAACCGCCCGATATCCAGGTAAACCCAGCGGTGCAGATCATCCTCGGACTTGCGCGCGACCAGCGGCACCTCAGCGGCAATGTGACCGGCCTCCGCCATCAGCGCGCGACCGGGCTCCGCCATCAGATGCGGCACATGGCCAAAGCGCGCGGCAACAGCGCTGATGACGGCAGCGGCATAGGCGCGCGGGCGCTCCACTGTTTCACCATAGAACGCGGGGAAACCACCGCCCAGGCTCAAAAGTTGCAGGTTGTGGCCTGCCGCGCGGGCCGCGTGCCAGAGACCTGCCACATGGTCCAGCACCGGCTCCCAGAATGCGGCCTTGCGGGTTTGCGAGCCCACGTGGAAAGACAGACCATAGGGGACCAGACCCAGCGCCTGCGCGTGGTCAAGCAGACCCGGCAAGCTGGAGGCGGCACAGCCGAATTTGCGGCTGAGCGGCCAATCCGCCAGCGATGAGGTGACGATCAGCCGGATGTAGACCCGCGCGCCAGGCGCATGGGCTGCGATCTTTTCAAGCTCCGCTTCACTATCGGCGGCGAAGAGCGTCACGCCCGCCGCATGCGCAAAGGCGATGTCGGCGGCGCGTTTGACGGTGTTGCCAAAAGAGATGTCCGCCGCACGGGCACCCTGGCTGAGGCAAAGCTCGATCTCCCCGCGGGAGGCGGCGTCAAACCCCGATCTCTTGCGCACCAGCAGGCGGATGATCTCTGGCGCGGGGTTCGCCTTCACGGCGTAGTGGATGCGCGCGCGACCAAGGCCTGCGGAAAGCGCGTCATACTTCTCCGCCACACGGGCACGGCTGATCACGAGCGTGGGGCGGTCAAAACTGTTGGCCGCGATGTAGGCGGCGGCGGGATCGGTCGGGATAGGGGCAGCGGCGTGCAAGCCGCGGTCAAGCATGGCGTTCATGGTCATCTCCAAAGAGCAGATCAGGTCCACAGATGCGGCCTGAAAGTCATTTCAAGAGACGTTACCGTCGCTGCATAAGCGCAGGGTCAGCCCGATATGGCGGACCGGCCAGAGGCGCGTGCGTTGGCGTCTGAACAGGCCAATTAGAGCATTCCAGGATTCGTGGAAAGCGAAATGCGCGCTGGATTTTTCGTTTTTCGCGGGCGGTTCAAACTGTGGTCCGGCTGCATCAGGTGCGCCTGTCGCGGCGCTCAGATATCTTCGTTTTCCCAGTCTTCGCCGATGGGGTCACGGTCCTTTCGCCGCTGCGCCACAATCTCGCGCTTGGCCTGCATGACCTCGCCCGGCTCGGCCATGCCCGGGTCGCTGTTGATCGCATCGCTGTCGGCCAGGCACAGCACGAACCACATGGGAAAGTGATCCGATCCAACCTTGCGCTCGCGCGCCATCTCCACCAACCGAAAGCGCGCGTCGTGAAAGAGGTGATCGAGCGGCCAGCGCATCCAGGGCATCGTCGCGCTGAAGGTATTGTAAAATCCCCGGCCCACCCGGGGATCAAGCAGCTTTGACAGGCGCTGGAAGCGGCGGGTGGTGGTGGACCAGGCGACATCGTTCAAGTCCCCGGACACCACGGTGGGCAGCGGGTCCTTCTTCGCCTCCAGCCCCACCATGGCCAGTTCGCTGTCGCGGCCCAGCGTGTCCTGTTCATAAGACGGCGGTTCGGGGTGCACGACATAAAGCCGGAACGGGCGGCCACCGCGCAGGATCACGCTGGTACGGATCGAAGGGACCTTGCGCGTGATCAATTCTCTTACGTCCCAATGGCGGAGCGCGAGGCGGGAAAACAGGCAAAGGCCATAGCCATTGTCCTGCGGCACCTCGATCCAGTGCGGGTAGCTGCGGGCAAGCCCGTCTTTGAGCGCGTCGATCCAGTCCGCGTCCGTCTCAATGGCCATTACCACGTCGGGTTCCCGGTCGCGGATGAGGGCGATCAGGCGGTGATACTGGCGGTTGGATTTCTTGACGTTGCAGGTCAGCAAGCTGACGTGCTGTTCGGTGCGCGCCCGTTGCCGCGCGTCAGCGGCGACGGATTGGCGCGACCAGAGCGGCGTGAATTTGATGATGAAGAACGCCTGCACCGCGATGACCGCGCCCAGAACGCCAAGGCCATACTGCCAGTAAGCGCCCGGTTGCAGCAGAGCAAAGATCGCCGCGAGCGGGAGTGCCATCATCAGGAATTGCTGGCGCGGAAAATCAAACCCGCGCACGACGCCAAGCTTGCGTTTGGAAAAGGAGATGAGTGTGGCTAGGGCCAGAACACCGGTGAGAACCCAGAGGGACGTGGTCAAGGCGAGCACCGCCAGCGTTCCTTTAGTAGTGTTTTAGAACAGCCAAACAAATCAGACCCTGAACGCGTTCCGGGCCTGGGTATCAAAGTAAGAGAATGCGCGTCCGTCAGGACTTTTCTTTATCCGTCGGGTCTTCTTCAAGATCGGGCTGATCATCGGTGTCGGGTAGAGAAAAGAAGCTGTCGGCATCGGCGTAATCGCTGTCGCTCTTGCTGTCTTCGTCATCGTCGTCGCTGCCTGACAGCGTAAAGGTTTCCAGCCCCTCAATTGCGGTGGGGATCTTGGGCTCGGCTTCCATGCCGAGGCTCTGCTCGGTGCTGACCAGCTTGCGGCGCTCGTCATCGGACATCACCTCGCCTTCCTTGGCCTTTTTGGCGGCGGCCTTTTGCACTACGGCATCAAGCTCTGACTGTTTGCAAAGCCCAAGGGCAACCGGGTCGATGGGCTGGATGTTGGAGATGTTCCAGTGCGTACGGTCCCGTATGGCTTGGATTGTGGGCTTTGTGGTGCCCACCAGCTTGGAGATCTGGCCGTCCGTCAATTCCGGGTGGAATTTCACCAGCCAGAGGATGGAGGCGGGCCGGTCCTGGCGCTTGGACAGTGGCGTGTAGCGCGGGCCGCGACGCTTTTCCTCACCCTGGGCGGCGGCATTGAATTTCAGCTTGAGCTTGTGAGTGGGCGATTTCTCCGCCGCGTCGATCTCTTCCTGGGTCAGCTGGTTATTGGCGATCGGGTCAAACCCTTTGACGCCCGCGGCCACGTCGCCGTCGGCGATGCCCTGCACTTCAAGTTCATGCATTTCGGTGAAATCGGCGATCTGCTTGAAGCTGATGGTGGTGTTGTCCACCAGCCAGACGGCGGTGGCCTTTGCCATGATCGGTTTTGCCATGTCTCATCTCCTTTGGGCGCACCTTCCCCGTCGCCTGAAAGGGCTTTCCCGGGGTGGGACGGTTTCCGTTGTCGGGGAACTTGGCGCGCTTATAGTGCGGGAAAAGCTATAAGGAAAGCCCTCAATGCGCTTGCTCTTCGCAACCCTCTGGGTGCTCATCGCTGTGTCTGCCACCGCCCGTGCGGAGGGCGAGAAGGCGGGGGCGTTCGATTACTACGTGATGGCGCTGAGCTGGTCGCCAAATTGGTGCGCACTGGAAGGGGACGCGCGGGGCTCGCCGCAATGCGAGGTGGATCATGGTTGGATCCTGCACGGGCTCTGGCCGCAATTTCATCGCGGCTATCCGTCGTTTTGCCCGACAGTTGAGCGCCCGCCCTCACGCGCTATGACCCGCGACATGGCCGATATCATGGGCACCAGCGGTCTGGCCTGGCATCAGTGGCGCAAACACGGGGTGTGCACGGGGCTGTCTGCACGCGCTTATTATGCGCTGTCGCGCGAGGCTTACGCCAAGGTTGTGCGGCCAGAGATTTTTCGCAAGCTCGACCGCGCGGTAAGGCTGCCGGCATCGGTGGTGGAGGAGGCGTTTTTGAAAGACAATCCGGGGCTGGAGCCTGATGGGATTACCATCACGTGCCGCGACCGTCACATTCAGGAGGCGCGTATTTGCCTGTCGCGTGCGTTGGAGCCGGTGCCTTGCGGGCAAGATGTGGTGCGCGATTGCCGGATGGACAATGCGCTTTTTACGCCGCTTCGGTGAGACCTGCGGGTGGTGCGCCCGGCCTCGCCTTTGGGATTTGGATATTTTTAGCCAGAAAAAAGGGAAAGGTGGCGTTCAGCCGCTGACGTCGAGAACGATCTTTCCGATGTGTCCGCTGCTTTCCATGCGCGCGTGGGCGGCACTGGCCTCACTGAGAGGGAAGGTGCTGTCCATTACGGGGGCGATGCGGCCCTTGTTCAGAAGCGGCCAGACGGCTTCGCGCAACTCCTGCGCGATGCGGGCCTTTGCCAGATCGCTTTGCGGGCGCAGGGTGGAGCCGGTCATGGTCAGGCGGCGGGTCATCAGCTGGGCGAAGTTCACTTCTACCTTTGGCCCTTGCAGAAAGGCGATCTGCACGAGCCGGCCGTCCTCGGCCAGCGCCTTGAGGTTGCGCGCGATGTAATCGCCGCCCACCATGTCGAGGATGAGGTCCGCGCCGCCCTGCGCGCGCATGACATCCACGAAATCGGCATCGCGGTAGTTGATGGCGATCTCCGCGCCAAGGTCCTGACACGCTGCGCATTTCTCCGCCGATCCGGCGGTCACGAAGACCCGCGCGCCGAAGTGCTGCGCCAGTTGGATCGCGGTGGTGCCGATGCCCGAAGACCCGCCGTGAATGAGGATACGTTCACCCCCTTTGAGGCCGCCGCGCATGAAGACATTGCTCCAAACGGTGAAAAACGTCTCTGGCAGGCAGGCCGCTTCTTTGAGCGTCATGCCTGTTGGCACCGGCAGGCAGTGGGCGGCGGAGGTTGCCACGTATTCGGCATAGCCGCCACCCGGCAGCAGCGCGCAAACCTTGTCGCCCAACGCCAGGCCCGCAACGCCAGGGCCCAGTGCCACCACCTCGCCCGAGGCTTCGAGCCCTGGAAGATCGCTCGCCGTCGGCGGCGGGGCGTAGAGGCCCGCGCGTTGCAGCGCATCGGGGCGGTTGACCCCGGCAAAGGCCACCTTGATGACGACTTGCCCATGGCCCGGCTGGGGGATGGGCCGTTCTGTCATCTCAAGCACTTCTGGACCGCCGGGTTTGGTGATCTCCACCGCGCGCATTGTGTCTGACATGGCAGGCCTCCCACTCATTTGCGCCAGCATAGGGCGGGCGCTGCGGGGCGGACAGAGCAAATTTGCAGGCTTGGGCGGCAGGGGCGGATTTGCTAACGGTCCGCCATGGTGGATGATGGCGTTTTTTCCTGGCACCCGGATGCGCGGCTTTTTGCCGGCGCTGAGGTGGTATCGCCCAAGGCAGCGGGGGGGACGGGGTTTCTGGAGATCGGCGTCAAGGAAACGCACAGTGCGCTGGCACAGATCGCCGATGCGGTTCAAACTGAACGACCCTTTTGTGCTTGTGAGACGCACCTGCCGCCGGACGTAAGCGCGCCGGAAGGTGCATTTTTGACGTTGAGTGGCGGCAGTTCTGGCGCACCAAAGACGATGTTGCGAAGCCAGCGATCATGGACCCGTACGTTTGAGGTCAATGTTGCTCTTTTTGAGTTGAAACCCGGTCGCGGGGTGGCGGTTCTGGGGCGGATCAGCCATTCGCTCGCGCTTTACGGTGTGCTTGAGGGGCTGCACTTGGGGCTGCGGGTTCATGCGCTTGACGGGTTGCGCCCCAGCACCCAGAGACGGCTGATCGCGGATCATGAGATCAGCATGATCTACGCCACGCCCATGCAGCTGCGGCTTTTGGCAAAAAGAGCGAAACCTGCCGCTTTGCCAGGCGTGTCGCTGATCCTCTGCGGGGGTGGGGCGCTTGATGAGGGCACCCGCAGCGCGGTGAGAAAACTCTGCCCCGGCGCGGATATCCGCGTGTTTTATGGTGCTGCAGAGACGAGTTTTATCACGCTTTCGGACGCGCAAACGCCAGCGGGCAGTGTCGGGCGCGCTTATCCGGGTGTTGAGATCGAGGTGGATGCCGGCGAGGTTTGGGTGCGCAGCCGCTACCTCTTTGACCGCTATGTGAGCGGCGCGGCGGGGGATACACGCTGGAAAGACGGTTTTCTGAGCGTCGGAGAATTGGGGCGCATGGACGCGCAGGGGCAGCTTTTCATCACGGGCCGCAAGGGGCGGATGGTGTCGGTTGCCGATCAGCTGGTCTCTCCCGAGGCAGTGGAGGCCTTTGTGAGCAAGCAGTTGGGCGGGCGGGCCTGCGCGGTGCTCTCCCCGCTTGATGCGGTGCGGGGGCGCTCCCTCGTTCTGGTGCTGGAAGGTCCACGCGATGATGATTTGGCGGCTGAGATGCGCCGCGCCTGCAAGGCGGCCCTGGGCGCTGCGGCGACACCAAGGCGGGTGGCGTTTCACCCCCGGCTGCCGTTGCTCGCCTCAGGGAAGACCGACCTGGCAAAGCTGGAGCGCTGGTGGGAGGGCGGGACGTGAACGCCTATATCACCGCCGCCTGCCGCAGCGCGGTGATGCCGCGGGACGGTGGGTTTGCCGCGCTGAGCATCGAAGAGCTTGCCGCGCCCGTGATCCAATCGGTGATCGCGCGCGCCGGGGTTGACCCGTGCCAGGTGGACGAGCTGATCCTCAGCAATGCTCTGGGCGCGGGCGGCAATCCGGCCCGGCGCGCGGCCTTGGCCGCTGGTTTGCCGCAGTGCGTTGCGGGCTTGAGCATCGACAGGCAGTGCGCGGGCGGGCTCGACGCCATCCTGCTGGCGCGGGCCATGGTCAGCTCGGGTGCGGCGCGGGTGGTGGTCGCGGGGGGCGTTGAAAGCTATTCCAGAAGGCCAATGCGGCTGCGGACGTTTGCGGATGGCCGCGCGCCAGAGCCTTACGCGCAAGCCCCCTTCACGCCCTGGCCGGACCGCGATCCGGACATGGCAGAGGCGGCGGAAGCGCTTGCACAGGCGCAGGGCATCAGCCGCAGCGCGCAGGATGATTGGGCCATTGCGAGCCATGCTAAGGCTATGGCGGCAGAGCGTCAGGAAGGCGAGGTTATCCCTCTGGCAGGGCAAAGCCGCGACGCGTTTGCCAGGCGGTTAACCGCTCAGACAGCCCGCCGGGCAAAGCCCATCGTCGGCAGCATCACCGCTGCCAACACAGCCGTTGCGGCGGACGCCGCGGCCTTCGTCGTGGTCACGGCCGATGCACATCCAGATGGGCTGCGGATGATCGGCGGGGCGACGCGCGGCGCTGACCCGCTTCAGCCCGGGCTAGCGCCGCTGGTGGCGATGGAGGACGTACTTGACGCGGCGGGCTTGCGCGCGGGCGATCTCACCGTCGCGGAAGTGATGGAGGCCTATGCAGTGCAGGCCATCGCTTGCGTGCGCGGGGCGAGGCTTGATCCGGCGCGCGTCAATCTGGGCGGTGGCGCGCTAGCCCGGGGCCATCCCATCGGTGCGTCCGGCGCGATCAACACGGTGCGGCTCTTTCACGAACTGCGGCGTCGGGGCGGCACCGGGCTGGCCACCATCGCCTCCGCCGGCGGGATCGGCTCCGCGCTGCTCTTAGGCGCGTGAAAAGAGGCTTGCGGGACGCGCGCGGGCGAGCCCTGCGGTGACAAAGCCCGCGATCACCGCTTTGATGAAGTCCCCCGGGATGAAGGCGGACACCAACGCGGTCGCCTCCAGCAGAGACTTATCAAGCGCGATGGACATGCCCACAACGCCGAAAACGTAGATCACAAGGATGCCGCCCACGACAGAGGCAACGCCCGCGACAAGGCCCAGGGGCAAGCTGCGCATCCGCTCTACGATAAGGCCGGTAACAAAAGCGCCAACGGGCCAGCCGATCAGAAAGCCCGCGCTCGGACCCACAAAGACGCCCAAGCCACCGCGGCCCCCGGCAAGGAGCGGCAAGCCCAAGGCGACCAAGGCCAGAAAAAGCAGCACCGCCAGCGCCCCGCGCCGCGCGCCAAGAACAGTCCCGCATAGCATCACACCCAGCGTCTGCGCCGTGATCGGCACGCCAAAGGCCAGCGTGAGCTTTGGGATCAGACCCAAGGCGGCGATCAGAGCGGCGAAAAGAGCGATGAAGGTAAGCGAGCGTTCCATGGGCGGTCCTTTGATCTGGCCCCCGCTCGCTAGAGCGGGCGCGTGGCGGCGTCAACCGTCACGATGCGCGCCTGACGCAACGCCGCCCCGCGCCTTCAGCGCTTCTGCGACATGTTCCGCGTCATCAATCGCCAGCACCGTAAGCGGCACAACAATCCGCCAGCCCACCCGCCGCCGCGCCCGTGCGCGCCAGGACTGCGCCAGCAGCACGCCCTTTTGGCCCAGCACCGGCGTAAAGCGAATGACCATGGCCAGCGCGATCTCAATCGCGCGGGTGTTGATCCCCAGCCGCCGCAAAGGTGCTGTCAGCTTGCGCACCACCGCCATCATATCGCTCAACCGCGTGGTCATCGTGACCAAGTTCGCGAGGCCAACGGCGGTGATCAGACGCAGGACGATCACCGCGCCTTGGGTGGTCGAGTGGGTAAAGACATGCCAAACCAGAATAAGCGCCACGAAGGGCCAAAGCACAAGGAGCCGGGCAAGCCCGCTTTTCAGGAAACGGGGTCCTGGGAGGGCGTAGGCGGTCAGCATCAAAGTCAGAAAGCCTAAGTGCCAGATCAGCGCCTCGGCCACGAAAAGCACGACCGTCGCCGCGCAAAGGGCTGCAAGCTTGGCCCCCGCGGGCCAGCCGTGGGCGCGGGTTTCAAGTGGCGAGGTCAGAGAGATCATCACCCCTCCCTAGCGCTTGCATGCGCGCGGTGAACGCGGGCACCACCTCAGGTGCCGCGCCGTGCTGCGCGACGCGCCCCTCGTCAATCCAGATCACCTGATCGTAGCCCGCCAGACGGTCCGGATCGTGCGTGATCAGCACAAGCGTCTGGTCAAGGCCCGCAAGGACCCGCTCCAGCTGCATCGCCACGGGGATATCGAGCCCCGCAAAAGGTTCATCCAGGATGATTACCCGGGGCCCCATGGCGAGCACGGCCATCAGGCACACAAGCTGCCGCTGGCCCTGCGACAGCTCCACGATGGGAGCCTTGGGCCAATGCGCTTTGCCAAATTGCGCAAGCACCGCCGCGACACCAGCCGCCGCGTCCTCCTTCGACTGGCCCATCTGGCGCAGGCCAAAGGCAAGCTCCTCTTCCACGGTGGGAAAGATGATCTGGTGATCGGGGTTCTGAAAGAGGATCCCCACAGTGCCCAGCGCCGCCTTGCGGTCCCGCGCCACATCCACGCCTGCAACGCGCACGCGTCCTGCGTCCGCAGGCACCAACCCCGCCATGACCCGCGCGAGCGATGTCTTGCCCGAGCCGTTGCGCCCGATTACGCCCACGCGCCGCGCCGCGCACCGCAACGACAAAGCGTCTAGCACCGTCACACCGCCGGGGGCGAAGGTCACGTCTTGCAACAGGATTTCAGGCGGTGCACTGGCCAAGGGGCAGCCTTTTTGAAGCGTCGCGCGCCTCTAACACCGCCGCCGGGTCAGGTGAAGCCCTTCAGTCGGGCGCGCCGGACCAGCTGCCCGGCAGATCATCGCGGTAGCTGCGGGAAGGTGCTTTGATCTGG
The DNA here is from genome assembly GCA_039024775.1 of Pseudomonadota bacterium. Taxonomy (GTDB): domain Bacteria; phylum Pseudomonadota; class Alphaproteobacteria; order Rhodobacterales; family Rhodobacteraceae; genus Sulfitobacter. The sequence continues at coordinate 9,452 of JBCCPS010000009.1, forward strand.
CTCATCAGCCAATTGGGGCCGGTCATGAGCGTGCTGAGCACCGGGTTCTCGTTCACCTGCGCTTTGAGCTTTTCAAACCGCATCACGCCGTCGATCCGGCGGGCGATGAAATCAACCGTGTCCTGATCCCCCTCGCTGCTGTCCCCCAGCCAATAGAGCACAGTGCTGGAGTAAACCGCGCTCAAGGTGGCGCGCTTGGTGTACCAATTGCCATCCTCGGAGGTGTCGCCCAGCGCGACCCAGATTGCATCCGCGGTGCCCCAGATCAGCTTTGCCCCGTCCGCGGCATATTGTGGCAGCGCGAACAGCGTGGTGCCACGACGCACGACCTCTTTGTCTTCGATCACCTCAAAACGCAGTTCAAGCGCGCGCGCGACCCGGTCACTGTAGCGCATATCGGCCAGGTTTTCCTCTGCCAGCCGGTCCAGCATCTGCTGATCGCCGCGCTTGTGAAAGGCCACCGCCAGATCGACCGCGCCACGCGGACAGACCGCGCGCGCGACGGTCGGGTCTATTTCGGCGTCGGCAATGGCGGCGCGGAATGTGGCGTCAGACCAGCCATCAAAGGGCACATGAGGCAATGCTGCGTCCAGAAGCTGCTGTTTGGGATCAGGCATGGGTTCGTATTCCTCTCGATGGGCAGGCGCGGCCTAGACAAGCGAGACCTAGGTTGCTATACGCGCACTTCCTGCAAATCATTGCAACTCTATCTAGAAAGGTGGTGACAACCACATGCAGGTCAGTGTTCGCGACAACAATGTCGATCAGGCGCTCCGCGCCCTGAAGAAGAAGCTGCAGCGCGAAGGCGTGTTCCGCGAGATGAAGCTTAAGCAACATTTCGAGAAACCGTCGGAGAAGCGTGCACGCGAGAAGGCAGAAGCGATCCGCCGCGCCCGCAAGCTGGCGCGCAAAAAGGCACAACGCGAAGGGCTGCTGTAAGGCACCCGGCGAAACGCCTTGTCATTTTCGGAACCCCCGTGGCCGGTGCGCCGCGGGGGTTTTGTTTTGGGCAGGTGCGCTTCCTATGCCGCAGACACCAGCACAAGCTCGATGTTATCGACGTCGGTTTCGGCCAGACCTGACAGGATCGCGATCTGCTGATCCCCGACGCTCACCCGGATCGTACTATCCGCGGCGTTGAAAGTAATGCTGGTCTCACCCGAAACGGATTCAAAGCGTTCATCGTCGAATTGCAAAACGTCCGTCGCTGGATCGAAATCGAGAATACGCACCGCAGCCTGACCGCTGAGCGCGCTTACCTCAAACGTGTCAGCACCGTCACCGCCTGTTGCCTCATCGCCGTCATCGATCTGCATCAGATCGTCGCCTGTGCCTCCTTGGACCGTATCAGACTCTCCGAGCCGCGCTTCGCCGTTGTAGGTAAGCGGGTCATAAGTAAAGAGCGTGTCATTGCCCGCTTCACCTGAAAGCATATTGCTGCCGTTATTGTCGCGCACCAGATCGTTCCCGTCGCCCGCAAGCACTGTGTCGTCCCCTTCGAGACCTGGAAACCCGTATGCGGAGTAAAGATCGTCGCCCGAGCCAAGATACACCAGATCATCGCCAAACGACGCATCAACCGAATCGTTTCCACCGCCCGCATAGACCGTGTCGTCTCCGAACCCTGCGCTGACACGGTCATCCCCGGCCCGCGTGTTGATCACGTCATCGCCGCTGTCGCCCACGGCTGTGTCGTTGCCCAGCCCGGTATCCAACAGGTCGTTCCCGCGTCCGCCATAGACGTTATCGTTTCCGGCCCCCGCCGTGATGCTGTCTTGGCCTGTGCCCCCGTAAAGGTCATCCTGTGCATCGCTGCCGACCAACGTATCCGGCCCGCCGCCGCGCACCGTGCCGCCCGCCTCGCGCGAGGTGATCTGCTCGTCCGCGGGCGTGCCCTGATAGTCCGTCACATCGGCGGGCACCTCAATCCCTTCATCGTCGGGAGAGACCAGCGGTTCGGGCGTCTCATCATCCGGGGAGATAGGCGACGCGGTGTCCTCATCATCGTCATCAAAAACACCGATCAAAAAAGCCAGCCCCATCAGAGCCGGAAGAGCAAAAAGCGCAAACATGCGGTCCCCCAAAAGTCATTAACCGAAAGGTTAATGCGCGCCGGAGGCATCGTAAAAACGCGGCATTCTTTGTTTCCAACTTGGAAACAGTGAGCGCCTTTGCCCGTCTGGTAGTCCGTGAAAGCACTCTGCGCGCGGGGTGAAAAGGGTGCTCAGTCCTTTGCGTCGCCGCCCACGTTCTCCTTGAACGCGGTCACAAACCCGTCCTTTTGCGCCTGCGTCGCTTCGGTCTGATAGTTGGCTTTCCACTCCGCCATGGTCATCCCGTAAAAGAGCTCGCGCGCCTCTTCCTTGCCGATTTCGATGCCCTTCTCTGCAGCCGCTTCCGCGTACCAGCGCGACAGGCAGTTGCGGCAAAAGCCCGCGAGGTTCATCAGGTCGATGTTCTGCACATCCGTGCGGTCTTCCATCAGGTGCTTTTGCAAGCGGCGAAAGGCGGCGGCCTGCAGTTCGATCTCGGTCTGGGTCGGCATGAGGGTCTCCTTTGGCTCAAAGATTGGCGGCATCGCGCACAGTTTCAAGGATCGGTGCGACGCGGCCTGCCCAGGCGGCTTGATCGGGCGGCGATGAAATCAAGTCCTGGCGGAACTCAAGCAGCACGTTAGGCCGGTCAAAGCGCAGCGCGTGCTGGTCCACCGCGTCACCGGGCAGGTGCCCTGAATAGGGTTCATTATCCCCCACCGTCAGGTCCGGCTCTGCGGCCAGTTTCTGGATTAGGGGCCCCGCGAGGCGATCATCATGGGCATAGAGCACACCGATCTGCCAAGGCCTGCGCGGGCGGTTCTGCAGTTGTGGCGTAAAGGAATGCACCGCGAGAATGGTAATCCCTTCGCGCGCGGCTAACTCGGCATAGGCCGCGTGATAGGGCCTGTAGCAGAGGTCCAACCTACGCTCCCGTTCTGCCGCGTCCGCGTGCCTGTTGGCGGGAATTAAGGTGCCGTCATAAAGCTTCATCAGCAGGGTCGGATCGTCCTCGTCCCGGTTGGGGTCGATCACGAGCCGGGAGAAGTTCGACAGGATCGCGGGGCTGTCCAACCGCTCGGCCAAGTCCAGCGCCACGCCCGCCGCGCCGATGTCATAGGCGATGTGGCGCGCCATTTCGGCGGCAGGCAGGCCCAGATCGCCGCCCGCGATCGCCTCCGGCACCGTGTTGGTCGCGTGATCGCAGGTCACCAGCCAGCGGCCCGGGCGGTCCGCGCCCACAATCTGATATGGCGAGTAGGTCATATTTGTGAAATCTTTGACTCTTATGCACCCGGCAGCTACGGCATGCGCATTCGTTACCGCTAACGACGCGTCACGCCCTGCCAAGATCAAACGAGGTCGCACCATATGAGACGCCTGCGCAATGTAAAGATCGTTGCCACCCTCGGACCCGCCTCCGACACCTACGACATGATCCGTAAGCTGCACGAGGCGGGCGCGGATGTGTTTCGGCTGAACATGAGCCACGGCAGCCATGAGGAAATCCGCGAACGCCACGCGATGATCCGGCAGGTGGAGCAGGACTGCGGCGGTGCGATTGGTATCCTCGCGGACTTGCAGGGGCCCAAGCTGCGCGTGGGCGTTTTTGCAGGGGACAGCGAGTACCTGGAGGATGGCGCGGCCTTCCGGCTCGATCTTGACCCGGCGGAGGGCGATGCCTCCCGCGTGTGCCTGCCGCACCCGGAGATTTTCACGGCGCTGGCACCCGGGGCCACGCTTTTGGTCAATGACGGAAAAATCCGACTGCGGGTAGAGGACTGCGGCGCGGATTTCGCCCAGTGCACCGTGATCGCGGGCGGCACGATCTCAAACCGCAAGGGGGTGAACGTGCCGGACGTGGAGTTGCCGCTGGCCGCGCTGTCGGACAAGGACCGCGCCGATCTGGCCTTTGTGGCGGAGCTTGGCGTGGACTGGATCGCGCTCAGCTTCGTGCAGCGCGCCGCTGACGTGGAGGAGGCGCGCATGCTGGTGCAAGGCCGCGCGGCCGTCCTGTCGAAGATCGAAAAGCCCAACGCGGTGGACCGCTTTGACGACATTCTCGCGGCCTCCGACGGGATCATGGTCGCGCGCGGGGATCTGGGCGTGGAATTGCCCGTGCAAAACGTGCCGCCCATCCAAAAGCGCCTGGTGCGTAAGTGCCGGGCGGCGGGCAAGCCGGTGATCGTGGCCACGCAGATGCTGGAAAGCATGATTGAGAGCCCCATGCCCACGCGGGCGGAGGTTTCTGACGTGGCAGCCGCCATCTATGAGGGCACCGACGCGGTTATGCTGAGCGCGGAATCGGCAGCGGGCGCGTTCCCCGAAGAAGCCGTCAAGACCATGGACAAGGTCGCCACGGAGGTGGAGCTTGATCCGACCTATACCGAAATCATCGAAAGTAGCCGCCGGGCGGAGCGTGAAACCGTAGCCGATGCGATCGTCGCCGCCGCGCGGGAGATCGCGGAGACGACCGACATCAAGGCGATCTGCTGTTTCACCGAAAGCGGTACCACCGCGCTTTTGACCGCTCGCGAACGCCCCCGCGTGCCGATCATCGCGCTCACTCCGTTGTTGCAAACCGCGCGGCGGCTGACGCTCAGTTGGGGGTGTAATTGCGTGATGACGGGCGTGCTCGACCGGTTCAAGCTGGCCGTGGTGTCGGCGGCGAAAGCCGCGCGGGAAGAGGGCTATGGCGGGCCGGATGACTATGTGGTCGTGACCGCCGGCGTGCCCTTCAACACGCCCGGCAGCACCAACATCCTGCGGGTGGCGCCGATTGACGAACGTTTGATTTTTGCCTCGGACCCAGAGTAACCTGCCGCCAATTAACAAGGGTGAGCAGTATGAATTTCGATCCAGACCTTGCATTGGTGTTGGGCATTGTGATTGGCGGCTTTTCGATACCGTCCATTTTATCAGCCCTGTCAGACCGGCGTGCACCCCGTGCCTCCGCACTGACGATCCTGATCTCGGGGGGGCTGATCCTTTATGCCATCAACGAGCGCCCCGGCGGTCTGACGCTGGAACAGATACCCGACATCTTCGTAAATGTCCTCGCGCGTTATATGCTCTAAAGCATCAAACCCAAAAGCTGAGACAGCCAGCTTCGATCAAAGCGCCCGCCCAACAAGCATCATTGGACTGCCCAGACCAGCGGGACTGTGCATGAATTCTTGTAACGCGCGTCTCAGGTTCAGAAACAGACGCCCTCGAGACTCAGGCCCCAAAATCGGGCCGCGCATTGCCCGCGATGGTCAGCGACACGTTGATCGCCTCTGACAATTCCAGAGGCGAGGCCGGTTTTTGCAAGAGCCGGGATTGCACCGGGCCCATCTCGGACGCGGTAAACCCAGTGTAACCGGAGGTATAAAGCACCGGCACATCCGGCCGCAGCTTTCGAAGCCGGTCGGCAAGCTCAAACCCGCTGAGGCCACCGGGCATCACAACATCGGTGAGCAACAGGTCAAACGCCTCGCCGCCCTCAATGCGCGCCAGAGCCTCGGCACCGGTGTCCGCGCTGATGACGTTATACCCCAAATCATTGATCATCTCGGTCATGATGAAGAGCAGATCGGGCTCATCCTCCACCAGAAAGACCGTTTCGCCGCTGCCGCGCACCATCTCGTCCTCGGGCATCGGGCCCTCGCGCTCGCCTTCGGTGGTGCCCCGGGGCAAGGTCATCTGAACCGCGGTGCCCGCCTCGATCTCTGAATAGATGCTCAGGTTGCCCTCGGACTGGCGCACGAACCCGTAGACCATCGCGAGGCCAAGCCCGGTGCCAGAACCGCTTTCCTTGGTGGTAAAGAAAGGATCGGTGCAGCGCGCAAGCGTGGCGTCGTCCATGCCGGGGCCATCATCTGAAACCGTGATCTCGGCGTAGCGATAGGTCGAACCCTCAGCCGTGCCTGTCTGGTTGCTGATCTGAATGTCATCAAGGCTCTGCTTGGGCGCGCGCACGGGTCTGGCGCCGATCTCGATCTTGCTTCCGATCCCGGATTTCAGGATTGCATCACGCGCGTTCAGCACAAGGTTCATCAATGCAGTCTCAAGCTGGGTTTGATCGCAAAAATGCCTCAGCTCGGGGTCGAAGTCCTTGATCACGATGTCGATGTGCGCCTCCAACATGGGGCGCACCAGCGTTCGGAACTCCTCCAGCGTCTCCATCGTATTGCGCGAGGTTGCGAGGCCCGGTTGGCGGCGGGCAAAGGTCAGCAGCCTTGAGGTCAACGCGCGGCCCCGATTGATCGTCTTTTCTGCAATTTCAAGGTAGGAGTTGCGCCGCTCTCCCTCGCTCGCCTTGCGGGCTAGCTCAATTGCATAAAGCTGGGAGGCCAGCAGATTGTTAAAGTCATGGGCGATGCCACCCGTGAGCTGACCCAGAGCATCGAGCCGCCCCTTGCGCTCCACCGCCTGGCGGACGCGCTCTGCGTTGGACACATCGGCAAGGACGATCACAAGCGTCACGCCGCTCGTGGGGTTGTCCACGCGCGAGGTTTCTAATCTTACATGCCTGTATGTCTTTTCCTCGCCCTTTCGGGTCATCGGGAAAATGACGGGATGCGTTACTTCCTTGCGAAGGCCCATCATGATGGGGCTGTCTTTTTCCGCGACGGGGCGCAGGGTGTCAGGGTCGAGAAACATGATGTCCTCGGGCCAGGAAAAGGGCGTGGGATCGGAGATACCGCCGAGCATGTGGCGGGCATGATTGTTGGCCTGCACGATCCTGCCGTCCGCATCGAGCGCGATGATCCCACTGGCAGCGGTATTAAAGACCATCTCCAAGACATCGCTGGCCTCTTGGGCGGCCACTTCTTGCTGCTTTTGATCCGTGATGTCGTTGTGCGCGCCCAGCAGGCGGATCGGTTTTCCCGCCTTGTCACGGACGGCAACGCCCCTGCAGCGCACCCAGGATACCTCCCCATCCGCACGTCGGTAGCGCACCACCTGGTCGTAAGGATAGCTCGGATCCGCGAGGTGTTTTTCAAAGTTCTCGGTCGCGAGCTTAAGATCTTCAGGAAAAATGAGGTCCTGCCATTCCGAAGCCAGATGCTCTTTGGTCGCAGGATCGAAACCGAAGTTGCGCCAGAATTCGGGGCTCATGTACTCCGCTTCCGGGTTCTCCAGGTCCCAGTACCAAACGCCGTCCAGCGAAGATTCGCGAATGAACTTCCAGATTGAGGGATCGTTCTGGATCAGTTCTTCCAGCTCGACTTCCAGATAGTGTTTCTCCGCGCTCATCAGGGCTCTCTAAGCTTCCGCCAGATCGAGATGGACCGCGTGACGTGTTGACCTTCAGGTCATACAACTTGGTGGGCACGGGGCATACAACTCTTGATTGATGCAAGAGATAGCCGATTTGGCGCATTTTCCAAACATTTATGCGCACCCCTCAACAGAGACGCCGTTCAAGCAACCTGCTTGCGACCTCCAACAGTTCTTGCGGTTCGAACGGTTTAGTGAGCGTCACATCCGCACCAACCGTAACAATGGAAGACGCCACATGATCACCGGCATAATTTCCAAATGCGCCTGAAATGGCGATCACTGGAGTATCTGCTCTGCGCGCCTGTTTGAGCGTTGAGACAAGGACAATGCCACCGTCCTGGCTGAAGCCCTCATCGTCTTTGATGAAAACATCCGCGATAACGATGTCGATCTGTTCCTTTTCGAATGCTTCAAGCGCCGCAGAGGAAGTCCCGCAGAGGATCACGTCATGGTCCGCCTCGCGGATGGAAGCAGCCAACAGTTCCGCAAACTGGGTATCGTCTTCAAGTATCAGAAACCTCGCCATCGCGGCCCCTTCTGTCGCATTTTGCTTTCACTTGCGCCATAAGTCGGCTGCGCGCCCCCTTTTGGTCAAGACCGGAATACGCGCAATCAATTTCAACCTATAGTAGATTTCAGAAAACGAGGTTCATCACTGCCATTGAAACGATGAGAAACAGCACTGTCATGACCCCGCCGCCTTTGATGAAATCCACGACCTTGTAGCCCGCAGGCCCCATGATCAGCGCGTTCACCTGATGGGTTGGGATCAGGAACGAATTGGACGTGGAAATGGCCACTGTCAGAGCAAAGACCGCCGGGTCCCCGCCTGCAGCAAGTGCAATGGACACCGCGAGCGGCACGAGAAGGACTGTCGCACCTACATTTGACATCACCAGCGTGAAGACGGTCGCCAACACGGCGAGCCCCGCTTGCAACGCCCAAAGCGGCCAGCCGTCCAGCAGCAGCAGCACGTAATCTGCAATCCAGGCGGCGGTGCCGGTATTTTGCACGGCGGTGCCCAAAGGGATGAGCGAGGCGAGGAGGAAAACCGTGCTCCAGCTTACAGCCTCATAGGCTTCATCAATGGACAGAACGCGGGACAGGATCATCCCCGCGGCCCCTGTCAATAGACACAGCGACAGCCGAACGTCCGAGAACAGGATCAGCCCCAGCGCCAGCAGGAAGAACCCCACCGCCCAGCCGACTTTGTGAGGGCGCAGTTCCTCTTGTGGAAAGTCGGAGGTCACAACGACGAAGTCGCGATTACGCTTGGTTTGTGTCAGGCGGTCCCACTGGGTGTGGATCACCAGCGTGTCGCCCGCCAGCAAGGGCACTTCCCCGATATGAGTGGCGGCGTGGTCCTCGGTCTCCACGTGGCTCATGGTCTCTTCGCCGCGGTGGATGGCCAGCAGGGAAAACCCGTGGCTCTGCCGGATGCGCAGGTCCTTGGGGGACTTCCCAATGACGGAGGAGCCGGGCGGCACCACGACCTCCGCCACGCCTGATTGGGTGGCGGCGAAGTCATCGGCAAAGACGTCAAGTGCGGGCATGATCTCCAGCCCATAGGGCTCCGCGAATTCTTCCCGCACCACTCGGCGCAGGCCCAGCACCGCCAGCCGCGCGGGCGCCTCGATGGTGGTATCGGCCATCGGCGCGATGATCTTTCGGCCCCGGTAGGAGGTCCCCAGGATGTACATGTGATGGGCCAGCATCAGGTCCGACAGCGTCTGCCCGATAATGATGGAGCCTTCCGGCACACGCACCTCGAACATGTCCGCGCGCAGCCCGTAGGTGTTTTCGATATAGGCCTGCACCGATCTGGCAGAACCTGCATCCGCACCCCGATCGCGCACAGCGGGCAGCACGAAGCGGCCAAAGAGCACGAAGTAAAGCACCCCCGTCAGCACCAGCGCCACGCCGATAGGCGTGACGGAGAAGAGGCCAAAAGGCTCCATCTGCTGGTCAGGGGGCAGCGTTTCATTGGCCGACAGGATCAGATCGTTGAGCAGGATCAGCGGGGAGGAGCCGACCATCGTGATGGTCCCGCCCAGGATCGCGCAAAAGCCCATCGGCATCAGAAGGCGGCTCATGGGGATTTCCGTGCGCGTCGATATCCGGCTGATCACCGGCAGGAATAGCGCTGCGGCACCTACGTTCTGCATGAAAGAACTGATCACACCCACGACGGTGGAGACGATGGGCACGATGCGCGCCTCCGTTGTGCCGCCGCGCTTGAGGATTAGCGCCGCGACCTTGGACATCAGCCCTGTCTTGTCGAGCCCCGCGCCGATGATCATGACCGCGATGATGGAGACCACCGCGTTAGAGGCAAAGCCGTCAAACAGGGCGTTCACATCCGCGAGGTTGCCCAAGCCCGGCAACTGGCTCAGCAAGCCCAGCAGCACCATCACCAGGATCGCAGCGAGGTCGATGCGGACGATTTCGGAAACAAACAGGAAAACGGTGAACCCAAGCAGCGCGAGCACGACTGCCATCTCATAGGTCAGGGCGACGGTTTCCATTCTTCATTCCATGCACATCTTCGCATCGTTTGAAAGCAGTGAGCCGTACGATACTGCGCAAAAACGCAACAGAGCCCCGGACTTGATCCAGGGCCTCCGACCGCGCGCTGGAATGAGAGGCCCCGGGTCAAGCCCGGGGCTGCGGTGCTGCGTGAGGCAAACGCCTCACTTTCCCATCATCTTGTCCATCACCTTGGCCGCCGTGGTCATCACCACGCCCGCGCCCGATACGCTCCAGGCGCCATCCACCGGCAGAACCACGCCAGATACGTAGTCGCCCGCGTCTGAGCACAGAAATCCCGCCGCCTTGGCGATGTCATCGGGCGTGCCCATGCGCTTCATTGGCACGGATTTGACCACCGCCTCGCGATATTCCTCCGTCGGTGCCAGTCGCTTCATGCCTTCGGTGCCGTCGATGGGACCCGGAGAAATGGAGTTCACGCGAATGCCCTCCGGCCCCCATTCGAGCGAAAGCGTCTTGGTGACCATATCCACGCCCGCCTTGGCCGCGCAAACGGGCGACTGGTGGCTCATTGCGACAAAGGCCTGCGGGGCGGAGATGTTGACCACGCTCGACCCCGGCTTTTTCAGATGCGCGTAGGCCGCGCGCATCACGTGGTAGGTGCCCATCAGGTCAATCTCCACCATCGCACGGATCGCATTGGGAGACAGGTCCATCATGCGCCCCGGCACATTGCCCGCCGCACCCGAGATCAGATTGTCGATCTCCCCGCCAAAGAAATCCACCGCCGCCTTGAAGCCTTCCTCAACCGCTGGCAGATCGCGCACGTCAAAGGCGGTGCCGCCTGCTTCTTCCTTGCCGATCTCATTGAGCTCAGCCACCGCGCGGTCGACCTTTTCCTGCTTGCGGGAGGCGACGAAGACCTTCGCCCCCCAGCGGGCAAAGCCCTGGGCGATGCCAAAGTTGATGCCCTCGGTGCCGCCGACGACAAAGACGTTTTGGCCAGAGAAATCGAATGTCATGCTCATGGTATGGGTTCCTTTTGCTGAGCGGCCCTCAGGCCATGAGTTGCAAGGCTTCGATGAGCGGTTTGTCCTCCTGCTCCATCGCCTCGTGTATGTGTCTGTGCAGCCGGCGCTTATGCTCCCCAAAGATGCCGCGGGCCTTATTGAACGTGGCGGCATACTCCAGCGCCTGCGCCAGCGTGGCTTCAGCGTCCGGGCAGGCCGCTTGCACGATGTGATCTGCCGCGCATTCGGCGGCCGTCAAGCGCCGGCCCGTCAGCTTCATCTCATTGAAGCGGTGATAGGGCACAGCCGTTTGCACAAAAGCGATCATGGAGGGCAGGAACGGAATGGAGATGTCCACCTCCGGAAAGCAGAAGTAGCCGCGATCGGCACGCATGAAGCGAAAGTCACAGCAGCAGGCCAGCATCGCGCCATTGCCAAAAGCATGACCGTTGATGGCAGCGATCACCGGGAAAGGCGCGGTCAGCAGCCGCCAGAAGACATCATTCATGCCGTACATGAAGGTCTTGATATCCTCGTGTCGCTGCTCTTTCAGCGCGGCATTCAGGAACGCCAGATCGACCCCCTGGCTCCAGTTCTTTTCATCGCTGGAGGTGATCACCATGGCGCGGATGGTCTTGTCGGCCTCGGCCTGATCGATTGCGGCCAGCATGGCAGCGGCAAAATCTGGATTCTGACGATTCTCACCGTTGTTCATAGTCACAAGCGCGATCTTGCCGCGGGTTTCGTAGTCGACAATCGCCATGATGGGCCGCTCGCTTTACGTTAACGTCAACACGTCCTATCGCGGAAATTGTCCTGAAACAAGCGCGGCTTGCCTGTCTTTACGCCACGTTCCCGGGCTGCCCAGCCTCAGCGCGCCAGCCCGGTTTTGAAGTCTGTTATTGGATAGCAGGGCCAAATTTTGCATACTTTTGGGCATTCGCCGCAAGGCACCGACGTTTTTTGACAGACGGATTACTGCAATGCTCACATTCAAGCGCTCATTGGCCGCAATTGTCGCGACCGGATTGCTCTCCTTCTCCGCTGCCGCTCAGTCGGCCTCCGGGTTCTCAGGATCCAGCGGCTACTGGAAATTCTATGGCGTGGAGGCAAGCCCGAACTCCCGCCCTAACTTCGAAGCGCGTGGCTGGCGCGTGCGCGGCTTCACGATGACCCCGACCTTCATGTACGCGCCAGAACCCAATGGGCCTTACTATCAAGGCAGGCTCGGCTACGAAATCGAACGCGCCGATAGGCCAAGCTGCCGGGTGAAGGCGACGGCGCAGTGGCAATTGAGCGAATTTCTGCACAAACGCATGTCGTTTCGCCAAAACGGCGGCTTTGCGATGCGCCTGTCGACCTCCCTGGAGGCGACGAATGAATGCATCGAAAACAACACTATCAGCATCTCGTACAATACCGACCAGTCCAACATCAACTGCCTGAACACCCGCATGTAGGGGGAGCTGACCCGCAGGTTCCCGCAAGAGAGAGCAGGCATTTTTCAGGCTGGCCCGGTGACCCGGAACAAGTTCAGCGCGAACGTGCAGGCAGTCAGGGGCCGGGTGCAGGATTACACCGATATCAATTTACGCGTGAAAGATGCGACCGCCTATAATGGCGCGCACCGCAACAACCGGCTGGGCTTTTTCGAGGTCACGGTGAACACGATGTCACAGATCCGGCGGTTCTGTCATTACGTCTATGGCGTCGGTGGTGGCGGCACGCAGCCAACCCAACCGTCCCAGGACAATGTGATGATCGGGCTTGCCGGGCAGAACAAGATTTTCCGCCCGGGTCAAAGTTGGCGCACGCCCTCGGGCTATGTGTTTGCCTTCCAGAATGAACACAACCTCGTACTCTACTCCCCGCAGGGCACGCCGCTCTGGGCCACCGACTGCCACCGGCTGAAACCAGACATGTTGGCCTTCCAGGGGGATGGCAATGTGGTGCTTTACGCCTCAGGCCGGGCGATCTGGGCGACCAACACCAACGGGCGCGCGCAGGGCGGTGCCTTTGGCATCCTCAACGACGGCAATCTTGCGGTGATTGACCGCAACGGGCGGGCGCTCTGGCAGTCGGGCACCGCCCGCGGCACCAGGCGCGACCGACAAGCGGCGCGCACCTGAGGCGGCTGCTGAGGCCCATGCCGGGACGCAACCATGACCAAAGGCGTGTGCATATTTGATCTGGTGACGACCCACGCAAGTCTTAAGCCGTCCCAGACCGGCGCGCAGCGTTTTTTGAAGCATTGTGATTTGAAGCTGCCGGAGTTCGGCGTCTGGGGGCCCTATGTAAAGCTGCCTTCGCGTTCGCGGATGAACTTTGCATTTTCTTTCGATGGGGAGTGCGATGAAGCCATCGAAAAGCTGCTGGGATGGCACGACGCGCTGCGGGCAACCACTTGGGAGAGCGAGGCGCACCAAATGCAAGAGAGCCATGCATCGCGCATGCAAATGAACAGTATGGCGCAGATGCATGACGGCAGGTTCACTGAAGTGATTGTACCCTCTATCTTCGATATCCAAACGGACATGAGCTGGCTTTTGCTATGGTGGTCCCAGAACGCGGAAATCGTAGCGATATGGGATCGCATTCGGGCGCGGCACAGTTGGATCGAGTTGGAGGATTATTACCAAGGACCCTTTGACCCGGCGATCTGGCCGGAGGGAGAGTACTACTAGGCATATGCTTGCCGCATTGCTCCCTTGCCAAGCCAGACCATCCCCCCTATACGCCCCTCCTGTCCTGCGCGTCCGGCCAAAGTGGCATGCCGAGTCGCGTCGCAAACTCGAACCACAGGAGAACAAAATGCCCAAGATGAAGACCAAATCGAGCGCCAAGAAGCGTTTCAAGGTGTCGGCGACCGGAAAGGTCATCTCGGCCCAGGCCGGCAAGCGGCACGGCATGATCAAGCGGACCAACAAGTTCATCCGCAACGCACGCGGCACGACAACCCTGTCGGAGCCCGATGCAAAGATCATTAAGGGCTTCATGCCCTACGACCGTTAAGCGAGGAGAGCTGAGAGATGTCCCGTACCAAAGGTGGAACCGTCACCCACGCCCGTCACCGCAAGATCGTAAAGGCCGCCAAAGGCTATTACGGTCGTCGCAAATCCGTCTTCAAGGTCGCCACACAGGCGGTCGACAAGGCCAACCAGTACGCCACCCGCGACCGTAAGAACCGCAAGCGGAACTTCCGCGCGCTGTGGATCCAGCGGATCAACGCTGCCGTACGCTCCCATGATGAAGCGCTGACCTATAGCCGCTTCATCAACGGCCTGAATCTGGCTGGCATCGAGGTAGACCGTAAGGTTCTGGCCGATCTGGCAGTCAACGAGCCCGAAGCATTTGGCGCCATCGTCAAGACCGCACAGGGCGCGCTCAAAGCCTGATCCAAGTCACCACACTTTGTTCGAAGCCCGGAGGTAAAACTCTGGGCTTCTTGCATTGTGGAGTAAGGAAATCCCTACTTTCGCAAATAGGATCCCCCCTCAATACTTCCCGTTATCAGGGAATTTTGCCCTGGTGTGTTTGTTTTTCTTTTTGAGGATTCTGTTATGGGACTTTTTAACAATCGCAACCGCGATGCCCGCCGCGCTGACCGCAAGGACCGCCGTGCCAACCGCCGCAGCGACCGGGCAGAGCGCCGAGACCAGCGGCGCGAGAACCGCCAAGACCGCCGGGAAGAACGCCAGGAGCGGCGCGAAGAGCGGGTGATTGCGCGGCAGGACCGCCGTGAGGAACGGCGCGAGGACCGGCAGGAACGTCGCGAAGCGCGTCAGGAAGCAAAGGTGACCCGGGATGAGCGGGCGCTGGTGATCTACTCGGAGTTCAACGAAGACAACGACCCGAAGATGATGAAAAAGCTCTATTCCTTTGTTGAGCGCCAGGGGCTGAGCATGGGCATTACGCTGCTTCAGGGCTCTTATGATCGGGTGATCCCCGTGACCGGGCCCTCCGCGACCTGCGCCCGATTTGTCGACGCGATCGAAGAAGCGCTCTTTGATGACGGCATAGAAGAAGTGGACGTCATCTTGCACAGCCATGGCGGCTATGACGAAAGCACCGGAGAGGGCAAAATTTACTTCGCCCCCGATCCAGAGGGCGCGACCAGTGAAGAGCGTTCAGGCGCTGTTCCGGCGCCCATGGTGGGCGACATGATCGAAGACCTCATGGCAGAGGATCGTCTGCGCATGTTCTATACTACCGCCTGTTGGGGCGATCATATCGCCGAAGCGATGGTGAATTCCGGCTTTTCCTGCGGTGCAGGTGCGGTTGATGTGAACACGAATTCCGCGCTGGAATATCCGATCTTCCTGACCCTCTGGAAGACAGGTTTGCCCTTTGGCACCTGCATCAGACAGGCGCTCAAAAGATCGGCCTATCGCAAGACTGACGCTGCGGCGCGGCTGATCAAGGGCGATTTCTGGCGGAGCGCTGACAGCTACAAGGCGCTGCACGGAGACGTGACAATCAACAAGCGCTCGAACGCCGATTTCTAGCGCTTCGTCTGACGCGGCTGGGGCCACCGGAAATGGTGGCCCTTTTTGCCCCGGGCGCATCAACTCTGAGAGCTCCTCGAAAATGAGGCTTGGCCGGGTCGACGCGCGCCCGAGGGGAAGCTCAGTAAAATTCTCTCCTTATTTCTGACAAATGGAGCTGATAGCCGGTTGAAGCCCTGTCAGGAGGCCCAAATGGCGCGTATCAGTGAGCTGCATTATTCGAATGCCTACGCCCGGAACTCGGGCGTGTCCGAATTCCTTGAGGTGGCCCTTGGCACCGGGGAGGATCCGGCGGATTTCACCGTTTCCTTCTATCAGTCAGACGGCAGCGTCGGCTTTGAAATCACGCTGGACGATCCGCGCATTACGATGACGGTGGACCCCGACAATGGGGAGTTCATCTATGTTTTATCGGCAGATGCGCTCCCCATCCTGCTGACCGACCCCGACGGCGGCGGTGCCAACAACTATGAGGCGTTCGCCCTGACCAACACGGGCGATACGCCTGCGCAGGTCATCGACTTTTACGACATCGGGGGCGGCACCCAAAACATCACCGCGACAGATGGCGCGGCGGCGGGGTCGACCTCTGACAACGTGCAGCCGCCAACAGGGCCGAATGCGGCCACGACAACGATCCAGTGGAACCAGCCCAACCCCGATCAGGTGGTGTTTGTACCGCTCTCGCCCGGTGATACCGGGATCGCCTGTTTTACCGCAGGCACCCTGATCGAAACCGACCAAGGCCCCGTCGCAATCGAAACGCTGCGCCCCGGCGACCGGGTGCGCACCCGCGATGCGGGGCTTCAGCCGCTGCGCTGGATTGGACAGCGTGCTGTCTGCGGACAGGGTCGCCATGCGCCGGTTCGGATCAGCCAGGGCACGCTCGGCGCCCAGCGCGACATCCTGATCTCGCCCCAGCACCGCCTGCTGGTGCGGGGCTGGCACGCGGAGCTCTTGTTTGGAGAGCCGGAGGTGCTGGTCGCCGCCAAGGCGCTGGTCAACGGGCGCACGGTGCACCGCGCGCGGGTGGACCGCGTCGCCTACGTGCACCTGCTCTTTGACGCGCATCAGATCGTCGAAACCGAAGGGCTGCTGAGCGAGAGCTTTCTGCCCGGGCCTTACATACTGGATCATTTCGAGGCGCGGACCCAGGCCGAGGTGCTACAGCTTTTCCCGCAGCTGGCCTGCGGGGCAGATGCCTACGGACGCGCGGCGCGTCCCATCTGTACGGGACAGGAGGCCGCCTTGCTCGCGCGTGCGGGCTAACCTTGCATTCACGAAGGTCTGACGCTAGCAGGGCTGCACCAGTTTTCGGAGCCCTCCATGGACGATCTCAAGCAGAAATACCTTGGCCAGATTACCGATGCAGCGGACGAAGCAGCGCTTGAGGACATCCGCGTCGCAGCGGTAGGCAAAAAGGGCGAGGTCGCGCTGAAAATGCGCGAGCTGGGCAAGATGACGCCCGAGGAACGCCAGATCGCGGGGCCCGCGCTCAACGCGCTGAAAAATGAGATCAACTCCGCCCTCGCCGCGAAGAAAGTGGCGCTCGCAGATGCGGCGCTTGATGAGCGGCTGCGCAGCGAATGGCTGGACGTGACCCTGCCCTCCCGGCCCCAGCGGCAGGGGTCGCTGCACCCGGTGTCCCAGGTCACCGAAGAGTTGACCGCGATCTTTGCCGAGATGGGCTTTTCCGTCGCGGAAGGGCCGCGCATCGACACCGACTGGTACAACTTCGACGCGCTCAACATCCCCGGCCACCATCCCGCCCGGGCAGAGATGGACACCTTCTACATGGCGCGGGCCGAGGGCGACAACCGCCCGCCCCACGTGCTGCGCACCCACACCTCCCCCGTGCAAATCCGCACGATGGAGGCGCAGGGCGCGCCCCTGCGCATCATCTGCCCTGGCGGCGTTTACCGCGCGGATTATGACCAGACCCACACGCCCATGTTCCACCAGGTCGAAGGGCTCGCCATCGACAAGGACATCTCCATGGCGAACCTCAAATGGGTGCTGGAGGAGTTCTTTGCCGCCTTCTTTGAAACCCCCGGCATCAAGACGCGCTTTCGCGCCAGCCACTTCCCCTTCACTGAGCCCTCTGCGGAGGTCGACATTCAGTGCTCCTGGATTGACGGGCAACTGCGCATCGGCGAAGGCGACGACTGGATGGAGGTGCTGGGCTCTGGCATGGTGCACCCCAAGGTGTTGGCCGCCGGTGGGATCGACCCCGATGAATGGCAGGGCTTTGCCTTTGGCATGGGGATCGACCGGATCGCGATGCTGAAATACGGCGTGCCTGATCTGCGCGCCTTCTTTGACAGCGATCTGCGTTGGCTGCGCCACTACGGCTTTGCCGCGCTCGATCAACCCAACCTGCACGGCGGGTTGAGCCGCTGAAATGGCGAGGCGCCTTTGTGGCGGGTCTGGTCACGCTGATCTTCGTGGCGCATGTCTTCCTCTGGCGCTCGGACATGGAAACGGGCACAAAGCTCGCCTTTACGCTGATCAATGCGGCGGGCTGGGCCATTGTGCTGGTGCCGATCCTCTTTGTTGACCGCTGGCATGAGGCCATCAAGAAGCGAAACGCGGATCAAAGCCTCCCTAGAAAGGACCCCTAGACTGGGGATCGAGGCGATTTTGTCAGCGCATTTGCAACACCTTGCGGGACAAAGCGCCGAAAACCTGTAGCACGCTTGTGAATTGACCGCCTCTCCGGCACGGTACCGTCCTAGCGAATTTTTCGCGCGGGGGTAGAATCGTGGGACTATTCAGACGCATTCAAGTTCAAGCTTTGGCCGCGTTGGCCTGCAGCGTGGCGGCCTTGCCAGCGACAGCGGATGACCGGCCTTTTCACCTAGGCCTGCTCGGCATCAATACCGGTACCACCATCCCCGCTGATGTGGGCTTTGCCGCAATCTCCCTCACGAACCAACGGGATCCGATCAATTCGGACGGGGACGGCACGGCGGTCTTTGGCTATGGCTTTGGCGATCCGGTTGCGGCGGTGGGCGGTCAGGTTTCCTTGAACATCACCTCTCTGACAGACGATTTTGGCGATTCAGGCTATCTCGCGCTCAAATTCTCACGGCAACTGGCCGCAGGATCAGCACCGGTTTACGGCAGCCTTGAGTTTGGCCAGCTTGCGAACTGGGGCGATGATGATGGCCGGGATGTGACGACCTCGCTCACCTTCACGCGCTTTTCACAGATCGACCGCGGCCCAGGCAGGCAGGCGCTTCCGGTAATGATGAGCCTGGGCGCGGGCAGCCACCTGCGCAACGGCGACACGGATCCGGCGGTTTTCGGGGGTATCGGCGTGGGCATCTCCCCTTCCACCGCGCTCAGCATCGCCTGGACGGGCGATGATCTGACCGTGGGCGGCAGCTTCAAGATCGCCGGCGCGGAAAATCTGGCCATCGGCATAGGCATTGATGATGCAACGGACCGAAATGACAACCGCCGCTTGGTGGTCTCCTTCGGGTACCGCTTTGACAACCTGTTTGGAGGCTGACCATGGCCCGTTTGCCCACCACAGCCCTGACATTGCCCATCGCCGTGACGCTGAGCCTCGCGGCCTCGCCCTCCGCGGACGCGGGCGGCAAGGACATCACCGTCTTTGAGCCCTTCTTTCCGCCCATTCAAGTCATCCAGGATCCCCCTGTCTCACCGGTGACACCGGTTTCACCGGTCACCGATACGGTCACTCCGGAGGGGACCGCCTTTGTCAGCAGTGGCATCAGGGAAAGCATCGCACTGTGCGCCAGCATCGCCCAACGCGAATATTCCGTGGACTGTCTGCGCGAGCGGATCGACGCGCTGGCCCGCGAGCTGCCCGAGACGGGCGATTACGCGGACGCCAAGGCCGCGCTGGAAGATGCGGCGGATCAGTTGAGCCAGGTGGTGCAGCGCAACCGCTCCGTGGCGCGGCGCCCCGCGCGGATCGAGGCCACTGTGAACGGCACGCCGGTGCGCACTGCGCCGCTGATCCCAGTCCGCGAAGAAGCCGTTCAAGACGCGCTTGCCGATGCGGTCGCCATTCTTGATGAAACGGAGACAAGGCTGTTGCGGTCGGGCACCGGGTCCGCCGCGCGGCAGGTCGCCTATCAGCAAATGGCCTCAGCGGTGGGCTCCAACAAGATCCTTCTGCGCGCGACCTGAGCGGCGGAGCCTGCCTTGCCCCATATCCTGATCGTCGATTCCAACCCGGAAGAGATCAACGCGCCCACGCGCGCGCGCCAGGGCACGACGACGGGCGAGAACTACGCCGCAGCACTCCGCGCTTGCCGCGAAGATCTGCAGATCACCATCGTGGCTCCCTACGACGGGGAGGATGCACCCCCGCTCAAGAATTTCGATGGGGTGGTCTTCACCGGATCGGGCGTGGACTGGAACACCGATGACGCGCGCGCCGCACCGTTGCGCGCGGTGATGGAACGGGTGTTCGATGCAGGCCTGCCGACGCTGGGGTCTTGCAATGGCATGCAGCTTGCCGCCAGCGTCTTGGGTGGCGCGTCTGATGCTTCTCCTAATGGTCGCGAGGATGGGCTGGCCAAAGACATCGCGCTGACCGAGGCGGGCAAGACCCATCCGCTTTTGCAGGGCCGCCGAGATGGCTACGCCGTGCCCTGCATCCACCGCGATGAAGTAACGCGCCTGCCAGAAGGCGCGGTGGTGTTGGCGGGCAACGCCCATTCGCAGGTGCAGGCCATGGCCTATGAAAAGGATGGGATCAAATTCTGGGGCATGCAGTACCATCCTGAGTTCGACCCCGCCAACCTCGCGCCGGTTCTGGATGAGCTTGGTTTCATGGCCTCCGATGAGTCCGCGCAATTCGCCCGGATCGAGGTGGAGCCCGACGCTGCCCGTGCCCTGGGCGCGCGCCCCGAAGAGATGCGCCCGGATGTGCGCATGACAGAGCTTTCCAACTGGCTGGCGTCATTGTGAGATGACAAGCCGCTCCCACCGCGCCAAAGCTGCCGCATGTTAAAGCGTCTTATCGTGCTTCTCAGCCTCGCCCTTGGCCTGCCCGTCGCCGCGCAGGCTGAGGCCTGCGGCATGGACACGGCCTGCCCGCTGGGCGAGCGATCTTATCACCTGCGTGTGCCGGACGATTGGGACGGCACCAGCTCCTTGCCAGTTCTGCTGCACTTTCACGGCTGGGCGCGGCAGGGGGATCTGGTGGTCCGGCATCAGCGGATCGCGGGTCACACCCGGCGGCGCGGCGTGTTGCTTGTGGCCCCCAACGGGCGGCAAAAGACCTGGGATTTTAGACGCGCCAACAGCGCCGATGTGCCCTTTGCCGCCGCCGTTCTGGAGGACGTGGCAAAGAACTACCCCATCGACCGCACCCGGCTCTATGTCTCCGGCTACTCCTACGGCGCGGCGATGGCCTGGCGCTATACCTGCCAGAATGGCGATGGCGTGACGGCGTTGCTGGCGATCTCCGGCACGTTGCGCGAGGGCGCGGACTGCCCCCAAGCGCCCGCGCAGGTGCGCCAGGTCTACGGCTTTGACGACACGGTCATGCGGCTCGACTTCGGCCCCGGGCGCAATGAAACGCGGCCCGTGGACATGTGGCTCAAACTCTTTGGCTGCGGCGCGGGCGACGCGAAAGGCCCCTACAAGGTCGTCGATTGGCTCACCTTCGAGCGCAGGCAGTGGACCGATTGCGACACCGGCCAGACCGTCACGCTGGACCTGCATCCGGGCGGGCATTTCATCCCGCACGGCTGGATCGGGCGGCAGCTCGATGAGCTTTTGGGGCGCACGCCGACCTACCCTTGAGCGGCTGTTGAAACTGCGCGCGTTTGCGGGTACCGAACGCGACACACGCGCAGGAGGACCCCGCGATGAAATTCACCCTGTCCTGGCTGAAAGAGCACCTCGACACCGCCGCCCCTCTGTCTGAGATCACCGAGACGCTCACGGACCTCGGGCTGGAGGTCGAAGGCGTGGAGGACCGCGGCGCGCGGCTCAAGGACTTTACCATCGGCTATGTGAAATCCGCGGAAAAGCATCCCGATGCCGACCGCCTGCGCGTCTGTCAGGTGGAGACGGACGAAGGCCTCAAGCAGATCATCTGCGGCGCGCCCAACGCGCGCGAAGGGATCACCGTGGTCGTCGCCAAACCGGGCGTCTACGTCCCCGGCATCGACACCACGATTGGCGTGGGCAAGATCCGCGGCATCGAAAGCTTCGGCATGATGGCCTCCGAACGGGAGATGGAGCTGAGCGACGAACACGACGGCATCATCGAACTGCCCTCGGGCGAGGTGGGCCAGCGTTTCACCGACTGGCTGGCAGCCAACGATCCGGCCAAGGTCGATCCGGTGATCGAAATCGCCATCACCCCTAACCGTCCCGACGCGCTGGGCGTGCGCGGCATCGCCCGCGATCTGGCCGCGCGCGGGCTGGGCATGTTGAAGCCGCGCGATGTGGATCCCGTTCCGGGCAGCTTTCCCTGCCCGATAAGCGTCACCATCGACGGCGACACGTTGGAGCAATGCCCGGTGTTTTATGGCCGCGTGATCCGCGGCGTGAAAAACGGGCCCTCCCCGGCTTGGCTGCAAGACAAGCTGCGCGCCATCGGCTTGCGACCGATTTCATTCCTGGTGGATGTCACCAACCATTTCACCTACGACCGCAACCGCCCGCTGCACGTCTTTGACGCAGACAAAGTGGCGGGCAATGCCCTGCGCGTGCACCGCGCCCAAGGGGGCGAGACGATGGTGGCGCTCGACGACAAAGAGTACACATTCGCGGAAGGGATGACGCTGATCTCGGACGCAAATGGCGTGGAAAGCATCGGCGGGGTCATGGGGGGGGCCGCGTCGGGCTGCACCGAAGAGACCACGGACGTTTTCATCGAAGCGGCGTACTTCGACCCCATCCGCACCGCCTACACGGGCCGCGCGCTCAAGATCAACTCGGACGCGCGCTATCGGTTCGAGCGCGGCATCGACCCTGCCTGGACGCCCTACGGCATTGAACACGCCACCGCGATGATCCTTGAGCATGCGGGCGGCGAGGCCTCCGAAGTCATCGTCGCGGGCAGCGTGCCCGACACCGCCCGCGCCTACCGGCTCAACACCAAACGCGTGCAGTCGCTGGTGGGCATGACCATCCCCGAAGCGCAGCAGCGCCAGACGCTCACCGCGCTCGGCTTCCGGCTCGAAGGGGAGATGGCCCATGTGCCCTCTTGGCGTCCGGATGTGCAGGGGGAGGCCGATCTGGTCGAGGAGGTCGCGCGCATGGCCTCCCTGACCAAGCTGGAAGGCACGCCGCTGCGCCGGCTGTCGCCGGGCGTGCCGCGCCCAATTCTGTCGCCCATGCAAAAGCGCGAGGCCATCGCGCGGCGCACCTGCGCGGCCCTGGGCTACAACGAATGCGTGACCTACAGCTTCATCGACCAATCCTCTGCCGCGCTCTTTGGTGGTGGCGGGCAGGAGACACGGCTGGAAAACCCGATCTCAAGCGATATGAGCCACATGCGGCCCGCGCTGCTGCCGGGCCTCTTGCAGGCCGCAGCCCGCAACCAGGCGCGCGGCACGGCTGATCTGGCGCTCTTTGAAGTGGGGCCTGCGTTTCACGGCGGGGAGCCGGAGGAACAGCATCTGCTGGTCTCCGGCCTGCTGGTGGGGCGCACCGGACCCAAGGACAGCCACGGTGCCGCCCGCGCGGTGGATGTCTACGACGTCAAGGCCGATGCAGAAGCGGTGCTGGCCGCCATCGGCGCGCCCGCCCGCGTGCAGATCATGCGCGGGGCGCAGGACTGGTGGCACCCAGGGCGCCACGGCAAAATCTGTCTTGGCCCCAAGAAGGTGCTGGGCATCTTTGGCGAAGTGCATCCCCGCGTCTTGCAAGCGATGGACGTCAAAGGCCCCGCCATGGCCTTCACGCTCTGGCCCGCGGAGGTGCCGATGCCGCGCAAATCGGGTGCCACCCGGGCCGCGCTTGAGATCAGCGATCTGCAAGCGGTGGAGCGGGACTTTGCCTTTGTGGTGGACGCGGATGTCGCCGCACTGGATCTCGTGAATGCCGCGATGGGGGCGGACAAGGCGCTGATCGACGACGTGCGCGTCTTTGACGAATTCATCGGCGGGGCGCTGGGCGAAGGCAAGAAATCGCTCGCCATCACGGTGCGCCTGCAACCGGTGGAGAGCACCCTGAAGGACGCCGAAATCGAAGCGGTCGCGGCCAAGGTGATCGAAAAGGTAACCAAGGCCACAGGCGGCGTGCTGCGCAGCTGATGCCCGCTTCAAAAGGAGACTGCGATGACCTTGAAGGTCTATCTATCCGGTGAAATCCACACCGATTGGCGCGAACAAATCACGCAGGGCGCCTCCGGGCTTGACGTGGCCTTCCACGGCCCTGTCACGGACCACGCCGCCAGTGATGACTGCGGCGTGGCCATCCTGGGCGCTGAGCCGGACAAGTATTGGCACGACCACAAGGGCGCGATGGTCAACGCCATCCGCACCCGCAAGGGCATCGCAGATGCGAACATCGTGGTGGTGCGCTTTGGCGATCAATACAAGCAGTGGAACGCAGCCTTTGACGCGGGCTTCGCCGCCGCGCTTGGCAAGTCACTGATCATCCTGCACGGGCCTGACCACGCTCATGCGCTCAAAGAGGTGGACGCCGCAGCCCTCGCGGTGGCTGAGACCCCCGCTCAAGTCGTGCACATCCTACGCTACGTTTTGGAAGGCACCCTGCCCGGGTGATGTTGCCCTCCGCCTGCAAATCCCTAGGCTGAGGCTCAGGGAGGACGGTCCGTGAAGTTTGACTATGTGATCGCGGGCGGGGGATCGGCAGGCTGCGCGATGGCCGCGCGGCTCAGCGAAAATCCAGACGTTAGCGTATGTTTACTGGAGGCGGGCGGCGCAGGCCGCGACCTCTTTATCCGCGCGCCTGCGCTTGTGGCGGGCATGGTCTCCGGCAGACCCAAGATCAACAACTGGGCCTTTCACACGACGCCGCAGCAGGGCCTGAACGGACGCCGTGGGTTTCAACCCCGGGGCAAGGCGCTTGGCGGCTCAAGCGCCATCAACGCGATGCTCTACGTGCGCGGGCACCGGGCGGACTACGACGAATGGGCTGATCTGGGGTGTGAGAGCTGGGACTGGGAGAGCGTCCTGCCCTACTTCAAGAAATCCGAGGGCAACGCGCGCCCGGCGGACGCTCTGCACAGCCAGGATGGCCCGCTTCAGGTGCGCGACCAGTCAGAGCCGCGACCCATCACCCATGCCTTCGTTGAGGCCGCCGCGCAGCAGCAGGTGCCCCGGCGCGATGATTTCAACGGCCCCCAACAGGGCGGCGTGGGGCTTTACCAGGTGACGCAGTTTCATGGCGGGCCCCAGGTTGGCACCCGGTGCTCGGCCGCGGCTGCTTACTTGCCGCCGCAGGTGCAAAAGCGCGCCAACCTTACGGTGCTGACACGGGCCCACGCCCGCCGGGTCGTGCTGGAAGAGGGCCGTGCCACAGCCCTTGAGATCGAACGCAGCGGCGCGTGCAGGCTTATTCGCGCATCGCGCGAGGTGATCCTGTCGGCGGGCGCCTTTGGCTCGCCGCAGCTCCTGATGCTCTCCGGCATCGGCCCGCGCGATGAACTTGCGGCCCATGGCATCGAGGTTCAACATGAGCTGCCCGGGGTGGGCCAAAACCTGCAAGACCACCTCGACTACATCATCGGCTACCATTCCAAACGCTCGGATGTCGTAAGCCTTGGGCCGCAGGGACTGTTTCAGCTGGGCAAGGCCGGTCTGGAATGGCGGCGCAAGGGCACCGGGCTTTTTGCGACGCCATACGCCGAGGCGGGCGCCTTCTTACGGAGCGATCCAGCGCTGGCCCGACCCGACCTGCAGTTGCACTTTGTCGTGGCCATCGTGGACGCGCACATGCGCAAGCTGCATTTTCGCTTCGGGTTTTCCTGCCACGTCTGCGTTCTGCGGCCCCACAGCCGCGGCCAAGTGGGGCTCAGCAGCGCTGACCCGCGCAAAGCGCCGCGCATCGATCCCAACTACCTGTCAGATCCGCGCGATCTGGAGGTGATGATGAAAGGCGCGCGCCAGATGGAGACGATCCTGAAGGGCGCGCCGCTGGACCCCTGGCGCGGCAAAAAGCTCTATGCCCATGACGGCAGCGATGCGGCCCTGGAGGCCGATATCCGCGCCCGCGCCGATACGATCTATCACCCGGTGGGCACCTGCAAGATGGGTCACGATTATATGGCGGTCACAGACCCTGCGGGCCGCGTGCATGGCGTTGCAGGGCTGCGCGTGGTGGATGCCTCACTGATGCCGCGGCTGATTGGCGGCAACACCAATGCGCCCACGATCATGATGGCAGAGAAGATTTCAGCCGAAATGCGCAGCGCGACTTGAGCACCCTCGTCTTGGGAAAGGGATCGGGGCACAGGTCGCCCCCCACCCCCCGTCGGTCAGCGTGTGTAAGCGCGTCGAAACACCCTAAAGCCACCGAGCCCAAACCTTAAGCATTACGCTTCATTCAAAGCGCCCGCCCAACAGGTACTGTTGGGCCGCGCCGACCCGCCCCCCTGGGGCGGCGCGATTGCGCCACCCCGCGGGACGGCGCGTGAATTCCCTTTGTACATGCCTCAGGTTTTGCGTCGGACGATTTAGTCTCGCGGCGGCGTTGCCCGACCCTTCTGCACCGCGGGGCGAGCCAGGAAACGTTCCAGATAGGCCACGAGGTTCTTGTGATCCTCCCATCCGACCACCTCTCGCGCGCCGTAGAACTCAAGCGCAGCAAGCCAGGGTGCAATCGCAATATCGGCGATTGAATAGTCCCCCGCGATCCACTCCTGGCCCTCAAGCGCGCCTTCCAAAACCGCCAAAAGCCGCTTCGCCTCATTGATGTAACGCTGCTGTGGGCGCTTGTCTTCATACTCCGCCCCCGCGAACTTGTAGAAGAAACCAAGCTGGCCCAACATCGGCCCAAGCCCGCCCATTTGGAACATCACCCACTGGATCACATGCGCCTTTTCCGTGGCGGTTGAGCCCATCAGCTTGCCCGACTTTTCAGCCAGATAAATCAGGATCGCCCCGGATTCAAAAAGCGCCAGCGGCGCGCCGTCAGGGCCATCGGGGTCGATGATCGCGGGGATCTTGTTGTTGGGATTGAGCGACAGAAACTCAGGGCTTTTCACATCCGCATCCGCCAGCGTCACCTTATGCGCCTCGTAAGGAATGCCCATTTCTTCCAACGCGATGGAGGCCTTCACGCCATTGGGCGTTGGAAAGGAATAGAGTTGTAGCACGCTCGGGTCCGACGCGGGCCACTTCTGAGTGATGGGGAATGCGGAAAGATCGGTCATCTGGGTCTCCAGTTTCAATTCTGGTCAGAAATAGGCGGTTTTCCCCATAAAAACAGGCTTTGGGGTGTGTAGGGATGTGTTAACCAATGTGCAGGGGTGAACAGGAACACCAATCCTCTGCCCAATATGACACGTAAAAAGGGACAGTCATGCTAAGCGAATTCAAAGATTTCATCGCCAAGGGCAATGTCATGGACATGGCCGTGGGTATCATCATCGGCGCGGCCTTTACCGCGATCGTGTCTTCCATGGTGGGCGATCTGATCAACCCGATCATTGCGCTTTTCACCGGGGGCATCGATTTCTCCGGCTGGTTCTACCGTCTGCAGGAAAGCACCTGCGCCTCGGTTGAGGCCTGCACGGAGGCAGGCGTGGCTGTGTTCGCCATCGGCAACTTCCTGATGGCGGTCATCAATTTCCTGATCATCGCCTTCGTGGTCTTCATGCTGGTGCGCTACGTCAACAAGATCAAAGAAATGGCGGAAGGCCCCAAGGAAGAAACCCCGGAAGAGCCCGCGGGCCCCACGCAGGAAGAACTGCTGGCGGACATCCTGAAAGAGCTCAAAAAAGCTTAAGTAAGGCGCTCTTACAAACGCGCATGAAAGCCCGCCTCTCCGGCGGGCTTTTTCACATTCGCGCAAGGCGCTGGTCAGGTGCGCAAACGCCGTGCAAAGTGGCGATTGAGACATGCAAACCACGGAAAAACGCAGATGACCGAAAAGACCTACCATGTGGGGGAGTTGACGGACGCCCAGCCTGACCCCTCACAATTCGCGCCCAAGCCCTTCAAAAAGGGCCGCCCGCCGGAACCTTTGAGTTTCGAGGTCGTCATGACGGCGGAGGCCACGCAAAAGCAGCGCAAAACAGGCGTTGTGCAGGTCAATATCCCGGGCTTTTCGCCGGTGAAATTCTTCTGCGACGAAGACCTGCCCGTGGGGGATGACACCGCACCGCCACCGCTGGCCTACATGTGCGCAGGCATCGGCTTTTGCCTGATGACGCATCTGACGGACATCTATACCGCGCGCAAGATCAACATCAGGTCCCTGCGGCTGGAGCAGCGCGTGGGCTTCAACACCAACCTGAGCAACATGCGCCAGCTTGGCCACATGACCGAAGGGCGCACCGAACATATCGAGACGCATGTGCTGATCGAAAGTGATGAGCCCGAAGCGCGCATCCGCGACCTGATGGAAGAGGCAGAGAACGCCTGCATGGCGCATTTCGCGCTGCGCAATCCGATCCCATGGCGGTCGCGCCTGCTGCACAACGGCAAGGAGCTGTTGGACCGTTCGGGGTAAGAAAACCCGCCCCGGGCTTGCCCCGGGGCGGAAGCGCTCAGGCCTTGAGCGCAAGGCGCGGTGACAGCACGTCGATGCCCAGCGCCTTGCCCACCGCATGGTAGGTCAGCTGTCCCGCGTGCACGTTGAGCCCGGCCAGGAGATGTTCATCCTCCGCACAGGCCGCGCGCCACCCCTTGTTCGCCAGCGCCAGCATGAAGGGCATCGTCGCATTGCCAAGCGCGATGGTGGAGGTGCGCGCCACCGCGCCCGGCATGTTGGCCACGCAGTAATGCATGATCCCATCGACGGCATAGATCGGGTCCTGATGGGTCGTGGGTGTCGAGGTCTCAAAGCATCCGCCCTGGTCGATTGCCACATCGACCAACACCGCGCCGGGTTTGAGATCGGCAAGCTGCGCCTTGGAAATCAGCTTGGGCGCGGCAGCACCGGGGATCAGCACCGCGCCCACAATCATATCCGCCTGCGCGGCGAGTTCAGCCGTGTTCTGCGCGGAGGCGTAGGAGGTCTTGAAGAGGCCGGAAAAGGCATCATCCAGATACCGCATGCGGGGCAGCGAGCGGTCCATCACCGTCACATCCGCACCCATGCCCGCCGCGATGCGGGCCGCATGGGTGCCCACCACGCCCCCACCGATGACCAGCACCTGCGCCGGACCCACGCCCGGCACACCGCCCATCAGCACACCGCGCCCGCCATTGGCCTTTTGCAGTGTCCAGGATCCGACCTGAGGCGCAAGCCGCCCTGCCACTTCGGACATCGGCGCCAAGAGCGGCAGACCGCCGCTTGCATCCGTGACGGTCTCATAGGCGATGGCGGTGCAGCCCGAGGACATCAGATCCCGGGTCTGATCAGGATCGGGCGCGAGGTGGAGGTAGGTGAAAAGCACCTGCCCCTCGCGCAGCATCTTGCGTTCATTGGCCTGAGGCTCCTTCACCTTCACGATCATATCCGCGGTCGCAAAAACCTCCTCGGCTGTGTCGAGGATCGTGCCGCCCGCAGCGGTATAATCGGCATCCTCAAAACCCGCACCTGCGCCCGCGCCGGCCTCGATCACGACCTCATGGCCGGCGCGCACCGCCTCAAGCGTGGCGGAGGGGGTTAGCCCCACGCGAAATTCCTGCGGTTTGATCTCTTTGGGGCACCCGATTTTCATGGCGTGAGTCCTTTGTTCTTAAACTGCCCAATGTTTAGGCGATTGCTGACGCAAAGTCTGATCTAACGCGCTGGTCATCCACCACATAAGCGCGATAATCTTGCGCCTAAACTGCACAGCACGCAAAGGATGTGCGCATATGAGCCTTGATGATATCGACCGTCGCATCCTGCGCGCGATCCAGCGCAATGGCCGGTTGTCCAATGCGGAACTGAGCGAGGACGTGCATCTGTCCCCATCGGCCTGTCACCGCCGCGTGCAGCGGATGGAGAAGGAGGGCTATATCCGCGACTACGTCGCCCTCCTCGATCCGCGTAAACTGGGCGTTCCAACAACGGTTTTTGTCGAGATCACGTTGCAGGGCCAGGCGGACGAGGTGCTGGACGCTTTCGAAAAATCAGTGGCCCGGGTGCCGGACGTGCTGGAATGCCACCTGATGGCGGGCACTGCTGATTATCTGCTCAAAGTGGTCGCCGAGGGTACAGAGGATTTCGCGCGGATCCACCGCCAGTACCTCGCGCGGTTGCCCGGCGTGGGACAGATGCAGTCGAGTTTTGCCTTGAGAACCGTGTGCAATACCACAGCGCTTCCGGTGTGAACCTGTCCGGGTTTAATGCGGTCGCAAGGTGGGCAAAGTGCCCACCCCACGCTCAAAACGTGTAGAGGATCATCCACTCCGCCGTGAGCGCGGGTCGCGCGGCATCCTCTATTTCCACCAGCGCATCCAGCGTGCACATCAGCTTGTCCCGCGCCCGCATCTCTGCAGATCTCAGCGTGAAGCGCCCCCGGATCCGCGCCCCGGACCTGACCGGCGCGACAAAGCGCACCGCGCCAAAGCCGTAATTCACCGAGGCACGCATCCCCTCCATCACCGGCAGAGCGCCATAGGCCATGCCCGACATCATCGAAAGCGTCAGCATCCCATGCGCGACAGTCCCGCCAAACATCGTATCCGCCGCGCGCACCGGATCCACATGGATGAACTGGTGGTCCTCTGTCGTTTGCGCGAAGGCATCGATTCGGGCCTGATCCATTAAAAACCAGTCCGACACCCCCAGTTCCTGGCCTTGCGCGGCAAGCATACCTTCCCGCGTGATGGTCCGCATCACACCGCCGTTTTGCGCATCTCGTCGAGGTAAATCTCCCGCATCCGGCTGGAGACACGCCCTGGCGTGCCATTGCCGATCTGCGCGCCGTCGATCTCCACCACCGGCATCACGAAGGCGCTGGCAGAGGTGGTGAAAGCGTCATCGGCCTCCTGCGCTTCCGCAATGGTGAAATCACGCTCCTCCACTTCCATCTGCGCCTCTTCCGCCAGCCGCAGCACGGCGGCGCGGGTGATCCCGTGCAGGATGTCATTGGAAAGCGCCCGGGTGATGATCTTGTTGCCCTTCACGATGTAGGCGTTGTTGGAGGTGCCTTCGGTCACGAAGCCATCCTGCACCATCCAGGCGTCATCGCAGCCCGCCTTCTTGGCCATCATCTTTCCCATCGACGGGTAGAGCAATTGCACCGTCTTGATATCGCGCCGTCCCCAGCGGATATCGTCGATAGAGATCACCTTGGCGCCCTTCTTGGCCGCCGGATTATCCGCTAGCCCGGGCTTGTTCTGGGTGAAGAGCACAATGGTCGGTTCAGTGTCGTCGGCGGGAAACACAAAATCCCGATCCCCGTCAGAGCCGCGCGTGATCTGCAGGTAAACCAGCCCCTCGTCGATCTCATTGACACGCACCAATTCGCGGTGGACCTCCAGCAGGTCCTCCTTGGTGATGGGGTTCTTCATCTCCAATTCACCAAGAGACCGCGCCAGGCGTACCGCGTGACCTTCGAAATCAATCAGTTTCCCGTCTAGGACGGATGTGACCTCATAGACCCCGTCGGCCATCAAAAACCCTCGGTCAAAGATGGAAACGGTCGCCTCATTTTCCGGCATGTACTGCCCGTTCACGTAAACTGTGCGCATCTCATTCCTTTCCCGGGCCTCCGCCCGTTCGTCACTGAAAACGCCCTACTAGGGCCTTTTTCGGGCGCTCCTCACCCCCATAGGTCTGCAGATGGCGGATGCACCCCCGCCGCATCGAATGTCAAAGCATGCGCCCGGTCTTCCGCCAGCAAAAGCGGCCCGTCAAGATCGGTCACTGTCGCACCTTGCGCGACCAGCGTGGCAGGTGCCATCGCCAGCGAAGACCCCACCATGCAGCCCACCATAATCCCGTAGCCTTCGGCAAGCGCGGCCTCTTTCAGCCGCAGCGCCTCCGTCAGGCCGCCTGTCTTGTCGAGCTTGATGTTGACCACATCGTATTTGCCCTTGAGCGCGGGCAGGCTCGCGCGGTCATGGGCGCTTTCATCGGCGCAGACCGGCACGGGGCGATCCATACCGATAAGCGCCTCATCCTCGCCCGCGGGCAGCGGCTGTTCGACCAAAGCCACGCCCAAACGCACCAGATGCGGGGCCAGATCGGCGTAAACGTCCGCCGACCAACCCTCATTGGCATCCACGATGATCTTCGCCTCGGGTGCGCCCGCGCGCACCGCCTCTAGCCGCGGCATATCATCGGGCGTGCCGAGCTTGATCTTCAGCAGAGGGCGGAACGCGTTTTCAGCGGCCTGCGCGCGCATCTTCTCAGGCGTGCCGAGCGAGAGCGTGTAGGCGGTGATCTCCGGCCCGGGCTTTGCGAGCCCGGCGAGTTCCCACACACGCTTGCCCGTTTGCTTGGCCTCCAGATCCCAAAGGGCGGCATCCAGCGCAAATCGCGCCGCGCCCGCTGGCAGCAGATCATAGAGCCCTTCACGCGTGAGCGCCGCGCCGTTCAACGCCTCGATCTGCGCGGTCACACTCTCAAGCGTCTCTCCGTAGCGCGCATAAGGCACGCATTCACCCCAACCGGTCGCGCCTGCGTCCTCGATCCGCGCCGTGATCACCTTGGCCTCGGTCCGCGACCCACGAGAAATGGTAAAGACCTGCGCCAGTCGAAACGTATCCGCCGTTACCGTAACGCGCATCTTTTCCTCTGTTTATGCCTATGCACTCTATTCCGCCGCAGTCAGAACCCGCAGATCACAACGCTTCAAGCGCCTCCGCCAGCCGCTCCGCCCCGTGGCGGTAGGGATCGACCGCAGGCAGCCCCATCTCCGCCTCTACCTTCTCAAGGTAGGCGCGCGCGTCGTCCTCTGACAGATGCTGCGTGTTCACCGACACCCCCACGACCTTGCAAGCGGGGTTGGCCACCCGGGCCAGCGCCAACGCCATGTCGCGCACGGCTTGCATGCTGGGCGGCGTATACTCTGGCAGGCCGCGCATATGGGTGCGTGTGGGCTCGTGGCAGATGATCAGCGCATCTGGCTGACCGCCATGCACCAGCGCCATGGTCACACCGGAATAGCTGACGTGAAAAAGGCTCCCCTGCCCTTCAATGATGTCCCAGTGGTCGGGATCGTTGTCAGGCGTCAGATATTCTACCGCCCCGGCCATGAAATCAGCGATCACGGCATCGAGCGGCACGCCGGAGCCCGTGATCAGGATGCCCGTTTGCCCTGTCGCGCGAAAGGTGGACTTCATGCCGCGCGCGCGCATCGCCTCATCCAGCGCCATGGCGGTGTACATCTTGCCAACGGAGCAATCGGTGCCCACCGCCAGCACTCGCTTGCCGGTGCGCTTCTTGCCGTTGGCGATGGGGTATTCCACCGCTGGCACGCGCACGTCATGCAGCGTTTGGCCGTTGACCTGAGCGGCGGCCACCAGATCGCTTTCATCGCGCAAAAGGTTATGCAGGCCCGAGGCCAGGTCATAGCCCATGCCCAGCGCCTCGATCAGCAGCTCCTTCCACGCCTGGCTGATCACGCCGCCCCTGTTGGCCACGCCGATCACCAGCGTCTTTGCGCCTGCTTCCTTGCCCTGGGCCAGCGTCATCTCCGTCAGGCCAAGGTCCGCGCCGCAGCCCGGCAGGCTGATCTGGCCGACCGCGTGCTCGGGCCGCCAGTCGCGGATGCCGATGGCAACCTTGGCGGCCAGCATGTCGGGCGCGTCGCCCAGAAACAGCAGATACGGCGTTTCGATCATTTCGTTACCCCCCGGCAATGGAATCATTCCTGTGCACATTGTCCCAGATAATCTGCAAAAGCATTGCAGATCAAAGGCGAGACCCGGACCACACGCAAGAGCTTTGCGCAAAACGCACATTCCGCGCACGTCTGTCCCGCTCAATACGCCTGCTCAATCAGCATAGCCCGGAAATCACCCTGCTGCAGTGCAATATCGCGCTTGCAGCATCGCGCGCAATTTCATACCAGCAGCCAACCTTTGAAACGCAACTATCTTTCGCAAGGAAATCACCCATGTCCTTCCGCCTGCAACCTGCTCCGCCCGCGCGCCCCAACCGCTGCCAGCTTTTCGGCCCGGGCTCGCGCCCGGCGATCTTTGAAAAGATGGCCGCCTCTGCTGCTGACGTGATCAACCTTGATCTTGAAGACAGCGTTGCCCCTTCGGACAAGGACAGCGCGCGTGTGAATGTCATCGAGGCGATCCGCGCCATCGATTGGGGCGCGAAGACGCTTTCGGTCCGGATCAACGGGCTCGATACGCCCTACTGGTATCGCGACGTTGTGGACCTCTTGGAACAAGCGGATGAGCGGCTCGATCAGATCATGATCCCCAAGGTCGGCAATGCGGGCGATATCTATGCCATTGACGCGCTTGTCACTGCGATCGAGGCCGCGAAGGGCCGCGAAAAGCGGATCAGCTTTGAGGTCATCATAGAGAGTGCGGCGGGTATCGCCCATGTTGAGGAGATTGCCGCCGCCTCGCCCCGGATGGCCGCGATGAGCCTGGGTGCCGCGGATTTCGCCGCCTCCATGGGCATGGCCACCACCGGCATCGGTGGCACACAGGAAAACTACTACATGGTGCGCGAGGGGGAAAAGCACTGGTCCGACCCCTGGCACTGGGCGCAAGCGGCCATTGTTGCGGCCTGCCGCACCCATGGCGTGCTGCCCGTGGACGGGCCTTTTGGCGATTTTTCGGACGATGAGGGCTTCCGCGCGCAGGCCTTGCGGTCCGCCACGCTGGGCATGGTCGGCAAATGGGCGATCCACCCCAAGCAGGTCACGCTCGCCAACGAGGTGTTCACACCCTCCGAAGAGGCCGTGGCCGAGGCGCGCGAAATCCTCGCCGCGATGGAAGAGGCCAAAGCGAAGGGCGAAGGCGCGACCGTTTACAAGGGTCGTCTGGTGGACATCGCCTCCATAAAGCAGGCCGAGGTCATCGTGCGCCAGTCTGAGATGATCGCGGGCGGCTGAGGCGAAATACAAATTACTTGAAACGTCATGTATCACCTAACCCGTTGAAATCTCTTATTTCAGGCAGGATTGGGTGATTAAGGTTTTTGTATTTCGCTCTAAGGCCGCGTTCACGCGCACCGGGGCCTCCCCGCCGGGGCGCGTCTACTCCGCGCTCAGCAGGATCACCTCCACCCGGCGGTTGCGTTCCCGGCCTGCCGCGTCAAGGTTGCTGGCCACGGGCGCAAGATATCCCATGCCTTCCGCGTCCATGCGCGCGGGCGGCACGCCCAAGGCGTCGATCATCCTCTGCCGCACCGCTTCCGCACGGCGCTTTGACAGGGCGATGTTGCCTTCCAGGCTACCCACCGCATCGGTGTGCCCCACCAACGCCACCCGCACGTCAGGCTGCGCCCGCAGAAACGCCGCCAGATCGGAAAGTGTGACGTAGGGACCCGCACTCAGCTCCGCCGATCCCGTGCCAAACTCCAAGTCAGACAAAACCACATGGCCCTTTGCCAAGAGCTGCGCAGCCAGATCGTCCGGCGCAACCGCTGCCGCTGTGACCGGCAGGTCCGCTGTCGCCGCGACCTCCAGCTTCTCCTGCGCCAAGGCGCCCGCCTGGATGATCTGGACGTAAGCCTGCGTGGCAGAGGTGCTAGCCAGTACGCTGACGACTTCCTCCGGCGCCTCGCTGGGGCCCTTTAGGGCGGTCACAAAGTGGAAGGCCCGGATGTTGACGTACATGTTCGGGCCCGGCAGCGTTTCGATCCCAAAGCGGAAGTCAAACCCACCGCAGGCCGCCGCATCGCAATCCAGCACGATGTCAAAGCCCGCCGCGACCAGTTGCGCGCGCAGCGGGCGCATGACCTGCAGCGGCGTGATCCCAGGCGAGCCGATGCGCCAGGCGGACCGCCGCACATCGCCTTCGATGGCAAGCACCGGCACGCCTTGGCCCACAAAGGGAGCGAGCGGCGCGCGGTAGATGTCGGGCCCGGTGTTCCGCTCCGCCGTTTGGCTCGCGGTGGCGGGCAGCGCAAGCTCAAGTGCCGCCAAAGGTTGCGCCATTAGCAGGCAGGCGAGGACTGCCCGAAGGATCATCTGGCCTGCGCGTGGTAGGCTTCGTTGGGGCGCATATCGGTGCCGCTGGCCACGCGGTTGGTCATGTTGAAAAACGCAGCCACGCTGATCACGTCAAAGATATCCCGGTCGCTCAGACCATGATCGCGCAAGGCCTGGCGGTCGGCTTCCCCGATGGCGCTGCTGTCACGTGTCAGTGCCACCGCGAAATTCAGCATCGCCATCTGGCGCGGCGGGATATCGGCGACCTTGTAGTTCATCACCAGTGCCTCGCCCAGCTTGGGATCGCCCGACAGCGCCCGCACCGCCGCACCATGGGCCACAAGGCAGTAGAAACACCGGTTCTGCGCGGAGACGGCGACAGCGATCATCTCCCGCTCCAGCTTGCTGAGCGCGCTGTCGCCCAGCATCAGGTCGTTGTACATCGCCGTGAACGCATTGAGCTTTTCGATGTCGAACGCATAGGCGCGCAGCACATTGGGCACCATGCCCAGCTTTTCCACGCAGATGTCGAAATAGGCCTGCGTTTCAGACGGCAGCGGGTCGACCATGGGCAGGTCAAGCGCGGTTGGACGGTCATCGGCCATCTGCGGCCCCTCCTCAAGCTTTGATGCGATAATGATAGCGGCCCACCGGCGCGAAGCCCAGCGACTGGTAGAGCCCGTTGGCAGGCGCGTTTGCCGCCACGCAGAGCACCGCCATCCAGGCCGCGCCCTGCCCCGCCGCCCAGTGGGCCGCGGCCCGCATCAGCCAGTCGGCCATGCCTTGGCGGCGCTGCTCTGGCAGGACGACAAGACCGTGCACCATCGCGATGTGCTGATGCACACCGACAAAGGCCGCGCCCGCGGGCTTTTCATTCCAGCGGCCCAGGATGCCCGACTTGCAGGCCGCCCGGTGCATCACAGCAAGGCGCGAAGGGCCGATGCCATCGGTGGCCCAGATGTCTTTCATGATCGCGAGCGGCTCCCAGATGGGAAAGGCCGTGACCCGGGGGATCGCCTTATCCGTAAGTGCCGTGATGGGCGCCGCGTAGATCACCGTCTCATCGCGGGGCGTGTAGCCATGGTCCTGCAAAAGCTGCTCCAGCGCGGAGCCTTCGCCACGGCATTGAAATAGCGGTGTCTGACCGAGGCCTTGTATCGCTTGCTCTGCGGCGCGCAGCTCCGGCTCCGTGACCACCCCCTCCGCCGTGGCGGCAGAGACGCGCTGCCCGCCGCCCTGCCCGTCACGTACCCGAAAGGGCCCGACATCCCAGGCACGGGCGGGCGGCCAGGTGGCCTCCACCGCCTGCATGATCCGCGCCATGTCCGGTGTCATACCAGCGCCGCTTGCAGCTCTGCCAGGGCCACGGCCACCTGCTGCGCGTCCTGGCCCCGGATCACCACCTGCGCGCCAAACTTGCCGTTCTGCTGGAACGGGTAGCAGCCAATTGAAAGATCGGCGTAGCGTTCCGCCAGCGCGCCCAGCGGCCCTGCGATATCGCCCTCGCCCCGGTCGATGCGCAAGCTCTCGCTGACCAAGGGCGCACCGCCCGTGAGACCGGACAGGACGCTCGCCACCATTGCCGTGAAAACTGCGGGCACGCCCGCCATCACATGCACGTTTTCCACGGTGAACCCCGGCGCGGCGGACACTGGATTGTCGATGAGCGTTGCTCCGTCCGGAATGCGTGCCATCCGCAACCGCGCGGTGTTGAGTTCAATGCCCGCGCGGTCATAGTGCTCTTGCAGCAGAGCACGGGCATCCTCGCGCACGTCAATGGATCGCCCGAAGGCCACCGCGATGCAATCTGCGGTGATATCATCATGCGTGGGACCGATCCCGCCGCTGGTAAAGACATGATCATGCGCTGCACTCAGCGCCTGAACCGCGGCGACGATCTCTTCCGCCTCATCCGGCACCACGCGCACTTCCCTCAAGTCGATGCCCCGCTCCGTCAGCTTGCCCGCCAGATGGTGCATGTTCGCATCGCGCGTGCGGCCTGACAGGATCTCATCCCCGATCACAAGCATCCCGGCAGTTGGGTTGGCCATTGCGCATCTCCTTGAGGCGTGGGGCTTGAGACAGCCCGGCTCCGGGTATAGGCCCCCGCCCATGCGCTTTCAAACCGAACTTGTGCGCGCCACGCTTGTACGTCGCTACAAACGCTTCTTTGCCGATTGCAGGCTTGAGGACGGCAGGCAAGTCACGGCCCATTGCGCCAATACCGGGCCGATGACGGGGCTGGTGACACCTGGGGAGCGCGTCTGGCTGGAGCCGAATGACGATCCTAAGCGCAAGCTCAAGTACGGCTGGCGGCTCTTGCAGCATGCGGACGGCCATTTCACCGGCGTGGACACCTCCGTGCCCAACCGGCTGCTGAAAGAGGCGCTTGCCGCCCGGCAGGTGGCCGCGCTGGCGGCTTATGAAACCGTTCGGACGGAGGTGAAGTACGGCGAAAACTCCCGCATCGACTTCCTGCTGAGCCAGGACGGCCTGCCCGATTGCTACGTGGAGGTGAAATCCGTCACGCTTTGCCGCACGCCCGGGCTGGCGGAGTTTCCCGATACCGTCACCACGCGGGGCGCAAAGCACATGGGTGAATTGGCCCGCGTGGCGCAGGCCGGGCACCGGGCGGTAGTGCTCTACCTCGTGCAGCGCACGGATTGTGACAGCTTTGACGTCGCGCGCGACCTTGATCCAGGCTATGCCGCAGCGCATCAGGCGGCCACGGCGGCGGGGGTGGAAACGCTGTGCCTGTCTGCACATATCTCTCCTGAGGAGATCACGCTTGGCCCACCTCTGGCCCTTGCCTTGCGCAACGGGTAGAAGGTGCCCAAGGACCGTTGGAGACCTACCGTGAACAAGCAATCCCGTGCCAGACAGACCAAGGACGGCATCCGCATCTATGACCCCTCCGACAGCGCGGGCATGCATGCGGCAGGCGCGCTTGCCGCGACCATTCTGGATGAGATTGCCGAACACGTCTTTGTCGGCCAATCCACCGGAGAGCTGAACCGTATCATTGAGGATAAGGTGAACGCCGCAGGCGCTAAATCCGCCACTGTCGGCTACAAGGGCTACCAGCATGCCTCCTGCATTTCGGTCAACCACGTCGTCTGCCACGGCATCCCCGGCGCGCCGATCCCCAAGCTCAAGACGGTCAGCACGAGCCTGGAAAAGCGGCGCGCGGATGACAAGCTGAAGGACGGGGACATCGTCAACATCGACGTGACGGTGATTGTGGACGGGTGGTACGGCGATACCAGCC
This sequence comes from Pseudomonadota bacterium, assembly GCA_039024775.1. Classification (GTDB taxonomy): domain Bacteria; phylum Pseudomonadota; class Alphaproteobacteria; order Rhodobacterales; family Rhodobacteraceae; genus Sulfitobacter. The sequence goes on from JBCCPS010000009.1 coordinate 48,154, forward strand.
GCATGTATACGGCGGGAAACGTCAAGAAACATGCACTCAACCTCATTCAGATCACCCATGACGCCCTGATGAAGGGGATCGAGGCGGTCAAGCCTGGCAATACCTTCGGCGACATCGGCTATGCCATCCAAAGCTTTGCCGAAGCCCAGCGCATGTCGGTGGTCAAGGATTTCTGCGGGCACGGCCTGGGCCGGGTGTTCCACGCGCCGCCCAACGTGCTGCACTACGGACGGCCCGGCACCGGCGCAGTGTTGGAGCCTGGCATGTTCTTTACGATTGAACCGATGGTCAATCTGGGCCGACCTGAGACATCGACGCTCAAGGATGAATGGACCGCCGTGACCCGCGACAAGAGCCTGTCAGCGCAGTTTGAGCATTCTGTCGGCGTCACCGACGACGGAGTGGAGATTTTTACCCTCTCACCCGCAGGCAGGTTTTACCCGACCTCGGTTTAAGGGTTGCGCGGGTCCTTATCGACCCGTTCTGACAGCTCCCGCTCCATCTGCTTCCAGAGCAGTGAAAACACCGTCTCCCCTGCCAGCGGCGTGACCACATCCGTGATGAGCACGGGCGCGCCAAACGGCTTGGGCTTTGGCAGTACAACCTGCCGCGTCGCCGCCTTGGGCGCGCGCCCCACAAGGGGCACACCGGAGATCGTTGCATCCGTCATATCCGAGACACTAGCACCGCGTTCCGCCTTCGAAATAGCATTAATTTAGGTAAGTAATATTGCCATAAATTTCCAACCGTGTTTCATTACGCGCAAAGGGAGAGCCCAATGCACTGGCCAGACGTTTTCGCCACCCGCGCACACCGTATGAAAGCGAGCGAGATCAGAGAGCTTCTCAAGCTCCTGGATCAGCCTGATATCCTTTCTTTTGCGGGCGGTATCCCGGATCCGGCGCTCTTTCCGGCGGATGCCTTTCGCGATGCTCTTGCCGACGCGTTGAGCCCCGCCCATCAGGCGCGCGCGCTGCAATATTCGGTCTCCGAAGGCGACCCGGACCTGCGTGATTGGCTGGCGGGGCATATGACGGACCTTGGCATCCCCTGCGGGCGCGACAACATCCTGATCACCTCCGGCTCTCAGCAGGGGTTGGACTATCTGGGCAAGCTGCTGCTGTCGCCCGGCGACACCGCGCTTGTCACCTGGCCCACCTACATGGGCGCGCTGGGCGCGTTCAACGCCTATGAGCCACGCTATGACCGGCTGGAGCCACAGGCGAATCGCCTGCCCGCTGATATCGCCGAAGCGGCCGAAACCGCGGGAGGCGCGGTGAAATTCGCCTACGCCTCGGTCGATTTCGCCAACCCCACGGGCAAGACCCTCACCCTGGCGGAGCGGGACAGCATCCTGGCGCTCGCCGAGGCGCTGGACTGCGCGGTGATCGAGGATGCGGCCTATCAGGCGCTGCGCTATGACGGTGCAGCGATCCCGCCGATGCTGGCGCTGGAAATCGCGAAGAAGGGCGATATCGAGGCCTGTCGCACGCTCTATTGCGGGAGTTTTTCCAAGACCTTCGCCCCCGGCCTGCGCGTGGGCTGGGTCTGCGGCGCGGCGCGGGTGATCAGCCAGATGGTGCTGATCAAGCAGGCCTCTGACCTGCATTCCCCCACGCTCAACCAGATGGCCCTCGCGCACGTCGCGCCCGCGCTTTTTGACAGTCATACGGCGAGGCTGCGTGCGACCTACAAGGCGCGGCGCGATGCGATGCTGACAGCGCTTGAGGCGCATATGCCGGAGGGTCTTTCATGGACTAAGCCCGAGGGCGGCATGTTCATCTGGGTAACACTGCCGCCCGATATGGATGCGGGGCCCCTGCTCGCACAGGCCATTGCATCCCAAAAAGTGGCCTTTGTCCCCGGCGGGGCCTTTCACGCGGATGGATCAGGCACCAACACCCTGCGGCTCAGCTTTTCACTGGCGCAGGAAAACGAGATCGGGGACGGCATGAAACGGCTCGCGGCGGCGATCAGCCACGGGCTCTGAGCAATGTCACGTGGGTGTCGCCAAAGCGGCGGTGATCCTGCCGCTCAAAGCCTGTGGGCGCGTCCATGGCAGCAGCCTCCTCCCAGACGACCGTGGCCCCCGGCGCGCACCAGTCGCCTGCTAGGGCACAGGCAAGCGCCTTTTCCCCAAGGCCCTTGCCGTAGGGCGGGTCCAGAAACAGCAGATCAAATGGCTGGAACAGACACGCCGCCAAACGCGTGGCGTCCTGGCGAAAGACCCGGGCCGTGTCTCGCACCTCAAGCGCCTTGATGTTCTCCGAAATCAAACGCTGACTCGTGCGGCCATTCTCCACAAACAGCGCCTCCGACGCGCCGCGCGACAGCGCCTCAAGCCCCAGCGCGCCGGTGCCGGCAAACAGGTCCAGCACACGCGCGCCAGCGAGGGCGCCCTGATGCTCCAGCATTGAAAACAGGCTCTCGCGCACGCGGTCGGGCGTTGGGCGCAGATGCGCGCCCGCATCACCCTTGCCCAAGGCGGCGAGCCGCCTGCCGCGGAACCTGCCCGCGATAATCCTCACCCGCGTAAAAGTGCCTTGAGGTTGGAGGAGGCGTCTGCGATGGCCTCCGGCGCGGGGGATATCCCACCTTCGATCATGCGCTTGCCCACCATGTAACCGCGCGGATCATTCGCCGCATCCACCGCCAGCAGCGTGTCGCCCCGGTAGTACCAGAAGGAAATCGGCCCCGCGTCCTCGCCGCGCGTCACAACCCGGTCGTACCCGGTGTTGAGCCCCGCGATCTGGAGTTTGACGTCGTATTGATCGGACCAGAACCAGGGCTTTGCGGCATACTCCTTGTCCGCGCCCATGATGTTCTCTGCCACAATCTCCGCCTGGTCGATGGCATTGGGCACGGATTCAAGCCGGATGCGCGCGCCCCGATAGGGGAAAGAACAGCAATCCCCCGCCGCCCAGACCCCAGGCGCAGAGGTGCGGCCCTGCGCATCCACCTTGATTCCGTTGTCGAGCGTAATGCCAGCGCCTTCTGCAAGCGCGGTATCCGGTTCAATCCCTACGCCGACGATGACGAAATCCGCGTCAAGCTGCGTGCCGTCCGACAGCACCGCGCCGCTGACAGCGCCCTCGCCCAGAAGCCGCTCCAACCCGGTGCCCTCGCGGATGTCCACCCCGTGACCCGCGTGCAGCGCGCGGAAGAAATCGCTGGTTTGGGGGGAGGCCACACGTTGCAGGATGCGCTCTGCCGCCTCCACCAGCGTCACCTCAAGGCCCAGCTTGGCGGCGACCGCTGCCGCTTCGAGCCCGATGTAGCCACCGCCAACGATCAGCACCTTGGCGCCTTGGGTAAAGCGGGGCGCCATCGCGTCCACATCCGCCAGATCGCGCACCACGAACACACCTTCAAGCGCGCCGCCGATGGCCTCCGGCAGGCGGCGCGGGACCGACCCGGTGGTCAGCACCAGATCGTCATAGGCAATCGCCTCATCGCCCAGGCTGATCGTTTTGGCATCAACATCAATCGCACTGACCCGCGCATCGGTGCGCAGCGCGATGTTCTGATCCGCGTAGAAGCTTTCGGGCCGCAGGAACAACCGCTCCAGCGGCATGTCGCCCAGCAGATAGGCCTTGGACAGGGGCGGGCGTTGGTAGGGCGGGACGGGTTCGGCCCCAATGAGCGTGATGTCGCCCTCAAACCCAAGCCCGCGCAGCTTGGTCACGCAAGACGACCCCGCCTGCCCCGCGCCGATGACCGCCACATGTCCCATTTGACCCTTCTCCTCAAAATCGCTGTTCCTGCCGCTCGCAAAACCTATATGGAGGGCGGACGGAAATACAATCTCATCGAAAGGCCTGCCCCATGACAATCGCAGTTGGAGACACCCTGCCCGACGCAACCCTCGTTCAACTGGGCGCGGATGGCCCGGCGCCGGTGCAGATGGCCGACAAGATCAAGGGGCGCAAGGTGGTGATCTTTGCCGTGCCGGGCGCTTTCACGCCCACCTGCCATTCCGCCCATGTGCCAAGCTTTGTGCGCACCAAAGACCAGTTCGACGCCAAAGGCGTGGATGAGATCATCTGCGTGGCCTGCAACGATCCTTTCGTGATGAAGGCCTGGGGAGAGGCGACAGGCGCGGAAGCGGCGGGCATCACGATGCTGGCGGATGCTGGGTCTGAGTTCACCAAGGCCATCGGCATGGACTTCGACGCCCCGCCTGTCGGGCTCATCGCCCGCTCCAAGCGGTACGCAATGGCGGTGGAAGACGGCAAGGTGACCGTGCTGCAGGCGGAAGAAAACCCGGGCGTCTGCGAAGTATCCGGCGGGGAGGCACTGCTGGAGGCGCTGTAGCCCAGCGCGCGCGGCGCCATAAACAGAAAGAATGGGAACAGCCATTTGCGAATCATCGCAAGTGGCTGTTTTTGAATTTTAATTAACCCATTTCGCGCTTCAATTCCGCGCTCGCACAAAACACCTTAATTTCGAACTGTTTCCAGCGCACCAGGCCTACGCGCGCAACTCTGAAAAATTAATTTTTTCGGACTTTCCAACACGTTAACGAAACGCGCGCCAGATTGCTTTATTCCCGTTAAGGGTGTACATTTATCCTGACATTTTAAATGTCAATTTTTGCAAGGATAAGTGCGATGAACGATACCATTACCCTAAATAACGTGTCTTTCCGGATTGTCGGAAACTTCATGCGGGTCAATCAACCCTATACGGCTGTAAAGACGCCTCCGAACGTCCCCTTCACGATTGATCTGCCCTCCATCACGATGGACCAGCCACCAACAGTTGGCGCGTTGATGGATGCGCTTGAGCGGGATTTGCCCGGACTGGGGTATGATTTCAAATTCAAGGACTTACCCACTGGGCCCACACGCGAGGGCACCTTGGATAAAGTGTCTTTTGGCCCAAAAGGGGAGAAGGGTTTTGAGCTCTCGGCGCTTGACCTGACTCAGAGATTTGAAGGTATCGAAGGCCCCAACGGCGAAAAGCTCGGTGTGGCTTGGCAGTATTATGTCTTCTACAAGCAGGAAGACGAGAACACGGACCGCCGGGTGGAGGTGTCGGGCAGGGCGCGGTATCGCGAATCCGTGATGCTGCAGGACAATTGCCGGGTGATCTGGCGGCTGATCGTCACCTATTTGAACCCCGTGGAAGGGGATAAAAAGCTGTTGGTGAAAGAGAATGGCGTGGAATCCGTGCAGCAAACGTAGCGCGGTTTTCTCGGGCTAGTTTACTGAAAGAAATGTATTTGCGCGCTCTGAGAGATGCGCGCAAATACTGAACTATCGAATTGGCAAGCCCGAATTGCGCGCATGAAACAGGTGGCGGCGCAATTCGGAATGCGCGATGCTTTTCCGGCGATTTGGAAAAGCCCCTATTCCTCCGCCTCACCCGCCAGCGCATCCATTTTCCGCGCGAGTTTGGCGTCCAGCGTGCTGAGCCCGTCCACATCATGGGTCGTCAGCGTGACTTCGACTTTGGAATAGACGTTGAACCACTCGGGGTGATGCCCCCACTTTTCCGCCCAGATCGCGGCGCGGGTCATCCAGCCGAAGGCTTCCACGAAATTGGCAAAGGTATAGGTCTTGTGGATCGCATCGCGCCCCTCCACCATCTCCCAACCCGTGGCAAAAAGCGGGTCAAGCACGGCGCTGCGGGTCTCATCGCTCAGTTTCTCTGTCATTCCTGTTCCTCTACTTCGACCTTTTTGAACGGTCCGTAATCGGTGAGTATCTCGATCTCCTGATCCACCGCCCGGGCCTCGTGTTGCAGATAGTCGTCCACCGCGCGGGCAAAGCCCGGGTCGCGCATCCAGTGCAGCGACCAGGTGGGCGTGGGCAAATAGCCGCGCGCCAGCTTGTGCTCCCCCTGCGCGCCCGCCTCCACCGTCTGGAGGCCGCGCGCGATCGCGATGTCGATGGCCTGGTAGTAACACAACTCGAAATGCAGGCAGGGGTGATGTTCGATGCAGCCCCAGTAGCGGCCATAGAGCGTCCTCGCGCCGATGAAGTTCAGCGCGCCCGCCACCCAGCGGCCATTCCGCTCGGCCAGCACCAGCGCCATGTCGTCCCGCAAGCTTTCCTGTGCGCGGTCAAAGAAGGCGCGGGTCAGATAGGGCGTGCCCCATTTGCGCATGCCGGTGTCTTGATAGAACTGCCAAAACGCCTCCCAATGCTGCGGCTCCAGCGCGTCGCCTGTGAAGGTCTGGATGCTGCCGCCAAAGTCCTGAGCCTGGCGGCGTTCCTTGCGGATGTTCTTGCGCTTGCGCGAGCTCAAGGAGGCCAGGAAGGCGTCGAAATCAGCGTAGCCGTCATTGCGCCAGTGAAACTGCTGGGATTTGCGCGCCATCAGGCCAAGCTCTTCGGCGCGCTGCACCTCCTCGCCGGTGCAAAACGTCGCGTGCAGCGACGACAGCCCGTTGTTCTGCGTCAGCTGGATCGCGCCCTGCACCAAAGCGGCAAAGCCCGTGTCCTCAAACCCCGGCCGGGTCAGAAACCGCCGCCCCGTCGCGGGCGTGTGCGGCACCGCGATCTGCAGTTTGGGATAGTAGCGCCCGCCGGCCCGTTCATAGGCGTGGGCCCAGGAATGATCGAAGATGTATTCACCCTGGCTGTGGGACTTGGCATAGAGAGGCGCGACGCCGATCACCTCATCGCCCAGACGCGCGCTGAGGTACTGCGGCTGCCAGCCCGTGCCAGTGCCAACCGAATTGCTGTCTTCCAGCGCTTTGAGGAAGCGGTAGGTGGTGAAAGGATCGTCGGCCCGCGCGCCGGAGGCTGCTTCAGAACAGGCGCAGGCATCCCAAGCGGTTTGCCCGATCTCCGCAATGCGCGGCACCACCTTGATCTCGACTTCCTGCTGCATGACCCGCCCGCTCTGACTTGCCTCATACCTGTGGCAATTCAGGTGCGCTTCAAGCGAAGTAGCCTTCGAAGGTGATGTTATCTGCGATTTCGCGTGCCGCGGCTTCTGTCGCGGCATCGCGGACCGTCCAGCAACAGATCATCGCGCCCTGCTCTTTGAGCGCGGCAACGCGGGGGCGGCCCAGATCGGACACTTCATGGCTGATGAAAGAGGCGCCCGTGTGGTCGTAATCGGGTATCTCGCGCAGCCGGTCACAGGTGGCGCGGGGCAGCGGCCAATCGGCGTGCGTGTAGGCGCTGGTGACCAGCCCGCGCGGGCGTTCCGGCAGGAGTTCCGCCATGCGCGCAACAGAATTGGGGTTAAAGGACATGAGCGCTGCCTCTCCGGCGTAGCCTTCCAGCGCGGCAGCGGTTGCCGCCTCCAGCGGGCCAATGTCCGCGCCCATGGCGCCATCCTGATCCTTCAGCTCAATGAGCAGCGGAACCTGGCCCGCGACAAGGTCCAGCACCTCAGGCAATGTCGGGATGCCTTCCGCCCCGCCCGTGAGCGGGATGGTCGCCAGAACATCCGAGGGGTGCAGCCGCAGCGCGCCCTGGCCTGATGTGAGCCGCTCAAGCGCATAATCGTGAAACACCATCGCGGCGTTGTCCGCGCTCAGCTGCACATCAATCTCGATCCCGTAGCCCGCCCCGATGGCAGCCAGAATGGCCGCACGGCTGTTCTCGGGTCGACCGGCGGAGACATCATGCAGCGCGCGATGCGCGAAGGGACGCGTCCGGAAGGCGTCGGGCAGCGTCATTCGATTTCAAAGATGCCTTCGATCTCCACCGCGACACCAAAAGGCAGCGAGGCCGCCGACACGGCGGAGCGGGAATGCCTGCCAATGTCGCCCAGCGCCTCGACCAGGAAATCTGACGCCCCATTGATCACCTTTGGTTGGTCTTCGAAACCAGCAGTCGAATTCACGAAACCGGTCAGCTTGACCACCCGGCGCAACCGCTCGATATCGCCGTCGCAGGCGGCCTTGACCTGCGCCAGCAGGCTGATCGCGCAAGCGCGCGCTGCCGCCGCCCCTGCCTCCACATCCATGTCATCGCCCAGCTTGCCCACGATCATACCGTCCGGCCCGCTTGAGATCTGGCCCGATACATAGACCATGCCGCCCATCTTGACGTACGGCACATAGTTTGCCGCGGGCGCGGGCGCGTCAGGCAGGGTGACGCCAAGCGCGGCGAGGCGGGATGAGATGGTCATGGGGCGCTCCTTTGGTCGCGTAACGCTGCGACGCTAGCCGCTTGGAGGCACGCGGGGAAGAGCCCCCGCCGCGATTTTTGGCGGCGTTTTGGTTTCCCAACGCCGTCTTAGTTCTTGGACCACCCCTCAGCTTTCGCGCAGGGCGCGCACCAGATAGTCGGTCATCGGCTTGATCAGATAGGCCATGGGCGATCTGTCCCCGGTGCGGATGAAGGCCTCCACCGGCATGCCGGGCAGCAGGATCGCGCCCTCCGGCAGTTTCGCCACCTCACCGGGGTTGAGCGCAATCTCGGCCCGGAAGAAGGATATCCCCGTGTTCGGATCCTCCAGCGCGTCTGCGGAGACCTGCGTAACCTGGCCCACAAGCTCCGGCGTGAGCCGTTGGTCGAGCGCGGACATCCGCAGGTTCACCGGCTGGCCTTCAAACACCTGATCGACGTGGATGGGCTGCACCTGTGCCGCGATCACCAAGGGGCGGTCCTGCGGCACCAGATACATCAGCGCCTCCGCCGATCTGACGACCGATTGCGGGGTCTGCACCTGCAAGCCATAGACAATGCCCGAGACCGGCGCGCGCACCGATAACCTTTCGATCTGGTCAAGAAGCGCGCGGCGCTGTTCGGCCAGCTCAAGCTCCCGGTAGCGCAGGTCGCGCAAGCGGGTGATCGCGTCTTCCACGATGCCCGTGCCCAGACGCAGGATTTCGATGTCGATCTCCGTGCTGCGCTCGCGCGCCTGCGCCTTGTTGGCCGCAAGCTCCCCGATTGACCCTTCGAGCCGCGCGGTCTCCCGCTGGAGGTTGAGCACCCGGCTCGCTTGCGCCAGGCCCTTGTCGAGCAGTTCTTGCTGGCTGGCCAGTTCTTCCTTGATGAGCGCAAGCTGACTTCTGAAGGAGGTCTCCTGCGCCTCCACGCCCTGCACCTGGGCGGCGATCTGGTCGCGCCGGATGCGCAGCTGTTCGATCTGCTTGTCGATGGACAGCTGCCGCGCCTTGAAAAGGTCGCGCTGGCCCGCGATCAGCTCCGCCACATCCGGGCGGGTCTCCGCCAACTCAAGAAGCGTGGGTTCAAATGTGATCTCGTCCGCCGTGTCACGCTCCGCCTCCAGCCGACCACGCCGGGCGGTGAGCTCAAAAAGCTGGCCCTCCGTGATCGCGAGATCGGACATCAAGGAGCGCGGATCGAGCTGCAACAAGATGTCGCCCGCCATCACGGTGTCGCCTTCGTCCACGAGGATGCGTTCGACCACCCCGCCGGTTTCGTGCTGAACGATCTGGCGATTGCGGTCGACTTCGATCCGGCCCGAGGCGACCACGGCGCCGGTGATCTCTGTCATGAGGGCCCAGCCGCCAAAGCCGCCACACAGAACCAGAAGGCCCAGAAAGCCCAGGATGAGCGGGCGACGGGCGGACCATTTGTCGGCTGAAGGGGACACTTCTGTCATGATACGCCTCCGCTGTCGGTCGGTGATTTCTGGATTTCCGCTGCGTTCTGGACCATGCTTTGCAGCACCTCATCCTTGGGGCCAAAGGCCATGCGCATGCCGTTTTCAAGCACCAGAAGCGTGTCGCATTCCTGAATGGCATTTGGCCTATGCGCCATGATCATCACCGATGACCCCCGCGCCTTGAGCGCGCGAATGGCGTGGTTCAGCGCCTGGCTGCCGATGTTATCCAGGTTCGAGTTCGGCTCATCCAGCACCACGATCACGGGGTCGCCGTAAAGCGCCCGCGCCAGGCCAATGCGCTGCATCTGCCCGCCCGAAAGACGCACCTGACCGGCCTGGATGGGCGTATCATAGCCCTGCGACAGCTCCAGGATCATGTCATGAGCCGCCGCCATCTGCGCGGCTTCGATCACCTTGGCGTCATTGGGCTCCACCGCCAGCCGGGCGATGTTTTCCGCGATGGTGCCGTCGAAAAGCTGAACGCGTTGGGGAAGATAGCCGATGTAGCTGCCCAAACGCGCGGGCGCATAATGGTCAAGCGCGGCCCCGTCGAGCCGGATGCTTCCACCCGCGGGCGGCCAAAGGCCCATGACTGCGCGGGCCAGCGTCGATTTGCCCGCGCCAGAGGGACCAATCACGCCCATCGCCTGGCCGGGTTTGAGGTCGAAGTTCACGGATTTGAGCGCGGCCTGCTTTTCGCCGGGCGGCACCACCGTAAGCCCCTTCCCGATCAGCTTGGCGGCGGGGGGCGGCAATTCGGTGCGGGTGGGTTGCACACCGACCGCTCCCAAAAGGAGGCACAGATTGCGCCAACCCAGGATCGCCCGCTGCACGATGCTCCACTGGTTAAGCGCCAGTTCAACCGGGGCCAGCGCGCGCCCCAGCAGAATCGACCCGGCGATCATCGCGCCCGGCGTCATCTCGCCTAAAAGCACCAGATAGGCGCCCAGCCCCAGCATTGCGGACTGCAAGAAAAGCCGCAGCGACTTGGTGATCGACGTGATGGTGCCGCCCACGTCGGTGGCGGCGACCTGCTGCTCCAACGCCTCCGACCGGTTGCCTTGCCAGCGGGTGAAGGCCGCATCGCGCATGCCCATGGCCTGCACCATCTCCGCTTCCGTGCGTAGCTGGTCGGACACGACAGTTGCCTTTTGCGCCATCAGCCCCGCGCGTTCCTGCTTTTTGCGGCTAAACATCTGATTGGCCAGCGTCAGCAGCACCAGCACCACCGCGCCACCTACGGCCAGCCAGCCGAGCCAGGGGTGAAACAGAAAGATCGCCGCGAAGAAAATCGGCGTCCAAGGCATGTCGAAAGCGGCCATCAGTACCGGCGCGGAGATCAGCCGCTGCACGCTTTCCAAATCGTTGAGCCCCGCATTGGTACGCAGATCGGGGGCCACCGCAGATTTGCGCACAACCGCGTCAAATACGCGCCGGTCCAGATCATCCTGAAACCGCGCGCCCACGCGGGTCATGATGCGGCTGCGCGTGTAATCCAAAAGACCCATCACAGCATAAAGAAAGATCACCAGGAAGGAGAGCACCAGCAGCGTCTCGACCGATCTTGAGCCAAGAACCCGATCATAGATCTGCAGCATGTAAAGCGGCCCGGTCAGCATCAGGATGTTGGCAAACAGGCTGAACACCGCCACCGCCCAATAGAGCGACCGCGACCTGCGGCGCACCGCGATCAACTCCTCCTGGCCTCTTTTGTAGACCTCGTTGTGCATCACCTTCTGTCCCTTGTCCGGTCGCAGGGCAGAACCATAAACCTGCGACCCGTGTCTTACCAATTGGAAAGTTAACGCCTGCGGTATTTTGCAGCTTCGCGCACGACTTTAGCAGGTTTTCTGAGCGGGATGCGTGAGACCTATCAGCGCTCTCCGCCGCCCGGATCGCTGGAACCGCTGCCGGGGCCGCTTGGGCCGCCGCCGAAGATATCGCTGAGCACCTGATCGATGATCGACCCGGTTTCGCCCTCTACCGGGATCGGCACGCCCTCATCCTCCACCGTGTCGAAACCGCCCGGTGCCACCGGATCGGACATCGGCAGCGGCTTGAGCGGGAGGCCTTCGTGAATGCGGCTCATCGCCTCGCGCCAGATGTCAGCGGGCAACCCGCCGCCCGTCACACCGCTGAGCGGGGTGTTATCGTCATACCCCATCCAGACGCCCGCGACATAATCGGCCGAAAACCCGATGAACCAGGCGTCCTTTGCGGCCGAGGTCGTGCCCGTCTTGCCGCCAAGCTGCCGCCCGCCAAAGGCCGCGCGCCCGCCGGTGCCCTCGCTCACCACCTTTTCCATCATGTAGACGAGCTGTCGCGCGGCGACATCCTGGATCACGCGCTCACCGATGCCGCCGCCGGTGCCCATCAGCGGCTCACTGTCGCCCATCAGCCGCAGCTCTTCCAGGCCGTAGGGTGTCACCGACGACCCGCCATTCAAAATGCCCGCAAAAGCGCCCGTCATCTCCAGCAGCGAACTTTCGGAGGCGCCAAGCGCCAGTGCGGGGCCCGCCGCCAAGTCACTGCGGATACCGAACTGGCTTGCGACCTGGCTGACCAACTCCCGGCCCACGCTTTCAGAGACCTTCACCGCCGGGATGTTCAGCGAGTTCATCAGTGCGGTCGTCAGCGTGACCGGGCCATAGAAGTTCCGCGTGTAGTTCTTGGGGCACCACTGGCCGGATCCCGGAATATTGAGGCATTAAACCTCATCCACCACCTGATCGTTGGGCGAATAGCCCAGATCAAGGGCCGCAGCGTAAACGAAGGGCTTGAACGCCGATCCGGTCTGCCGCTTGGCCTGGGTCGCGCGGTTGAAGGCGCCCGCCACTTGCGTCTTTCGCCCGCCCACCATCGCGCGCACCGCACCGTCCGCGGACATCACGACAATGGCCGCCTGCGCCTTCGATCCTTCGCGGACCTTGTTGTCAAAGACCCACTTCAGCCCCTCCTCCGCCGCGCGCTGGATGCGCTGATCCAGCGTGGTCTTGATGATCACGTCCTCAGTCGTGTTGCGGGTAAAGAACTCGGGCCCCGTGGACATCACCCAATCGGCGAAATAGCCCCCCGCACGCGCCTCCGCCGCCTCACTGAGCTGCGCCGGATTTTCCTGGGCCTTCGCGGTCTCGGCATCGGTCAGATAGCCCTGTTCGTTCATCAGCCGCAGGACCGTGGCCGCGCGGTTCTGGCTGCGGTCGAGGTTGGACGTGGGCGACAGCGCAGAGGGTGCCGTCAAGAGGCCCGCGAGCATCGCGCCCTCCGCCGCCGTTACCGCCGACGCAGGCTTGCCAAAGAACCGCTGGGCCGCGGCCTCCGCCCCATAGGCGCCGCCGCCCATGTAGGCGCGGTTGAGATAGATGGATAGAATGTCATCCTTGGAATACTTGACCTCCATCGCCATGGCATAGAGCGCTTCCTTAGCCTTGCGCTGGACATTGCCCGCCCGGCACCCGGCCTCGTATTCCCGCTCCGTCATGCCGGAGGTCGGATCAAAGGGCTCGCCCAAGCAAATCAGCTTGGCCACCTGCTGGGTGATGGTCGATCCTCCATGCCCCTGCAGCGGCCCACGGCCTTCGCGCAGGTTGATGCGGATGGCCGAGGCGATGCCGCGCGGGCTCACGCCCAGATGCCGGTAAAACCGCTTGTCCTCCGTGGCGATGACCGCGTTCTTGAGGTGCGGTGACACGCTGTCGGCTGTCACCACGCCGCCAAACTGGTCGCCCCGCCAAGCGTAAACATCGCCGTCCCGGTCCAAAAGTGTGACCGACCCGCGCGCACGCCCGTCTAAGAGCGCATCAAGCGGCGGCAGCGTGGCGTAGAAATATCCCACTGCCAGCGCAAGCAGCACCACGCCCACCGCGGTCACACGCCAGGTGATCGTCCAAATGAGCCGCAAAACCCAGCGCACCATGGCGAAAAGCAACCCCAGAATACCCCTGCGCCGGACCGGTTTTGCCCGTGCCTTTTTCTTGCGCGCAGGCACTTTCTTTCGCGTGGATTTCTGGGCAGCAGGCTTTGCCTTGCCGCCATAGCGCCGGTCCGCGACCAAAGGACGTCTGCGTCTTGGTGAATCACTCATGAACTCTGCCTGCCCGGCCTGATTTTTGTGCGATCATACTCCGGGATATGGGAATTGTTTAGCGCGCGCGCTTCCTATGAGCGTTAATATTTCGCATAATTTTTATGCGTTTTTCAAAATCCGCCTAAAATTTAACTATTTTTGACCGCTGCCACCGGCTGAGGGCGCGGCACAGACTTCCCATCATGGAACCGAGAGGGCTTGTGTCACGCATGACCGTGCGGCCTGTCTGCACCTGGAAAGAGGACGTCTTAGGTGAAACTCATCATAGCAACGATCAAACCCTTCAAGCTCGAGGAGGTGCGCGAGGCGCTCACCGCCGCGGGCGTGCGCGGGTTGATGGTCACTGAAATTAAGGGCTTTGGGGCCCAGTCCGGACACACAGAAATTTACCGCGGCGCAGAATACGTGGTGAACTTCGTGCCAAAGGTCAAACTGGAGCTCGTGGTGGCTGACGCGCAGGTCGACCAGATGGTCGAAGTCATCATGAAAACCGCCAAGACCGGCAAGATCGGCGACGGCAAGATCTTCGTGCTCGATGTGACCGACGCGGTGCGAGTGCGCACAGGCGAAACCGGCGACGACGCCGTATAAATCTCAAAGGGGTAGCCTAATGAAAAGTCTCATAAAATCTCTGAGCATGGTGGCGCTCGCGCTCATGCTCGCTTTTGGGTCTGCGGGGATCGCGCAGGCTCAGGATGGCCCGTCGGAGGAGGCTGTCGCCGCGGGTGAAGCCGCCTATCAAGCACCGGGCGACTACCTGGAAGAGCGGCTTAAGGCCTATGCCGCCGCCGCCGCCCAGGACGCAATTGATGCGGGCGAAGACCCCGCTGAAGCCGCGGCAGGCGCGGTTGATACCTTCTATGGCGCGTTCTCATCCGGTCAGTACATCTACACCACGCTGTTGTTCTGCATGGCGGGTTTTCTGGTGTTCTTTATGGCCGCGGGCTTTGCGATGCTCGAAGGCGGCTTGGTCCGCTCCAAGAACGTGACCATGCAGATGACCAAGAACATCGCGCTCTTCTCGGTTGCGGCGATCATGTACTGGATCGTCGGTTTCAACACGATGTATCCGGGCGATTTCAACGGCTATTTCGCGCTTGGCGGGCAGACAACGCTCGATCCCGTCGGTGTCGGCGCGGACGCGGCAGACCTTGACTACGCCTCAATCGGTTCGGACTTCTTCTTCCAGCTGGTGTTTGTGGCGGCGACAGCCTCCATCGTGTCAGGCGCGCTGGCGGAGCGGATCAAGCTGTGGCCCTTCCTGATTTTCGTGGTCGTGCTGACCGGCTTCATGTACCCGATTTCCGGCTCCTGGAAGTGGGGCGCGGGCTGGCTTGATGCGATGGGCTTCCAGGACTTCGCGGGCTCCACGGTGGTGCACTCCGTGGGTGGCTGGGCAGCGCTTGCAGGTGCCATTATCCTCGGGCCGCGTCTGGGCAAGTACAAGGACGGCAAGGTCAACCCGATGCCGGGCTCCAACCTTGCGCTCGCAACGCTGGGTACATTTATCCTGTGGCTCGGCTGGTTCGGCTTTAACGGCGGCTCGCAGCTTGCCATGGGCACGGTGG
>JBCCPS010000010.1:0-60489 GCA_039024775.1 Pseudomonadota bacterium
CCGCGCAAGCGGCCCGAAACCCCTCATTCACCCAAACCGCGCGCGCAGCGCATCGTTCACCTGCGGGGTCACGAATTTGCTGACATCCCCGCCCAGCCGCGCGATTTCTTTCACAAGCTTGCTGGCGATCGCCTGGTGGTCGGCTTCGGCCATCAAAAACACGGTTTCGATGCTGTCGTCGATCTGCCGGTTCATGCCAACCATCTGATATTCGTACTCAAAATCCGCAACCGCCCGAAGCCCCCGGATAATGATCTGAGCGCCCACGTCGCGGGCGCAGTCGATCAGCAGGTTTTCGAAAGGATGCGCCACGATCTCCACGCCCGTCTGCGCGGCAAGCTCCGCGCATTCGGCTTCGATCATAGCCACCCGTTCTTCGAGCGAGAACAAAGGCCCCTTGTCGCGGTTGATCGCGACACCAATCACCAGCTTATCCACCAGCCGCGTGGCGCGCCGCACCACGTCCATGTGGCCCAGAGTGACGGGGTCAAAGGTGCCTGGGTAAAGGCCGGTGCGCATGGGCTGGGTCCTCGCCTGATTGGTTAACGCGCCGACCATGCAAGCGCTTTGGCGCGCGTGCAAGCCGCTTTGCACCGCGATCTGCCCTTTCGCCCCGCCCGCCCCGGCGCTAGGTTGCGGCCAGGAAAAGGGAGACCCGCGATGCAAGACCTCACCCACTATCTCAACGGCGCCCATGTCAAAGGCACCTCCGGCCGCTTCGCGGATGTGATGAACCCAGCCACGGGCGAGGTGCAGGCCCGCGTGCCGCTGGCCAGTGCCGAGGAGATGGATCAGGCGGTGGCCTATGCCGCCGCCGCGCAACCTGGCTGGGCCGCGACCAACCCGCAACGCCGGGCGCGGGTTCTTATGAAATTCGTGGACCTTTTGAACCGCGACATGGACAAGCTGGCCGAGGCGCTCTCGCGCGAGCATGGCAAAACGTTGCCGGATGCCGCGGGCGATGTGCAGCGCGGGCTGGAGGTGGTGGAATACTGCATCGGCGCGCCACAGATGCTCAAAGGTGAATACACCGACAGCGCGGGCCCCGGCATCGACATGTATTCCATGCGCCAGGCCCTCGGCGTGACCGCGGGCATCACGCCCTTCAACTTTCCCGCCATGATCCCGATGTGGATGTTCGCGCCTGCGATTGCCTGCGGCAACGCCTTCATCCTCACACCTTCCGAACGCGACCCCTCCGTCCCGCTGATGCTGGCCGAGCTCATGGAGGAAGCGGGCTTGCCGCCGGGCATCCTGCAGGTCGTGAACGGCGACAAGGAAGCGGTGGATGCGATCCTCTATCATGATGTGATCCAGTCTGTGGGTTTCGTGGGCTCCACCCCCATCGCCGAATACATCTACGGCACGGGATGCGCGCAGGGAAAACGCGTGCAGTGTTTTGGCGGCGCCAAAAACCACATGATCATCATGCCCGACGCGGATATGGCCCAAGCCGCCGACGCGCTGGTGGGTGCCGGCTACGGTGCCGCCGGAGAGCGCTGCATGGCGATCTCGGTCGCAGTGCCCGTGGGCGATGAGACAGCCGACAGGCTGATCGAAGAGCTGGTACCGCGCATCGAAAAACTCAAGGTCGGCCCCTACACCGCAGGCAACGACGTGGATTATGGCCCCGTCGTGACCGCGGCCGCCAAAGCCAACATCGAGCGCTTGGTGGAGAGCGGCGTCGATCAGGGTGCAGAGCTTGTGGTCGATGGCCGTGGCTTCAAAATGCAAGGCTATGAGGACGGCTTCTTCGTGGGTCCGCACCTCTTTGACCATGTGACCAAAGACATGGACATCTACAAAACCGAGATCTTCGGGCCCGTCCTCTCCACCGTGCGCGCGCAGAGCTATGAAGAGGCGCTGAGCCTCGCCATGGATCACGAATACGGCAACGGCACGGCGATCTTTACCCGCGACGGCGATGCGGCGCGAGATTTTGCCAATCGGATCAACATCGGCATGGTGGGCATCAACGTGCCCATCCCGGTGCCGCTGGCCTATCACACCTTTGGCGGCTGGAAGAAATCGGTCTTCGGCGATCTCAACCAGCACGGGCCGGACGCTTTCAAGTTCTACACCCGCACCAAGACGGTGACTGCCCGTTGGCCGTCGGGCATCAAGGAAGGTGGGGAGTTCTCCATCCCTGTGATGGAGTGAGCGCCGGTTCCGCGTAGCGGGCAATCGCTCCAGTGGAGCGATTGAGGTGCGAACGGGCGGAGCCCATCGGTCCGCACGACCTTCCCCAAAAAGCACAAGCCGTGTTAGCCTGAGGCCGGTGTACTTTAACACCGGCCTTTTGCTTTGTTCGGAGCTTTTTGAGATGTCCATTCGGTCCACCCTCCTGTCGGGGGCTCTCGCCCTCATCCTCGCCGCGCCGCTCCTGGCGCAGTCCACTTCCTCCATGACCGTCAACGGTGTGAGCTTCACCGTGACCGGTGGCTCCAACCAGTCGGTGAATGCCACGGACAATGGCGTTGAAGTGCTGCTGGACGGGCGCCGCATCCTCGTTGAGGGCACGGTCGTGATCATCGACGGCGAGCGCTTCGAGGCGGGCAGCTTTGACACGCTGCATATCGACGCCACGGGCGGCGCGTTGCAGGTGATGGCCGATGACTTCACGCTTTTTCAAAGCGGCACCGAAAGCGAGATCGAGCGGCTCACGCGGGAGGCCAACGCGGGCGATCCGGCGGCGATGAACAACCTTGGCGTGGCCTACCTCAACGGCGAAGGCGTGGCGCAGAATATCTCCGAGGGGATCGCCTGGTACCGCAAGGCGGCGGAGGCCGGAGAGGTCGTGGCGATGCGCAACCTCGCCTTTACCTATTGGAACGGTACCCGCGTGCCGCGCGATCTGGGTCAGGTGCTGCAATGGGCCACCATGGGGGCGGAAGCGGGCGACCCGCGCTCCCAGCGGCTTTTGGGCGTGCTCTATTTCGACGGTGTCGGCGTGGCGCAGGACGCAGCGCGGGGCGTGAAGCTTTTCGACAGCGCGGCCAAGCAGGGCGATATTGAAGCGACCTACAACCTTGGCGTGGCTTACCGCGCGGGCAAGGGTGTGCCGCAGGACCTCGCACGGGCCACCGGCTATTTCAAAACCGCCTGGGATGCGGGCGACCGGCTGGCGGCCTGCCGCTATGCGATGGCGCTTTGGCGCGGTGAGGGCATTGAAAAAGATCTCGCTGGCGGGTTTGAAATCGCCCAGAACGAGGTAACCACGCCCGGGGACATCGACGGACGCTGCGCGCAGATCATGGGATTGGCCTTCTATTTTGGGGAGGTCCAGCCACAGGACCGCGCGGAAGCCGCGCGCTGGTTCTGGGTGTCGGCCAATGACGGCAATGCCACCTCCGCGCGCAACCTCGGCTTCATGTACCGCGACGGCGACGGCCTGCCGCGGGATATCTTCCAGGCGGGCCATTGGTTCCAGACGGCGGTGAACCTGGGCCACAGCAGCGCGCAGGCGGATCTGGACGCGCTGGATCAATAGCGCAGACGATTTGCCCAGGACCCTGGCGGCGCTACCTTTTTAGCCGAGGGTGGTGGGCAGATTGCCCACCCTACGCGCGACTTTGGGAGGGGTGATGCAGGCCGAATATACGATCGGGATCGAAGAGGAATACCTCATCGTCGACCGGGACAGCCTGGCGCTGGCGGCGATGCCCGACGCGCTGATGGCGGCCTGCCAGGCCGATCTGGGCGATCAGGTGAGCCCTGAATTCCTGCAATGCCAGATCGAAGTCGGCACCAAGGTCTGCCAAACGGTGGCGGAGGCGCGCGAGGACCTCAAGCGCCTGCGCGCCTGCATCGCCAAACACGCGCGGAGCCACAACCTCGCCCCCATTGCAGTGTCCTGTCATCCGTTTTCCGACTGGAAACAGCAGAGCTTCACCGAAAAGGAGCGCTACTCCACCCTGGAAAAGGAGCTGGAGGGCGTGGCGCGGCGGATGCTCATCTGCGGCATGCATGTGCACGTGGGCATTGAGCAACGCAACCTGCGCATCGACCTGATGCCGCAGCTGGCCTACTTCCTGCCGCACCTTCTGGCGCTTTCCACTTCCTCGCCCTACTGGCAGGGCGATGACACGGGGCTTGCCTCCTACCGTTTGAGCGTCTTTGACAACCTGCCCCGCACCGGCCTGCCGCCGGTGTTCAACAGTTGGGGCGAATACGAACGCGCCACCGGCACGCTGATCGATCTGGGCGTCATTCCCGACACCACCAAGATCTGGTGGGACCTGCGCCCTTCGGACCACTACCCTACCCTTGAAAGCCGGATCTGCGACGTGCAGCCCCGGCTGGAGGACACGCTGTCGCTCGCGGCGCTCACCCAGGCGCTGGTGCGCATGCTGATGCGGCTGCGCGCGAGCAACTTGCGCTGGCGCGAATACGACCGATTTCTGATCTCTGAAAACCGCTGGCGCGCGCAGCGTTACGGCGTGACCGAGGGGCTGATCGACTTTGGCGAGAAGGAGATCAAGGCCTTCTCCGAACTGATGGAAGAAATCCTGGCGCTGCTTGCGGAAGACGCCGAAGCGCTTGGCACGTTGGAGGATATCACCCGTCTGCGCACGGTCATTGCACAAGGCACCAGCGCCACACGACAGCGCGCGGCCTTCAAAAACGGCGGACAGGACGCCGTTGTCCGCCATCTGATCGAAGAGTTCGAGCACGACCTTTGAAAGCGGCTTGCAAAACAACCGCAAACATATGAATTTAACAATTGTTCAATAAATCCGCCGGGAGGGCTTCATGGATTTCGCGCTGAGCGAGGAACAATCCGCCATCTTCGACATGGCCCACGCTTTTGGCCAGGAACACATCGCGCCGCACGCGCTGGCCTGGGAGAAAGAGGGCACCATCCCCCGGGCGCTCTGGTCCGAAGCGGCAGCACTGGGGTTCGGCGGGCTCTACGTCAGCGAAGAGGCTGGCGGCGCGGGGCTCAGCCGTCTCGACGCCACCCTCGTTTTTGAAGCGCTGTCGATGGCCTGCCCCTCTGTCTCTGCATTCCTCTCCATTCACAACATGTGCGCGCGCATGCTCGACAGCTTTGGGTCCGATGAACTAAAGGTGCGCGTGCTGCCGGATGCCATCGCGATGGATACGGTGCTGAGCTACTGCCTGACCGAGCCCGGGTCTGGGTCTGACGCGGCTGCCCTGCGGACGCGAGCAGCGCGCACGAATGAAGGCTACACCCTCAACGGCACCAAGGCCTTCATCTCCGGCGGGAGCTATTCGGACGCCTATGTCACCATGGTGCGCACCTCTGACGAGGGCGCGCGGGGCGTGTCGACGGTGCTGGTGGAGGCGGACAGCCCGGGTCTCAGCTTTGGCGGGCTGGAGGACAAGATGGGTTGGCGCGCGCAGCCGACGTCCCAGGTGCAATTCGACGATTGCGCGGTGCCTGCGGCCAATCTGGTGGGCGTAGAAGGCCAGGGGTTCAAATACGCGATGGCGGGACTGGACGGCGGGCGGCTTAACATCTCCGCCTGTTCGCTGGGCGGCGCGCAGGCCGCTTTGAACGCGACGCTGGCTTACATGGGAGAGCGCCGCGCTTTCGGCCAGACCATCGACCAGTTCCAGGGGCTCCAATTCCGGCTGGCGGACATGGAAACGGAGCTTCAGGCCGCGCGGACCTTCCTGCGGCAAGCCGCCTGGAAGCTCGACCAAAAGGCGCCGGATGCCACCAAGTATTGCGCGATGGCCAAGAAATTGGCGACCGAGACCGGCAGCAAGGTCGTGGACGGGTGCCTGCAATTGCACGGCGGCTACGGCTATCTGGCGGACTACGGCATCGAAAAGCTGGTGCGCGATCTCAGGGTGCATCAAATCCTCGAAGGCACCTCCGAAGTGATGCGCATGATTGTCGCCCGCGACATGCTCAAACACCGATGAGCGATATCTCCATCCGCATCATCGGGCGCGCGGGGCGGATCACTCTGACCCGACCGCACGCGCTCAATGCGATGACCTATGAGATGTGTCTGGCCATCGAAAAAGCCCTTGATGACTGGTGCTTGGACGACGCAGTTGATGTCATTGTCATGGACGCGGCAGGCGACCGCGCGTTCTGTTCGGGCGGTGATATCGCAGAGCTTTACGCCACAGGCCGCGCGGGCGACTTCGCCTATGGCCAGCGGTTCTGGGCGGATGAATATCGGCTCAACCACAAGATCTTCAGCTATCCCAAACCGGTTGTCTCCTTTCTGCAGGGGTTCACCATGGGCGGGGGCGTTGGCCTTGGCTGTCACGGCAGTCACCGGGTTGTGGGGGAAACAAGCCAGATTGCGATGCCCGAATGCGGCATCGGGCTGGTGCCGGACGTGGGCGGCTCCTACATGCTCGCGCGCGCGCCCGGGCGGCTGGGGGAATACCTTGGCATTACCGGCACCCGGATGGGTGCGGCAGATGCGATCTTTGCAGGTTTTGCGGATCATTTCATCCCGCAGGCCCGTTGGCCGGACGTGATCGAGGCACTTGAGAACAGTGCCGGCGAGGAGGCTGTGAAAACCGCCTCAGCGCGCCCGCCTGACGGGACCCTCGCGGCGGAGATCCCCCAGATTGATCGGCTGTTTTCGGGCGCATCGTTGGGCGAGGTGCAGAAGACGCTCTCAACAGACGACAGCGATTTCGCGAGGGAGACTTTGAAAAAGCTGCAGCGCGCAAGCCCCCTGTCTGCCGCGTGCACGATTGAGATGATGCAGCGCCTGCGCGCCACTGACGCCACCCTGCCCCAAGCGCTGGAGCTGGAGTACCGCTTTACCTTTCGCGCCGCCGAGCACGGTGATTTTCTCGAAGGCATCCGCGCGGCCATCATTGACAAGGACCGCGCGCCGAAATGGCAGTATGCCAGCGGTGACGTGCCAGGGGAGGCCGTCGCCCGGATGCTCGCCCCCCTTGGCGCGCAGGCCCTGAAATTGGAGGATTCGGCATGAAAATCGGCTTTATCGGCCTGGGCAACATGGGCGCGCCCATGGCTGCCAATCTGGCGGCGGCAGGCCACGCGGTCACAGGCTTTGACGTGGCAGGCACCACCGCGACCGGCGTGGCAACCGCGGCCAGCACGGCAGAGGCGGCAGCGGGGGCCGAGGTGGTCATCACCATGCTGCCAAACGGAGATATCCTGCGGGATGTGGCAGGCGCGCTCATCCCCGCGATGGCGCGCGGCGCGCTGCTCATCGATTGCTCCACCGTAGACGTGGACAGCGCGCGCGCGGTGGCGGCTCAAGCAGAGGCGGCGGGGCTGATGAGCGTGGACGCGCCCGTATCAGGCGGGATCACGGGGGCTGCGGCAGGCACGCTCACCTTCATGGCTGGTGGGTCGGAGGCAGCCTTTGCCAAGGCCGCGCCGCTTTTTGAGATCATGGGCCAGAAGGCAGTGCATTGCGGCGATGCGGGCGCGGGACAGGCGGCGAAGATTTGCAACAATATGATCCTGGGTGTGACCATGATTGCCACCTGCGAGGCCTTTGCCCTGGCCGACAAACTGGGGCTTGATCGGCAGAAGATGTTCGACGTCGTCGCCACCTCCTCGGGGTATTCCTGGACGATGAACGCCTATTGCCCCGCACCCGGCATCGGGCCCGCCTCGCCCGCGGACAACGGCTATACCCCCGGTTTTGCGGCAGAATTGATGCTGAAGGATCTGGGCCTCAGCCAGCAAGCCGCCGAGGCCGTGGACGCGGATACGCCCATGGGAGCGGCGGCATTGGCGCTTTACCGGCAATTCGTGGAAGACGAGGACGGCAAGGGCCGCGATTTCTCTGCCATGCTGCCGCGGTTCGAAAAGCGAGGGCGCAACGAGGACAGCTGAAAGCTGGACGCGCCGCCGCTCATCGCTGGCCTTTGGCCACTCTTCGCTTACTCCGCCGCGACCTTGGTCTGTTTGGTGAGCATCGGCTTGAGGTAGCGACCCGTATAGCTTTCCGCCACCTCCGCCACCTCTTCAGGGGTGCCGACGGCCACGATGCGCCCGCCGCCGTCCCCGCCTTCAGGGCCGATGTCGATGATGTGGTCGGCTGTTTTCACCACGTCGAGGTTGTGTTCAATCACCACCACCGTATTGCCCTGATCCACCAATTCGTGCAGCACTTCCAACAGCTTGCGCACGTCCTCAAAGTGCAGACCGGTCGTCGGCTCATCCAGAATGTAGAGCGTGCGCCCGGTGGAGCGCTTCGCCAGCTCTTTCGAAAGCTTCACGCGCTGAGCTTCACCGCCTGAGAGCGTGGTGGCCTGCTGGCCCACCTTGATGTAGCCCAGCCCCACCCGCATCAGCGCATCCATCTTCTCGCGAATGGACGGCACCGCCTGGAAGAATTCCTGCGCGTCTTCCACCGTCATATCGAGCACGTCGGCGATACTCTTGCCCTTGAACTTGATCTCCAGCGTCTCGCGGTTATAGCGCTTGCCCTTGCAGGTCTCGCATTCAACGTAGACGTCCGGCAGAAAGTGCATCTCGATCTTGATCACCCCGTCGCCCTGGCAGGCCTCACAGCGCCCGCCCTTGACGTTGAAGCTAAAGCGCCCGGGCTTGTAGCCGCGCGCCTTAGCCTCCGGCAGCCCCGCGAACCAGTCGCGGATGGGCGTGAACGCCCCCGTATACGTCGCCGGGTTCGACCGCGGCGTGCGCCCAATGGGCCGCTGGTCGATGTCGATGACCTTGTCGAGATGTTCCAGCCCCTTGATCGTCTCGCAGGGCGCGGGCGTCTGCCGCGCGCCGTTGAGGGTCATGGAGGCGGTCTTGAACAGCGTCTCAATTGTCAGCGTGGACTTGCCCCCGCCGGAGACGCCCGTGACGCAGACGAACTTGCCCAGCGGAAACTCTGCCGTCACATCCTGCAGGTTGTTGCCGCTGGCCTTGACCACCGTAACCTTCTTCTTGCCTTTCTTGCCCTTGCGCCGCTCCAACGGCACCGTGATTTCGCGCGTGCCGACAAGGTAATCGCCCGTCACGGAACCACTGTTCGCAATCTCAAGCGGCGTGCCGTGCGCGACCACCTCGCCCCCGTGCACGCCAGCCCCGGGCCCGATATCAAAGACGTAGTCTGCTTCCCGGATGGCCTCTTCGTCGTGTTCCACCACGATCACCGTATTGCCCTGATCGCGCAGGTTTTTGAGCGTCGCCAGAAGGCGGTCGTTGTCACGCTGGTGCAACCCGATGGAGGGTTCATCGAGCACATAGAGCACGCCTGTTAGGCCAGAGCCGATCTGGCTCGCGAGCCTGATCCGCTGACTTTCTCCGCCACTTAACGTGCCGCTTGAACGTGACAGCGTAAGATACTCAAGTCCCACGTTATTGAGAAAGCCGAGACGCTCCCGGATCTCCTTCAGGATCGCCCGCGCGATTTCATTATTCTGAGCACTCAGATGCTGCGGCACCGCCTCGCACCACTCAAAGGCCTCCCGGATGGACATCTCCACCACATGCCCGACGTGCAGCAGCTTGTCCGGATCCTCACGCGGCCCGATGCGGACCGCCAGGGCCTCCTGCCGCAGCCGGTAGCCGCCGCAGGTGCCGCAGGGACGGCGGTTCTGATAGCGCTCGAATTCCTCGCGGATCCAATTCGAATCCGTCTCGCGGTAGCGCCGCTCCATGTTGGGAATGACGCCTTCAAAAACGCGCGTCACCTCATAGACGCGTCCGCCTTCGTCATAGCGAAACTTGATCTCATCCTTGCCTGATCCATGGAGAAACACCTGCTGCACATGGGCCGGAAGATCCTTCCAACGGGTGTTCTGATCGAATTCATAATGCTTGGCGATGGCCTCAATCGTCTGGCGGAAATAGGGGCTCTTCCCCTTCCGCCAGGGCGCCAGCGCACCGTCGTACACCTTCAGGTTCTGATCCGGCACCACAAGCCGTTCGTCAAAGAACAGCTCCACCCCCAACCCGTCGCAGTCGGGGCAAGCACCAAAGGGCGCGTTGAAGGAAAACAGCCGGGGCTCGATCTCCGGAATGGTGAAACCGCTCACGGGGCAGGCGAATTTTTCGGAAAACGTCGTGCGCTCCGGATCCCCTTCGCTGGGTGCCGTCTCAAGGATCGCAATGCCGTCCGCCAGATCGAGCGCGGTGCGTAAGGAATCCGCCAGCCGCGTCTCCAGCCCCTCGCGGATCACGATCCTGTCCACCACCACATCGATGTCATGGCGAAATTTCTTGTCGAGCGTGGGCGGCTCATCCAATTCATAAAAGCTGCCATCGACCTTGACCCGCTGGAACCCCTGTTTGCGCAGCTCCAGAAACTCCTTGCGGTACTCGCCCTTACGGTCTCGGATGATCGGCGCCAGCAGATAGGCGCGCGTGCCCTCCTCCATCGCCATGATGCGGTCGACCATGTCCTGCACCTGCTGCGCCTCGATGGGTTTGCCGGTTTCAGGGCTGTAGGGCGTGCCGACACGGGCAAACAGCAGCCGCATGTAGTCGTAAATCTCCGTCACCGTGCCCACGGTGGACCGGGGGTTCTTCGACGTCGTCTTCTGCTCGATCGAAATAGCGGGGCTGAGGCCGGAGATATGATCCACATCCGGCTTTTGCATCATGTCGAGGAACTGGCGGGCATAGGCGGAGAGCGATTCGACATAGCGCCGCTGCCCCTCCGCATAGATCGTATCGAAAGCGAGGCTCGATTTACCCGACCCCGACAGCCCGGTAATCACGACCAGCTGATCGCGGGGGATGTCCACGTCGACGCCCTTGAGGTTATGCTCCCGCGCGCCGCGTACCTCGATGTTTTTCTGCTCTGCCATCGGATGCCCCCATCTCAGAGCTTGTAGATAGACCGCGCACCGCGCCCTGCCAACGGAAAAGTGCGAACGAAGCGGGAACTTAGCCGCGCAATCGCCGGGCGAAGCCCAAAAGCACGGCAAGTCCCGCGCCCGCTGCCACCACGACGAAGAGCGGCAGCGCGGGATAGCCCATTTGAAAGACACCCGCCGCCAGGATCGGCGTGCCTAGCGTGTTGCCCAGATTGCCCATCTGCGCCAACGCCCCATTGGACAGCGCCCGCTCTCTTTCTCCCGGGTTAAGCTGCGGGACAGCAGCGAAACTTGCCCCCTGCACCAGCCCCATCGCCCCGCCCAGCGCCAGGCACGCGAGCGTGCCCCCGGGCACAACCCAAATCCAAGCCGCCGCCGCAAGGCATAAGGCAAAGCCGACCCTGCAAACAGTGAGCGCGGGCGCCACGCGCAGCAGCACCACGCCCAACGTCATGGAGGCCGCAATGCTCATCAACGGAATGGCCCCCATGATCAGGAGCCGCTGGCTTTGATCCACAAAAGGCGGCAGCACGGTCAGCACGGCGACAAAGCTCGCGGTGTAGAACAAAAAGCCAGCCGCAGGCGCGATCTGCGGCGCAGAGCGGTAGACGGCGCTGTGCCCCTTCAGCAATTGGCGCCACGACAGCCCCACGCCTTCCGTTGTGCTGCTGTCGGGCGGCAAAGCCCAGGCCAACAGCAGCGCAAAAACCGCCATGTAAGCGGCATGGGCCAAAAAAAGTGCGCTCAAACCCGCGCTGTCCACCAAAGGCGGGCCGAACCAGCCCAACAGCGCGAAGGCCACGGCAAAGATCGTGCCCCAGAGCGTCAGCGCTGCCCCCTGCTGAGACGGCGCGCTCAGCCGCGCGATCAGCGTGGGCGCGGCGACCACGATGGCGATGTGCGACACGCCTTCCAGCACCCGCGCGCCCAGCATCAGCGGCAGCACAGGCAACAGCGCCTGAAACAGCGACAGTGCCGCGCCCAGCCACATGGCCCACAGCAGCGCGCGCCTACAGGTGATGCGCGCCACCAAAAGGCCCGCCACCACACCCAGCAAGATGCCCACAAATCCTACCAGTGAGACGACAAACCCAAGCGCCGCGCCCGCCTGCGGGTAGATGTCCGGCAACAGGTGAAACACCACGCTGATCTTGCCAAACTGCGCACCCGCTCCCAGCCCCGCACCCCAAAGCGCGAGGATCAGGCCCCACTGCGTTTTCATACGCGCTGAGCGATGGCCCAGGAACAGATCGGCATGTCTGGATCGTTGGTGATGTCGTCGGTCTCAGGATCAAAAGGCGGCGGCCATTTCTCCCCTAAATTCGCGCGCGCGACCTGCCTGTTGCCCCATTGCTCGGCATGGATCGCGCTTTCCTCAAACCCGCCTTCGATCAGCAGATTGGTCAACCCCCGCGCGGACCACCGCGAGCAATCTTGCGGGGCGGCATGGAAAGGCACGAAAAACGGCACCGCGACCAGGAAATACCCGCCCGGCCGCAGCATCGCCAACACGTTGCGCGTCGCGGCATAGGGCCGGTCCAGATGCTCCCACACCTGATTGGCGATGATCAGGTCAAAGGTAAGCGGCGCACCGCCCTGCTCGAACGGCCCCGCGCAGACGTCGAATTCGGGAAACCAGAACTGGCGATAGGACTTGAAATTGAACTGCGCGCCCCATTTGCCCGACACCTCCGCCACATCAAGCGACCGCGGCCCCAGGGTCTGGACGATTCGGCGGCAGGCGGGACCCTGAACAACGCGATTGAAACTGACCATGCCCCCTTATGCCAACCGCCCCGATACCCGTCCAGCGCGATTCGGCATCGGGTCAAGGATCGCGCAGCGACCCCGCTTCGCGGGGCTTGTCCTTGACGCGATGCCGAATCGAAAGACCATCGAAGTGGCGTGTTCAGGGGGCAGACCTGCCCCTGAACCGCTTCTCAGCAGGATCCGAAATCTCAGCACCAACACCACGCCGGGCCAAAGGGCTCACGCCCGCCAAAGGCCCCCAGAATGTCATGCGGCGCAGCCGCTCCTTTTAACAGGAGCCGCTGCTCACATGTGGATGACGCGCCCATAGGCATCGAGCACGGATTCGTGCATCATCTCGCTCAATGTCGGATGGGGGAAGACCGTGTTCATAAGGTCCTCCTCCGTCGTCTCCAACTGCCGCCCCACGACGTAGCCCTGGATCAATTCGGTCACCTCCGCGCCCACCATGTGCGCGCCCAAAAGCTCGCCCGTCTTGGCATCGAAGATGGTTTTCACCATGCCGTTCTCCTCTCCGAGCGCGATGGCCTTGCCATTGCCGATGAAAGGGAAGCGGCCCACCTTGATCTCGTGGCCCAACTCTTTTGCTTTCGCCTCCGAATAGCCGACAGAGGCCACCTGCGGATGGCAATAGGTGCAGCCCGCAATGGTCTCTGGCCGCACCGGATGGGCCTCTTTCCCGGCGATGAGGTCTGCCACCATTACGCCTTCATGGCTCGCTTTGTGCGCAAGCCAGGGCGCGCCCACGATATCGCCAATGGCATAGAGCCCTTCCACACCGGTCCGGCAGTGGTCATCCACCACCACGTGGCTGCGGTCGATCTTCACGCCCAGTTCTTCAAGCCCCAAGCCTTCGACATTGCCGACGATGCCCACGGCGGAAATGACCGTGTCGAATTCCATCTTCTGCACCTTACCGCCGGTCTCGATGTGGGCTGTGACCTTGCCCCCACCCTTTGCCCTGGGATCGCGGTCAAGCTGCTTGACCATGGACTTTTGCATGATCTTCATGCCCTGCTTTTCGAACGCTTTCTTGGCAAAGGCCGAGATCTCCGCGTCCTCAACCGGCAGCACGCGGTCCAGGACTTCAACAACGGTCGTATCCGCGCCCAGCGTGTTGTAAAAGCTCGCGAATTCGATGCCGATGGCGCCTGAGCCGATGACCAGCAACTTTTTCGGCATGCGCCCCGGCTGCAGCGCGTGTTTGTAGGTCCAGACCAGATCGCCGTCCGCCTCCAACCCCGGCAGTTCCCGCGCCCGCGCGCCCGTGGCCAGGACGATGTTGGGCGCGGTCAGCTCTTGCGTCCCTTTATCGGTTTTGACCTGCACCTTGCCTTTGGCCGGGATGGTCGCGGCACCCATCACGACCGTGACCTTGTTCTTTTTCATCAGGTGGCCAATCCCGCCTGAAAGCTGCCCCGCGACGCGGCGCGAGCGTTTGACCACCGCGTCAAGATCATAGCCCACGCCCTCTGCGCTCAACCCGAACTCTTTCGCGCGGTGCATCAGGTGAAAGACCTCAGCGGAGCGGAGCATGGCTTTCGTCGGGATGCAGCCCCAGTTCAGGCATATGCCGCCCAGATGCTCACGTTCTATGATGGCAACCTTTTTGCCATGCTGGGCAGCCCGAATAGCTGCCACGTATCCGCCCGGCCCAGCGCCGATCACGATGAGGTCAAATGATTTATCCGCCATGTAAAGCCCCTGAATGCGAACCAAAACCAAGATGGTTTAGCTTTAAACTATAGGGACAAGCGCCGATGTGCGAGGTGTTTTTTCGGTTGTCTGCTATGCAGCTTCCGCCTGCAGCTCGCGCACCGTGGCACCGTAGCCACCCTGATCGACAAAGGCCTGCTCGGTTGGCGTGAAGGCCCGGCCGAGGGCAGCGTTGCGGTAGGGAAAGCGGCCAAAACGGCGGATCACATCGCGGTGCGCGCGGGCGTGCAACAGGTTCTGTGCGCCCGTCTCCGGCATGCGTTCGCACATCAGCCGCACCGTGCGGTCCTGATCGGAGAGGTTCTCCGAATGCATCAACGGCAGATAGAAAAACTGGCGCGCGGGCTCGTCGATGGCCATGTCCCAGCGCTTGTCGATGCATTGCTTGGCCGCGGCAAGCGCGGCGCGGTCGGTGGCAAAGGCCAGGGCCTCTCCGCGGAACATGTTGCGCGGAAACTGGTCAGTGAGGATGATGTAGGCCAAGGCGCCAGAGGGGTATGTCAACCAAAGCGAGAAGCGTCCTTCACAGGCGCTTTCCCAAGTGCTCAGGAACTCAGACCTGATGCGGGCATCCAAATCCTCAGACGTGGCATACCAGCCCTCGGGGCCGATCTCATCCAACCAAAAACTCAAGACATCTTCTGGGGCTCTCATCCTGTCTCTCTCATGCGCTGCTGCAGGGCCATTTTGGTACTAAAACCATCAACTAAGGCGCAGGCCAGTCACGAATTGTATCTTTTCATGACAGTTCGCAGGCCTCTTCCTCTGCTTCGGCTTCCAGTTCGACTTCGATGGCATATTCCTGCGCAAACTCAACCGCCTGAGGTGTCGCAGAGGGATAGATCGGCACATAATTGCCTGTCTCATCCACCGGCACCGTGGCGCGCTGCGTGGCCCGGTAGGCTGCATAGCCTGCCATCAGCACGAAGATGATCGTGGTAAACAGGTAAAACCCCGGCGGCCCCAGCGCGGTGCCCATCATCCAGCCGGTGATGATCGGCCCCAGGATCGCGCCCAGCCCGTTGATGAACACCATCCCGCCGGAAGCAGCGGCCATGTCTTCATGCTCCAGAAAGTCGTTGGTGTGGGCGATGAGCAGCGAATAGAGCGGGTTGGACATGCCGCCCATCACAAAAGCGGAAACCAGCAGCAGCGTGTAATTGGCGCCCATCAGCAGCCCCAGCACCGACCCCGTGCCGCCCAGCACGGAGACCACGACGATCAGAAAGCGTCGGTCCATGCGGTCCGAAATCCAGCCGATAGGGTATTGCAGGATCACCGCACCCAGAAAGAACATCGCGACGTAGGCCGAGATTTGCGCCACGCTCAGCCCCGCTTCGGCGCCATAAACCGATGCCATGCCGAATTGCGCGGCAAAGATGCCCCCCAAAAGGAACATGCCCACGGCCCCCAGGGGCGAAAAGTTGACCAATTCGCGCAGGCTCATCGGTTTGGTCGTCTCATAGGCCGGCGTGGGCGTGGCCGACAACAAGATGGGGGTGATCGCAATGCTCACCAGCACCGAAGGGATTACAAAAAGCACAAAGCCAGACGGGTCCGCCGTCAGCAGCAGGCCTTGCGCCAGAACGATCCCGAGCGTCTGTACGATCATGTAGAGGGACAGAGACTGGCCGCGGTTTTCGTTCGTGGCGGCGTTGTTGAGCCAGCTTTCCGCGGTGACGTAGACGGCGGAAAAGCAAAAACCGATCAGTACGCGGCCCAGCGACCAGACGATCACGTTTGGGAAGGTGGGGTAGAGGATCATCACGGCGGAGATGAGCGAGGCGAGCGCGGCAAACACGCGCACATGGCCCACCCGCCGGATCATGCCCGGCGCCATGCGAGAGCCGCCCAGAAAGCCTACGAAATAGGCGGACATCACGATGGACATCTCAAAGGTTGTAAAATCCTCCAGCGCGCCACGGATGCCCAGCAGCGTGCCCTGCATGCCGTTGCCCACCATAAGCAAACCCATGCCCAAAAGCAGAGCCCAGGCGCTGGTGAAGACCTGAAACATCGTGGACCCTCCTTTTGTTTCTGTCTTCTCCCTGCAGAAGCGCTGGCGCCGCGTCAGTCTCAGGCGCGACACATGGGGGGCGTTTTTGAGCGCTCGGGTCCAGGATGGGGGCGATGGGAGGTGTGACTGGTGAGTAATTTTCGGTAGAATAGCGAGGCCTTGCGCACTTTAGAGTTGAATGACACCGCTTTGCAGACGCGTCATCTGAGCGGGGTGAATTCGAGGTCGCGCGACCCAAATGTCCTGACGTTCGTTTTCGATAATTTGGGTGCTGCAGAGGCAGTCGGGCGAAATCGGTGTGAGTTTCCGCGCGCCCATTTCTATTTCCTCGCACATAACCTACTGTAAAATAGCGACAATCATCGGCGGCAGTTGACAGCTCCTTCCCACCTGCAAAGGACCGTCAGCGGCCACACCTGCCAGCAGCTCATGCGCCCGCTTCCAATAGCCAGTACGATCCGTCTCAAAACACGCGACACACCCCACGTAAACGACGCGTCGTCTCAGAGGGGTGTCCAAAAAAAGCGACGAGACTTCGGCTAGCCCCCCAAGCCCTCGGCAAAGCTCAACCCGAGCCGCTCAGACAGCCGCACCCCGAACTGATGAAAATTTGAACAAAGGGCCCCCGGTCCGCGCCCCTAACGCTCCGGTACTGGCGGGATCAGCAGCGAACTGTCGCCATAAGAGAAGAAGCGGTACCGTTCCGCGATCGCATGGGCATAGACCCGCCGCATCTCCTCCACCCCCATCAGGGCAGAAACCAACATCATCAGCGTCGATTTCGGCAAGTGGAAGTTCGTCATCAAACCGTCGGCGACCTTGAACTCAAACCCAGGCGTTATGAAAATATCCGTTTCGCCCTCCCAAGGCAGGCAAACCCCGCCGCGCCCGGCGGTCTCGATCAGGCGCAAAGCGGTCGTGCCCACTGGGATCACCCGTCCGCCCGCCGCTTTGGTCGCGGCAATCTCCTGTGCGGCCGCCTCGCTCACTCGGCCCCATTCGGCGTGCATTTTATGTTCCGCAATGTCATCGACTTTCACCGGCAGAAACGTCCCCGCGCCCACATGCAGCGTGACGTAGGAAAACGTCACGCCGCGCGCCGAGAGCGCATCAAGCAGCGGCGCGTCAAAGTGCAAGGATGCTGTTGGAGCGGCGACCGCGCCCTTTTCCCGCGCCCAGACGGTCTGGTAATCCGTCTTGTCGCGCGCATCAGCGGGGCGTTTGGCGGCGATGTAGGGCGGCAGCGGCATGGCGCCTGCCTCTGCTAGCGCCGCGTCGAAGTCATCGCCCGCAAGGTTAAAGCGCAGATGCCCCTGCCCGTCCGCGACATGTTCCAAGACGGCTGAAAGTGCCGCTCCAAAAAGGATCTCCTCTCCCAACTTGACCTTGCGCAGGGGCTTGATCAGTGCCGACCAGGTACCGTCCGCCCGCGGCTCCAGCAGCGTCACTTCAATGCGCGCGGTCACCTCTCCTTGGGCGCTGATCCGCCTTCGGGTGCCACTCAAACGCGCGGGGATCACCCGCGTGTCGTTAAGCACTAATCTGTCCCCGGGGCGCAGCCAGTCCACAAGGTCGGTCACCCGCGCATCATGCAGCGCGCCGTCCTGCGCCACCAGCAACCGCGCAGACGATCGCGGCACCGCCGGTCGCGTGGCAATCAGCGCGTCAGGCAAGTCGAAATCGAAATCAGAAAGCTTCATGCCGGTGCAGCTAGCGCACCCAGCCGCCCTTGCCTACCGCCCTTCGTAGGTTTGCGCGGTGGGCGCAGGGTCTTCGGCGCTGCGACCGGGCACGTCAGGCTCTGGCGCGCCTTCGACCTCCGGCAGCTCCGGCGGAGGCCTGCGGAAAACTTCACGAAACATCCCCGGGGTGAGGGCCGACAGCGGGTTTACTGACACCTGCGGCGCAGTGGCGGCCCCCCTGAGCGTGTAGTTGAACCCGATGAGCCCCTCGCCCCGCCGCGTGAGCACCGATCCGATCCCGTTGAGCAGATAGACCGGCGTGATCACCCCTTGCATGTCCAACACATTGCTTTCCAGCCCATAGACCCCGTCCATCGACAACCCCATGGAGGCACCCACCGCACTGGCCGCCGTCAGCGTCAGCCGGTCAGGGGTTAGCCGGAAGTCCCCCTCGACGTCTTCAAAGTAAATCCCGTCGCCGTTGAGCTCATTGACCAGGCCCACCACCGAAATCGCGTTCACCAGCCCCGCGATCCCCGGCGCGTTTTGTACGCGCACGGCCCTGGCCTCGACCCGCCCGTCAAAGGCCCCGCCTGCGCCCACTGGCAACAGCGTCAGCGACAGGCTGCCGCCTTGCACCTGCTTGAGCAGCCCCGCAGACCGCAGCACGCCGCCCGCATCGTCAGACTGCAACCGCACCGCGCTGCGCCCGTTTTGAGGCACGACCCGGCCCCGGACCGGCGCGCCGCCATTAAGCCGCGCCTCAAACGTCCCATCGAGCCCGCCCGACGTGGTGAAATCCCCACGCATGTCCGTGAGCGCAATGGTATCGGTGATCTGCAACCGGTCGAGCGCGACGCGCAGCGGCACGGCGGCCGAACCGCCGCTCTGTCCGCCGCCGTTGCCTGTGCCGCCAAACGCAGCACTGCGCAAATCAAGGGTGCCGCCCCGCAACGCGATGCGCAGCGGCTGGCCCGTGCCCTGGCCCACAAGGTCCACCGGCACGTCCAGCCAATCACCCAACCGCACGCGCTCGAACCGCAACCGCTCCAACCCGCCCGAGGGGTTCAAGGCCACAGCGCCCCGCGCGTTCAGCCCCGCGCCTGAGATCGCAAGCTCTTCCACCCGTGGCACCGCGCCCAAGGCGCCCGCGACACGCAGCTCCCCGCTGCGGCCCGCGTCCTTGACCCAGGAGAGCTGCGGCACCGCAAGCCGAAGCCCCCGCAGGTCAGAGGTAAGCGAAAACGCAGGCGCGCTTCCGCGTCTCAGATCAACCGCGATTTGCCCCTGCCCTTCGCCTGACAGCATGCCGTCAGGCAAGTCGATGCCAAAAGAGCGGAGCGCCCGGTCATTGATCGTGACAGCGCCGCGCAGCGCGCTGGCCACAGCTCCCTGGCCGATCGGCTGGGTCCAGCTGCCGCGAAAGGCTGCGCCATCCAGCCGCGCGGCACCTTCCAACTGCAGTCGGGTGTTATCCGCCGTTAAGATCAGCCTCTCAGCGCGCAGATCGCGGCCCCGCACCAGCACGTCGCTTTGCACGTCAGACAAGGTGCCGCTGGCATGAAAGGTGATGTCACTGGTCGACCCGCCGCGTTTGAGCGGAATAGCCAGCGTGCCTTCAACCTCCGCCCTGCCCGCCGCCAGCCCCACGCCAAGTCCTGCTTTTTTCATCAGCCGCAACGGATCAAGATCCAGAACCGACAGGGCAGCCGTGATCGAAGAGCGTGATCTGAGCTTGACCACACTGGGCGCCCCGCCCCGTACCGAGACGTCTGGAATGATAAAGGACGACCCACGCACATCCAGTACGCCCCCTTCCGGCGCCCTCACCGCACCTTCGCTCACCGCAATCACGAGCCGATTGCCCGCGAGGCTGAAGTGACCCTGTGCCTCTTCAATTGGAGGCAGCGCGCGGGCATAGCGCACTTTCGCGTCCGCGTAGTCGAAAGCCACATAGCTCTGCGGCGCCGCGTCAGGTTCCAGCCGCAGCGCCACATCGATGTTCTCCAATTGGCCCGCGATCAGGTTCTCTGCCAGCCAGGACCTTGTGCGGGCCTTGACCCGTTCAGGCCAAAGCGCAAGGACGCGTTCTGGCGCAATCGCATCCATCCGCCCGTCAAGGGCAACGCGCCAGCCCTGCGGCCCAGCTTCAAGATGGCCATCAAGCCCGAAGGTGCGGCCCTGATCGGTGATCTGCAACCGGCCCAAGCGCAGCCGAAAAGGATCGAGCTTAAGTTGGAAATCCACATCCGCGCGGGCAATTTCAACCGGTTCGGCATAGAGCGCCTGCGGATTGGCGCGTAGACCGGTCAGCTCGAACTGACCGACAAGATCGCTGAAGGCAGCAGCCTCGCCCCTGCTGCCCAGCAAGGCAGTACCGCTTGCCTCGCCACTGACCCATTCGCTGTCGAGCGATATCGTATCGAAGCGCAACAGCGCCTGCGCGGGGTCAAAGCTGAAGTAACTGCGCGCACTTTCAAAGGGGATCGGCGCGGCTTCTGCGTTGGGTTGCAGCACGCCCTTGCCGATCTGCAGCGTTGCATTCAGCGGCGCGATCTGGCCCTGGGTGTCGATGCCACTGCGCACCGCGCCCGAGATGGGCGCGCGCAAGGCGCCCAGCCAGGCAAAGGCCGGGCCCTGTGCCGCGATGTCCTCAGCGGCCACCCCGTCAAAGCTGACCCCAAAATCAGCCGCCGTCTGACCGATGCGAGAGCTGTAATTGGCCGAGACCGTTGCGACGCTCGCACCCCCGCCCAGCACCGCCAAATCCGCCGCGAGCGCCAGATCGTCGCCCGTGCGCGCCAGGCGCATGCGCGCCCCGTCCACGATCCATTCCCGGTTTGCCCGCGCATCAACGTAGCGCAGGGTCACGGCGCGCAGGTCAATGCTTTTCAGCGCGCGCATCGCGGGCCTTTGCAGCACTGCGTCCATCTGCGCAATGAGCTCAGGCAGAGAGGCCGCTTCCCGGGCGGGCGCGCTTTGTGTCGTGCCTGCGCGCAGGCTCACTTGCCCACTTTCGCTGCGGCGTAACGTGGCAAAGATGCCCGAAAGCGCGATGTCGCGCGGCTGCACGATCCCCTCCAACAGGCGCGCCATCGCAAAAGTGGCCTTCACCTCGTTGAGCCGCAGGACCTCCTGACCTGCCGCGCTGGCAACGCGCACGTCGCGCAGGCGCACGCGCGGGCGCCAGCCTTCTTCCATGACAAAGACCATTTCATCGAAGCTGACTTGCGCGGTGGGCAATTCGCGCGCAAGGCGGCTTTCGATGCGCGCCTCTAGCCAGTCGGGCACCGTGATGGGACGGCCTTGCATCCAAAGCGCGCCGCCCGCGCCCATCCCCATGAAGACCACGAGTACGAGCCCCAAGAGCCCCAACCTGCGCCACAATGAGCGCCGGGGCCTGTCGCCGTCGGACGGGGCTCTTTCGGTCATCTGGGCGCTGCACCTTTGACTTTGGCCTGTGCCGACCAATATGTCACCGCAACGCAGTTCTTCCAAGCACTTCAAAGGATACGCCCATGCCAGAGACCGGTGACGCCGCCCCAGACTTCGACCTGCCCGTGACCGGAGGCGAGCGCGTGTCGCTGTCGGATCTGAAAGGCTCGAAAGTGGTGCTCTACTTTTACCCGCGCGATGACACGCCCGGCTGCACCAAGGAAGCGGTGGGCTTTTCCGGCCATCTGAAGGATTTCGCGGCGGCGGGCACCAAGGTCTTTGGCATCTCCCGCGACACGATGGCCAAACATGACAAATTCACCGCCAAACACGACCTTACCGTGCCTCTGTTGGCCGATGAAGAGGGCGCGATGACGGAGGCCTATGGCGTCTGGGTGGAAAAAAACATGTACGGCAAAAAGAGCATGGGGATCGAACGCGCGACCTATCTCATTGATACAGAAGGAAAAATCGCGCGGGTGTGGCGGAAGGTCAAGGTACCCGGTCATGTCGAAGAGGTGCTGGAAGCGGCGCAAGCGCTGTGACACCGCTCGCGCAGATGGCTGAGGCCGTTCTGCGCTGCGCGGACGGGCGGGAAAAGACGGCACTGTCGCGTGGTTTTGCGGCCGAGTGGCGCGCGGCGCGTGAAACAGGCGCAAGGCCCGAAATTGGTCGCGCCGATCCCCCGTTGCATCCAGCGCGCCCCGCAAAACCCGAACTGCTGAGCCCGCGTGACGTGCCGCAGCGCAAACCGGGCACGGCTGAGGGACGCATCGCTCTTTTGCATGCAGTCGCCCATATTGAGCTGAACGCGGTCGATCTGCACTGGGACATCATTGCGCGCTTTACCGACACGCCCATGCCCACCGGATTTTATGACGATTGGGTCAAAGCGGCGGATGAAGAATCCAAGCATTTCAACCTAATGTGCGACTGCCTTGAAGCTGCAGGCAGCTTTTACGGCGCCCTGCCTGCGCATGCTGGCATGTGGCGCGCTGCCGAAGATACCGCAGAGGACCTGATGGGGCGGCTCGCCGTTGTGCCCATGGTGCTGGAGGCCCGCGGCCTTGATGTCACGCCCGGCATGATCAAAATTTTCAAGCAGGCCAAGGCAGATCAAGCCGTCGCTGCGCTTGAGGTGATCTATGGCGAAGAGGTGGCCCACGTGGCCTATGGCTCCAAGTGGTTTCACTTTCTCTGTGGGCGCTACAACGAGGACCCCAAGGAGCGGTTTCACGCGCTGGTGCAAAAGTACTTTCACGGCCCCCTCAAACCGCCCTTCAACGAAGAAAAACGTGCAGACGCCGGGATCCCACCGGATTTCTACTGGCCGCTTGCCGTGCAGGGTTGAGATGCGCCCGTGACGTTGCCTCAGCGCGCGGGGGCCTTTGCCGGGCCCTCGGCGGATAATTGCCAATATGTCCCAGTCGGTTACATTCGTCCGCCCCCATCGCGCCTGAGGGTTGCCCCGCAGTTATCCACTGGATAATGAGAGGGGCGCGCGAAAGCGTCTTGGGGGAGAGGCACGCGCGGGGACGGGAACAGGGTGAGGACAGGCAGACGTGCGTTCAAGGTTTGCGATCAAGTTACACGCCATTATGGAGCACCATTTCCCCGAACGGCGGGTGTTCCTGAAATCCGACAATGACACGCGTTTCATCCGGTTGCGGCCCGGCACGCAGCTGGCGGCTTTTGCCGGTTCCGCTCTCGTGGTCGCCTGGGCCATCGTGGCCACGGCGATTATCCTGATGGACAGCATCGGGTCGGGCAATTTCCGCGAACAGGCCAAGCGCGACCAGCGGACTTATCAGGCGCGGCTCAACGACCTGTCCGCCCAGCGTGACGCCCGCGCGGAGGAGGCGGTGGCGGCGCAAAACCGCTTTAACGCGGCGCTGCGCCAGATTTCTGAGATGCAGAGCGAGCTCTTGGCCTCCGAGACGCGGCGCCACGAATTGTCCACCGGGATTGAGGTGATCCAGGGCACGTTGCGCGCCACTATGAAAGAGCGCCAAGCCGCACGAGAACAGCTTGCCGCGCTGCAGGAAAACCTGGAAGACGGCGGCAACGGCGTGGTGTTGGCCACCAACAATGCCGCGCCCATCGAATTCCTGTCAGAGGCGCTCAAGCGCACGGCGGCGGAGCGGGATCAGGTGATCGCGGACGCCCAGGAGGCGCTGCTGGAAGCGGATGAGCTGGCGCAGCGGATCGAACGGATGCGCGACCAGAACGACGCGATCTTCCGCCAGCTGGAGCAGGCGATGACCGTCTCCGTCGCACCGCTCGACAAGATGTTCCGCGAGGCGGGCATGTCTACGCAAAGCATCCTGGACACCGT
Organism: Pseudomonadota bacterium; assembly: GCA_039024775.1. Lineage (GTDB taxonomy): Bacteria > Pseudomonadota > Alphaproteobacteria > Rhodobacterales > Rhodobacteraceae > Sulfitobacter. The sequence continues at coordinate 23,711 of JBCCPS010000010.1, forward strand.
GCGCCGCGGCTATGACGGCCAGGGCGGGCCGCTGGCACCGCTCAGCTTTACCACCCGGGGCGAGGCGCCCTCCCCCGACACATTGCGCGCCAACCGGCTGCTGGACCAGATGGACAAACTGAACCTGTATCGTCTGGCTGCAGAGAAAGCGCCCTTTGCCACCCCGGTGAAAAGCGCGTTCCGCTTCACCTCTCCCTTCGGCTACCGCCGCGATCCCAAGACGGGCGGTCGGCGGATGCATTCGGGCGTCGACTTTGCCGCTGCCAGCGGCACGCCGCTCTATGCCACCGCGGATGGTGTTGTGACTCATTCGGGCTGGCAGTCAGGATATGGTAGGCTGGTCAAAATCCAGCATGAATTCGGGATAGAGACACGATATGCGCACCTCAGCAGACTTCGCGTGAAAGTAGGTCAAAGGGTCTCGCGCGGGGATCGCATTGGTGATATGGGAGCCTCTGGACGTGTCACTGGCGTGCATCTGCACTATGAGGTCCGGGTCGGTGGCAAAGCTGTTAATCCCATGATCTATATCAAGGCTGCGAACAATGTTTTCTAAAAGCAAAATCAATGACCCCGCCCCCGGCAAAGATGGCGATGTGGCACGGCCTGCGGGCGCAGCCCCTGCCGCGCCGGCCTCCTCTGCCCCGGTGACGCCGTCGCCCAGCGAATTCAAGGCCAGCGCGCCCAAGGCCAAGCCGCCCGCCTCGCTGCTGTCTGCCGATCTGCACGTGACGGGCAACATGAAGACGACCGGCGACATCAACGTGGAAGGCACCGTGGAAGGCGACATCCGCGCGCATCTGCTGACCATCGGCGAAAGCGCCACCATCAAGGGTGAAGTGACCGCCGATGACGTGGTGATCAACGGCCGCATCGTGGGCCGCGTGCGCGGCCTGAAGGTGCGCCTGACCTCCACCGCGCGGGTCGAGGGCGACATTATCCACAAGACCATCGCAATCGAGAGCGGCGCGCATTTCGAGGGCTCGGTGCAGCGTCAGGACGACCCGCTGAACCCCACAGCCAAGTCCGCGCCCGCGGCCAAGGCAAACCCCGCCTCCTAAGCGCGCCCGGCCATGACAGATACACAGGCGTCGCAGGCTGCTGCGGCGCCTGTTTTTCATGGAAGCTTCTGCGCGCCGGAGGCCCGCAAATACGTGCTCGCCGCGGCGATCCTCGCCTCCGCGCTGGGGTTCATCGACAGTTTCATCGTCTCCATCGCGCTGCCCGCGATGCGCGTCTCCCTCGATGCCTCGCTGATAGAAGGCCAGTGGTTTCACAACGCCTATATGCTGACGCTGGCCGCGCTAATCCTGGTGGGCGGTGCCCTGGGCGACCGCTTCGGTCTGGCGCGTGCCTTTGGCGCGGGCATCGCGTTTTTCGTGGCCGCCTCCATTGTCTGCGCGATGGCGCCCAATGCGGAGGTGATGATCGGCGCGCGCCTTTTGCAGGGCGCGGGCGCGGCGGTCCTGGTGCCCGGTTCTCTGGCGATCATCGCGCGGGCCTACCCGCCTGACGAGAGGGGCCGCGCGATTGGCGTCTGGGCGGCGGCCTCTGCGCTCACCACCGCGCTGGGACCCATTCTGGGTGGGATGCTCTTGACCTTTGGCGGGGCGGAGACCTGGCGCGTGGTCTTTGCCATCAACCTGCCGCTGGGCGCGCTGGCGATCTGGATGCTTTGGGCCAAGGTGGGCCGCGACAGCGCGCAGGCGGGCGCCGCGCTCGATCTGCCCGGCGCCGTGTTGGCCGCCGCCGCGCTGCTGGCGCTGGCCTGGGGGCTCACAGCACTTGGCCATGGCGGCGGCAGCGCGCTCGTCTGGCTCATCGCGGGGGGCGCGCTGATCGCCGCGTTTTTCTGGGTAGAGTCGCGGAGCGCCCATCCGATGATGCCGCTCACGCTCTTCGCCCCGCCGGTCTTTTCGGCCACCAATGTGATGTCGTTTACGCTCTATGCAGCGCTTGGCATGATGTTCTTTTTCATGCCGATGACGCTGATCGCCGGCTGGGGCCTGTCGGAGATCGAAGCCTCCGCCCCCTTCGCGCCGATGTCGGTTTTCATCGCGCTCCTGTCTTCGCGCGTGGGCGCTCTGGCCGACCGGATCGGCCCCGGCTTGCCGCTGGTGGCGGGCAGTCTGCTGACGGGTGCGGGCTATCTCACCATCGGGCTACTCGCGCCCGCGCAAAACCTCTGGGGCCATATCCTACCTGCGATGTGCCTTGTGGGCATCGGCATGGCGATGGTCGTGGCGCCGCTGTCGAGTGCGGTGATGGGCGCGGTACGAGAGGATCAATCTGGCATCGCCTCTGGCGTCAACAACGCGGTGACGCGGATGGCGAGCCTCATGTCCGTCGCGGCCATCGGCGGGTTGGTGAGCCTGATCTACGCCCGCGCGGGCGGCAGTGCCAGCTTTGGCGTGCCGTCAGAGACCGCGGGCCATGTGGCAGCGATGAACGCAGGCTTTGCAGGCGTGGCCTTTGTCTCTGCTGGGTTGTGCGCGCTGACCGCTTTGATCGGCGCGGTCTTTGTTTGGGGCCAGCCGGGCAAAACCGGCTGAGCCCCGCGCCCTTTACTCCGTGACCGTCACGGAGGTCATGACATCCGGCGCGCCAGTGATGGCACCCGACTGCGGATTGCCGCGTTTGATCGCGTCTACCACGTCCTGTCCTTCGGTCACGCGACCCACCACGGTGTATTGCCCGTTCAGATGCGGCGCGGGTTCGAACATGATGAAGAACTGGCTGTTGGCACTGTCAGGGCTGCGCTTGCGGCCCATGCCGACGACGCCTTTCTCATAGGGAATATCCGAAAACTCCGCCTTCAGATCGGGCTGGCCGCTGTCGCCAAATCCCGCCTGGGAGGTATCGCCCGTAGCCTTGCCGTATTGCACGTCGCCCGTTTGCGCCATGAAGCCTTCGATCACGCGGTGAAAGACCACGTTGTCATAGGCACCCGCCGCGGCAAGCCCGGTGATGCGTTCCACATGGCCCGGGGCCACGTCCTCGAACAGGTCGATCATCACGGTGCCATTGGCCCCCTCGCCCGCGATCTCGATCTTGAGGCCAGTGGCGGCGGCGGGGCTTACCAGAGCGCCCGCGAGAAGTAGCGCGGAGAGCTTACGCATCAGCCGCGACCTTCACGCTGATCATCCGGTCAGGGTTCGCGGGCGGCTCGCCCCGTGTGATGGCGTCCACGTGTTCCATCCCGGAGATGACCTGGCCATAGACGGTGTACTGACCGTTGAGGAAATCATTGTCCTTGAAGTTGATGAAGAACTGGCTGTTGGCGGAATTGGGATTGGCGGAGCGCGCCGCGCCCAACGACCCTCGCGCGTGCGGCACCTTTGAGAACTCCGCCGGGACATCCGGCATGTCAGAGCCGCCGGTGCCCGCGCGCCCAATGGAGAAATCCTTTTCCATATTGCCGTGCTGCACATCGCCGGTCTGGGCCATGAAGCCTTCGATCACCCGGTGGAACGCCACATTGTCATAGGCGCCCGCGCGCGCGAGCTCCTTCATGCGGGCGCAATGCTGCGGCGCCACATCGGGCATCAGCTCAATGGTGACGGTGCCGCCAGACAGCTCCATCAGGATGGTGTTTTCGGGGTCCTTGATCTCGGCCATCGGTAATTCCTTTCATCTGCTTGTTGCGCCCTGCTTATTGGCTTCCCTGCGGGATGCCAAGCGGTGCATTGACCTTGCCCGCGAGATTGGCAAAAGAGCGGGCGGGACAAGACGGGAGCCGGGACATGGGTTGGAAATCGCTCGACGAGATGCAGTTGCGCGGCAAACGCGTGCTCACACGGGTGGACATCAACGTGCCTGTTGAGGCGGGCCGGGTCACGGACACCACCCGCATTGACCGCATCGTGCCCACGCTCAAGGACATCCTCGCGCGGGGCGGCACGCCCATCCTGCTGGCGCATTTTGGCCGTCCCAAGGGCCGCGTGAACCTCGACATGAGCCTGCGCCAGGTGGTGCCCGCCTTGGAGAAGGCCAGCGGGCACAGCGTGCATCTGATCGAGACGCTGGAGGCGGCGGAGAACCTGACGGAGGAAGCCAAGGCCGCCGACATCCTGCTTTTGGAAAACATCCGCTTTTATCCGGGCGAAGAGGCAAACGATGCCGATTTCGCCCGCAGGCTTGCGACCCTGGGCGATATCTATTGCAACGATGCTTTCTCCGCCGCGCACCGCGCCCATGCCTCGACCGAGGCGCTGGCGCGGCTGCTGCCCGCCTGTGCGGGCCGGTTGATGCAGGCGGAGCTGCGCGCGCTGGAGGCCGCTCTTGCCACCCCTGCCCGGCCCGTGGGCGCGGTTGTGGGCGGGGCGAAGGTCTCCACCAAGATCGCGCTGTTGGAGAACCTGGTGAACCGGCTTGACCTTTTGGTGATCGGCGGCGGCATGGCCAATACCTTTCTGGCCGCGCGGGGTGCCGAGCTTGGCGCGTCCTTGATGGAACCGGACTTCTTTGACACCGCAAAGGACATCATGGCGCAAGCGGACCGCGCGGGCTGTCGCATCCTGCTGCCCTCCGACGGGCTGGTCGCGCGGGAATTTGGCGCGCATGCAAAGCACCAGGTGGTGCAGCTGGGCCCGCGCACGCAGCTGGAGCCCGATCAGATGGTGCTGGATGCGGGCCCGGACACGATCGCCCATGTGCGCATGGGGCTCGAAGGGCTCAAGACGCTGATCTGGAACGGGCCGATGGGCGCCTTTGAAATCAAGCCCTTTGACACCGCCACCAACGCCGCCGCGCGCGTGGCAGCCGATCAGACGCGCAATGGCGCGCTCATCTCCGTGGCCGGTGGCGGGGACACGGTGGCCGCGCTCAACCAGGCAGGCGCGGCGGAGCATTTCACCTATATCTCCACCGCGGGCGGCGCATTCCTGGAATGGATGGAAGGCAAGCGCCTGCCGGGCGTGGCCGCGCTCGAAGGGCGCTGAGCCCGCGCTAAGTAGGCAAATCCTCACCTTGCGCTGAGCGGCCCGCATCGTAAGCTGCTGGCAAAGAGAGAGGATTTTCATGACCAAATTTTCGACATTCGCCCGCGTGGCCGCGCTGTCTGCAGTCCTCGGCACGCCCCTGGCCGCACAGACCGATCCACAGCCCACGCTGCTGGACTTTTTCAACATCAACCGGCTGGGCACCTTCATCGCCAACACCGGCATCGCGGTGCTGCGCACGCAGATGGAACTGGAGTACGAATACCTTTCCACCGATCTGATGCGCGGCACGGTGTCGATCTCTGGCGTCACGATCCGCCCGCTTTTGCCCTACGATCAGGCGCGGCAATGCGTGATCACGGTGGAGCGCGCGGTGCTCAACACAGATGTGGCCAAACCCTTTGAGGTGGCCTCCGAGATGAACCTCAACTTCATCGGCACCCGCGCCACCACCGCTTGCGTGCCGCGCGACGTGGCCATGGGCATGCGTGCGGCAGGCATCCGTGAGATTGCGCTGGACCAGTTCAAGGTGCGCGCGGCCTACATGTATCCAACCGGTGAGACCTCTGCCGATGTGACGCTTGCGATCAACAATTTCGCGACGCTCGATGCCTCCGCCAGCGCGATGGTGTTGCCACGGCTGAACCGCTTTGGCCCCGATGATCCGGCGTTCCGCGTGATGCGCGCGGTGGTAAGCCTCAAGGACACCGGCGGCTGGCAGACCGTCTCAGCCGTGTTGCCGCCCAATTTCAACGATCCCCAGACGATCCGCGATATCGGCACCGAGGCCGTCACTGATTTCATGTCAAACGGTGCAACGCGCGCGGTCACGGCGGTGGAACGCAACTTCATCGCTGACCTCATGGACCGGGTGCAGGAATTCGTCACCGACCCGGGCGAGATCACCATCGAGGCCGCGCTGCCGCTTACTGGCATCGTGGTGGAGCCTGAGATCTACAACGAAGAACCGCAAGCGCTGGTCAGCGCGCTGGCGTTGGAGGCACGCACAACGCCTCTGGCGCGGGCGCAGATCCTGGACAGTGAGACACTTGCCGTGCTGCGCGCACAGGACACGCCGGACCCCGCTGCGTTGCTTGAAGTGGCCGCAGCTTTGCTTGAAGGGCGCGGCGTGCCGCAGACGCCCGCGCTGGTGCCCGATTTGCTGGCACCGTTGATCGACAACCCGGACACGGCGGCGGAGGCCTCTTCCCTGATCGCCCGCGCGTTGGAAGACAGCGACCCAGCGGGCGCCTATGCCTTCGCGCTTGTCGCAGCGGCGGATGGTACAGGCACGGCGGTGTCACAGCTCGACAAGCTGGAGGCGCGCATGACCACGACCCAGGTGCTGGAGCTTCAGGCCCGCGCGATGGAGGCAGACGCAACCGATCCCCGCGAGGTGATGGCGCAAACGGAGGACCCCCGCGCGCTGCGGGCGCTCTCATTGGCCCATTACGCCGGATCGGGGGCCACGCGGTCTTATGCGATGGCGTATTACTATGCGCTGATGGCGCAAGCCGCCGGTGACATCGCGGCCACCACGCTCAAACAGGAAATCGAAAGCCGGTTCGCCGCGCGCGGCGATGAAGTGGCGCTGGCCTGGTCCGATCTGAGCGCTGAAATCCAGTCGCGCGCGTTGCAAGACTGGGTCGAAGGCGGGCTCGCCGACCGGTTCCGCACGCCCTAAAGAGCCAAGACACTAGGCGCTGCGCGGGTCCCCCGGGCAGCGCCGCAACAATTGCCCGGGCACGCGGGCAAAGGGGATTCACACGGCGAATCACCTGTGGCATAGTCCGAGGACGCCCACCAAGAGGCGGCCAGAGGCAGAGCGCATATGGACCGGTCCCCAAGCCCGACTTTCGGCACCTTGTTGTTTTTCGCCATTGCGTTTGCGCTTGGCCTCTACTTCACCTTTGCCGCCGTTCAGGGCGATTTTGGGCTGTTCCGCCGCGCAGAGATCGTCGCCGAAAGCCAGGATCTGCGGGTCCAGCTTGCCCGCGTGCGCGCAGACGTGGTGCGGATGGAAAACCTGACCAAGCGGTTGTCCGATGACTACCTCGACCTTGATCTGCTGGACGAACGCGCGCGCGCTGTGCTGGGCATGGTACGCACTGATGAAATCGTGCTGCACTAGCGGCTGCCCCGACACGACACAAACCGGACCGGTGATTGACGCCCCTTGCAAAGCGCGGCAAGGTGTTGCCGCGGATTAGTTTAATGCTAAACTATTGGCGAAAGCGCCATCAGCATCAGGGGGAGCCAGCCCATGGCCACCAAGAAAGCCACAAAGAAAGTGGACATGCCCAACGTCTCCGCCGAAGAGCTGACGGCCTACTATAAGGACATGCTGCTCATTCGCCGGTTTGAAGAAAAGGCCGGCCAGCTTTACGGCATGGGCCTCATTGGCGGTTTCTGCCACCTCTACATCGGGCAGGAGGCTGTGGTGGTCGGGTTGGAAGCGGCAGCGGAGGAAGGCGACAAGCGCATCACCTCCTACCGCGATCACGGCCATATGCTGGCCTGCGGCATGGACCCGGGCGGCGTGATGGCCGAGCTCACGGGCCGCGAGGGCGGGTACTCAAAGGGCAAAGGCGGGAGCATGCACATGTTCTCGAAGGAAAAGCACTTTTACGGCGGACACGGGATTGTGGCCGCCCAAGTACCGCTGGGCGCGGGTCTGGCCTTTGCCGATCAGTATCTGGACAACGGGCGCGTGACCTTCACCTACTTCGGCGATGGTGCTGCGAACCAGGGCCAGGTCTATGAGACCTTCAACATGGCCGCGCTCTGGAAGCTGCCGGTGATTTTTGTCATTGAAAACAACCAATACGCCATGGGCACCGCGCAGCAGCGCTCCACCTCCTCGCCCGATATCTATCACCGGGGCGAGGCCTTTGGCATCCCCGGAGAGATGGTCGACGGCATGGACGTGCTGGCCGTGAAAGCCGCCGGAGAGACGGCAGTGGCCCACTGCCGGGCGGGCAAAGGCCCCTACATTCTGGAGATCAAGACCTACCGTTACCGCGGCCATTCGATGTCCGATCCAGCGAAGTACCGCACCCGAGAAGAGGTGCAGAAGATGCGCGATGAACGCGACCCCATCGAGGCGGTGCGCTCCATGCTGCTAACGGGCAAACACGCCACCGAAGATGACCTCAAAGCCATCGACAAAGAGATCAAGGCCATCGTCAACGAGAGCGCGGAATTCGCCAAGGAGAGCCCCGAGCCCGATCTGAGCGAGCTTTGGACGGACATCTATGCCAAGGACGAAGCCCCGCAGGAGAGCGCCTGATGCGCACCATCCTTTGCGCGCTCGGCTTGGCCTGTGCCAGCCCGCTCTCCGCAAGCCCGGATGAGGCGGTGCGTGATTTTCTCACAGGACTTCTGAACGGTCCCAAGATCGCCGCCGCGCAGAACGCGCGGTTCGAGGGCCCCTGCACGCTCACCTGGCAGGAAAAATTTGTGTTTGCGCCGCCGCGCCATGCCTACACCGGCGAGGTCCTCCAGGACAGCCGGGTCGACTTTTCCAAATTCGGGCGCGGACGCGTCATCGCCAATACCTTCGTCAACTCGATCTCTGGCGAGGAAGGCTTTTTCCAGGACAGATGCCAGACCGTCATCAGCGACGGCTCGGACATCTGCGCCGACTTTTTTGGCGCTGAGCCAGGCGTGTGGGAGCAGTGGACCGACTATGACATGATCGTCGATCCCGAGGTGGCCCCCGCGCGTTACTCTAGCCGCAAGATCGTAGCCGCTTTTGCGTACCTCGGTACGCTCTGCAGAGAAAAGGACTGAGGCCAATGCCCACAGAAATCCTGATGCCCGCCCTCAGCCCCACGATGGAGGAAGGCACGCTTGCCAAATGGCTCGTCAAAGAGGGCGATACCGTCAGCTCCGGCGATATCATGGCCGAGATTGAGACTGACAAGGCCACGATGGAGTTCGAGGCGGTGGACGAAGGTACCATCGGCAAGATCCTGATTGGCGAAGGCACTGAAAATGTGAAGGTCGGGAGCGCCATCGCGGTGCTGCTGGAAGAAGGCGAAAGCGCCGATGATATTGGCGCCGCCCCTGCCGAGAAAGCCAGCGCGCCGGTGCCGGTGGACAAGGCGCAGTCGTCAGAGGATCAGCCCGCCGCGGGGATGGACCACCCCGCCCCGCCAGAACCCGACACAAGCCCCGACTGGCCCGAAGGCACGACGCTGAAATCCCAGACGGTGCGCGAGGCCCTGCGCGACGGCATGGCGGAAGAAATGCGCCGGGATGAGACGGTCTTTATCATGGGGGAGGAAGTGGCCGAGTATCAGGGCGCCTATAAGATCACGCAAGGCATGCTGGATGAGTTCGGCAAGAAGCGCGTGATTGACACGCCCATCACGGAGCATGGCTTTACCGGCATCGGCGTGGGCGCGGCCTTTGGCGGATTGCGCCCCATCGTGGAATTCATGACGTTTAACTTCGCCATGCAGGCCATTGATCAGATTATCAATTCCGCCGCCAAGACGCTCTATATGTCGGGCGGCCAGATGGGAGCGCCGATGGTGTTCCGAGGTCCCAACGGCGCAGCAGCCCGTGTAGGCGCGCAGCACAGCCAGGATTACGCGGTCTGGTACATGCAGATGCCCGGTCTGAAGGTTGTGATGCCCTACTCTGCGTCGGACTACAAAGGCCTGATCAAGACCGCGATCCGCGACCCGAATCCGGTAGTTTTTTTGGAAAACGAGATCCTCTATGGCCGCAGTTTCGATGTGCCGGAACTGGACGACTACACGGTGCCCTTCGGCAAGGCGCGGCTCTGGCGGGAAGGCAAGGACGTGACCATCGTGAGCTTTGGCATCGGGATGAGCTATGCCCTGGAAGCCGCTGAAAAGCTTGCAGAAGATGGCATTGATGCGGAAGTGCTCGACCTGCGCACCCTGCGCCCAATGGACACGGATGCCATCATCGCCTCTGTGATGAAGACCAACCGCTGCGTGACCGTGGAAGAAGGCTGGCCCCAGCCCTCGGTGGGCAGCTACATCTCAGCCATGCTCATGCGCGAGGCGTTCGATTACCTCGACGCGCCGGTCATCAATTGCACGGGCAAGGATGTGCCGATGCCCTATGCCGCGAACCTGGAAAAGCACGCGCTGGTGACCACGGATGAGGTGATCGACGCGGTGCGTCAGGTCACCTACCGCTGAGGGCGCGTGATGTTCTGGAAGAAAAAGCACGCGCAGGAAACGATCAGTGTCGAGAACCCGATGCTTTTTGTGCTGCGCGAGGAAAGCGCGACCCAGACGCTGTCGGTGCATCTTGACCCCGCCCAGCTTGGCAGCGCGGAAGCGGCCGGTCTCATGCTCGCCGACGTGGGCCGCCACATGGCCCGCGCGCTGGCAGCCAGCGATATCCGCCTGAATGAAGCGCAGGCTTTTGAACGGCTGGTCAAGATGTTCAACGCCGAAGCCAAGTCCCCCACCCAGCCCGTTCAGGGCGGTCTGGTGCAATAGGAGAGCGTCCATATGCCCACCGAAATCCTCATGCCCGCCCTGTCGCCCACGATGGAAGAAGGCACGCTGGCCAAATGGCTGGTGGCGGAAGGCGACACGGTAAACTCCGGCGACATCATGGCAGAGATCGAGACGGATAAGGCCACGATGGAATTCGAGGCCGTTGATGAAGGCGTGATTGGCAAAATCCTGGTGGCCGAAGGCAGCGAAGGCGTAAAGGTCAACACGCCCATCGCGGTGCTCTTGGAAGACGGCGAAAGCGCAGATGACATCGCGGAGACCGCCGCCGCTCCCGCCCCAGCCGAGAACGTGGCGCAGCCCGCTGAGGAGGCAGCACCCGCCGCGCCAAAAGCCGCGCCCCCGGCACCTGCCAAAGATGGCAACCGCATCTTCGCCTCCCCCCTGGCCCGCCGCATCGCCGCTGATAAGGGGCTCGATCTGACGCAGATCACCGGCTCCGGTCCGCGGGGGCGGATCGTGAAGGCGGATGTAGAGGGTCTTAGTGCCGGCGATACGCCTAAAGAAGTTGCATCAGCGCCCGCTGCCGCACCGGCACAGGCACCAGCCCCAGCCGCGTCGATGCCCTCCGGCCCGTCCAGCGATGCGGTCATGAAGATGTACGAGGGCCGCAGCTTCGAAGAGGTGCCCCTTGACGGGATGCGCAAAACCATCGCCGCACGGCTGACGGAGGCCAAGCAGTCCATCCCGCATTTCTACCTGCGCCGGGACATCCATCTGGACGCGCTTTTGGCCTTCCGTGCGCAGATCAACAAACAGCTTGAGCCTCGCGGCGTGAAGCTGAGCGTGAATGATTTCATCATCAAGGCCAGTGCGCTGGCGCTTCAACAGGTGCCGGATGCCAATGCCGTCTGGGCGGGCGACCGAATGCTGAGGCTAAAGCCGTCGGATGTGGCGGTTGCGGTCGCCATTGACGGCGGGCTTTTCACGCCAGTGCTCAAAGATGCCGAGCTCAAGTCACTGTCCGCCCTGTCAGCAGAGATGAAGGACCTGGCCGCCCGCGCCCGCGACCGCAAGCTTGCGCCGCATGAGTATCAGGGCGGCAGCTTTGCCATCTCCAACCTGGGCATGTTCGGGATCGACAATTTCGATGCGGTGATCAACCCGCCCCACGGCTCGATCCTCGCGGTGGGTGCCGGGGTGAAGAAACCCGTGGCGGGGGCCGATGGGGAGCTGTCGGTGGCCACCGTCATGTCGGTGACGCTCTCAGTCGATCACCGGGTGATTGACGGTGCCTTGGGCGCGCAGTTCCTGGACGCGATCAAACAGAACCTGGAAGCCCCGATGATGATGCTCGCCTAAGGCGCAGATCTTCATCGGTCTTAAAGAACACCAGGGCATGGGAAGGGACTTGCCCTTCCTGCGCCAAGGCCCAGCTTGGCGGTATGACATCCCATGCGCGTGACCTAAGCGCTGTCTTCCCAAGGCCCCAGCATGTGGTTCATCGAAATCGACGGTTGCTCACAGCCTGCCTCGCCCACGATGCGCGCGGGAATGCCCGCGACCGTTTTGCAGGACGGCACTTCTTCCAAAACCACGGAGCCCGCCGCGATGCGGCTGCAATCGCCCACGCGGATGTTGCCCAGCACCTTGGCGCCCGCGCCAATGAGCACGCCATTGCCAATCTTCGGGTGCCGGTCCTCTTCTTCCTTACCCGTGCCGCCCAGCGTCACGGAATGCAGCATCGAGACGTTATCACCCACCACGGCAGTCTCCCCGATGACGATGGAATGGGCGTGGTCGATCATAATCCCTTTGCCCAGCCGCGCGCCCGGGTGAATGTCCACGCCGAAGATCTCGCTCACCCGCATTTGAAAGAAATAGGCCAGATCACGCTTGCCGTTCGAAAACAGGTGATGGCCAACCCGGTAGGCTTGAACCGCCTGATATCCTTTGAAAAAGAGGATCGGCTGCAACAGCCTGTGGCAGGCCGGATCGCGTTCATAAATCGCCATCAGATCAGCGCGCGCCGCCTCCACCAGCGTCGGATCAGCGGCATAGGCCTCCTCCACAATCTCCCGGATGACCACCATCGACATCTCGTTGGAGGCAAGTTTGGCCGCGATCCGGTAGCTCAACGCGCGCTCAACAGATTTGTGGTGAAGAATACAGGCGTGGATGAAGCCGCCCATCAGAGGCTCTGCCGTGACCGCCTTTTCTGCTTCCACCTGAATCTGGCTCCAGATCGGGTCGATCTTTGTAAGGGTTCGCTGGGGTTGGGCCATGTCGGGGCTCCTTCAAAGGCGTCTTGCGCATACCGTGTGCCCCAGCACTATGCCAAAAGCAAAAGCCGCAAGCAGCATAAAATTGATATGGCCCTGTAAGCCGCGCTTACAAGCGTCCCCGGCCCCCCCGCGCTGAAAGCTGCTCAAGCAAAAGCATGAACGCCCCGCGCCACTCCGCACATTCAAATCCGCGTTCGGGGGCAAGCGGATGCCGACGCGCTGCTTCAAGCAGCGTGCCGTTGCCCCAATCGCGATGCGCTTTGCGCAGGCGGCGTGCGAATTTGTCAGCCCAATGTGCCTCTTCTATCATCCGCGCACAAAGCGCTGCACGCTCCGCGCGGGGCACCGCGATCAAGGCGCGCGCCGCCGTGCGCATGTCAGAAAGCTGGACCGCCCGCATCACACTGCGACCGTCAGCGTCTCGAACAATCCGGGCCCAAAGATCGCTGAAATCTGGGCCACCTGCACCTCGAACAGGCCAAAGATACCGTCCTCAATGATCTGATCTGCGGTATAGTGCCAGCCGGGACTTGTCACAGTGATCTCCCGCACGACCGTCCCCCCGACCGCAATCCGCAAGAGGTAGAGCTCGCTTTCCTCGCCCAGCGGCACATCAATACCCTCCCAGGCATCGCCATTGATGCGCGTGCGCCTGATCCAGGTAAAATGATAACCCGCGTCCGCCGCTCTTTGCCCGCGCAGATGACAGGGCGCGTAGGGGCGCAGACCGATGCCGGCAAAGCTGTCCTCCAGATAGGTGTAGGAGGCATCATCCAAACTCCGGCTCGCGGGCCCCACGCGGTAGTGCCGCTGCACACCGCGCAGGTTGGGCCCGTGGGTGATCTGTTCAGGTTGCCCGTTCATCATCACGACCACCGAACCGGGCGCCCATACTTGCGGCATCAGATCATCAGTGCCAGCCTGCCCGCGCAACCGGTTGGACAGCCGCCAGGTCCGCGGCGCGATGAGTTCGGCATCCCCGAACTGGAAGATCTCCCAGGTGTCCGACGTGCCATCCCCGATGGCGGCCACATTGTCACCAGCCAGCAGCGCAGCCTCGGTAACAGAGGACAGCGTGCCATTGGCCAGCCTGACCTCAAGCCCCGGTCCGCGGTCGTATACGCCCGGACAGGCGGCGGGCAGAGGATTGAGCGTGACCCCAGTGAACGCGGGCGATGTCAGCACACGGTCAAGCGTGTAATCCGCATCCGTCCCGGATTGGTAGACGGCCACAGAGCCCGGCCAGGGCCGACCGCCGACAGCGATGTAAGGCGCATGCGGCACCTCATCGCCGCGCAAAAGCGGCAGGTCCATCAGGTACGGCGTGACCGGAACCGGTGCCACGAAGCTGGTCATCGCGACAATATCTTCTTCAAAGACGGTCGGCTCATAAACCGCCGCTTCAATGCGCACCGCGTCCACGATTTGCATGTCTGCCGCCTCAACCCGGTCGATACGGTATCGGCCCGCGCGTTCGACCCCGTCCGCGGGCAGCTCGATCACGTCACCCGCGCCCAGGGCAAGCTGTGACGGGGGCAGCGCTAGCCGCAGGCTTTCGCGCGCCACTCGTGCCTCAATGAGCCAGCGTTCTGTCACCTGCCGGCCTTCCGCACGGGTTAGCGCCATATTGAGCTCGGACTGGGCAACGCCAAAGGTGTCCTCATCAGCGATCGCCGCTTCTTCGGATATCGCGTCGAAGTTGCCATCAGCCTGCACAAACCGCAGCCGCACCCGGCTCGCCAATTCCTCGCGCGCCTCGCGCACCTGCTCCACCGCGCCGTCAAGCTCTGTGCTGAGCGCCAGAAAGGCCGGATCAAGCCGGGTCTCTTTCAGCCCATCGCGCATCCGAAACTGCAACAATCCATCCCGCTCAATCGCGTCGAACCCGTGGCGCAGCATCAGCGGCTGCAAGGCAGAGCGCGCGTCCGTCACCTGATCCACGACATAGCCGCGCACCGTCCCGTAAAGCCCGCTGGTGTCGATGGCCGTCAGCCCCGCCTCCGCGCAGATCTCCGTCACCACATCCGCTAGGGACCGGTTCGCGGTGCGTCCGTTGATCCAGTGGCCCCGCGCATAGTTCTCCCCATCGCTCCACTGATCGCGGTTGTTTGGAAAGAACGGAAAGGGCCGCACGTCCCAGGCCCAGACAAAGGCACGGTCCATGTCGATCATGGGGCCTTCGTAGGTGTCCGACACCGGGTTGTTGTCCGGGTCGGTCCAATAGGTCGTCATCGCCCGGATGTATTGCATCTGGATTAGATCATCCCGCGCGCCACTCGAATAGCGCGGCAACCCGCTCTCGGAGCTTTTCTCATCGAGAAACCGGTTGGGCTCATTGGTGCCCTTGTCGATGGCCCCGCAGCCGAACTCGGTGAACCAGATAGGTTTTGAAAACGGCTCCCAATCGGTGTGCTGGGCCTGCCTGACCCCGCCAATACGGTCAAAATGCTGGTTCGACCACCAGTTACGGATGTCCTTGTAGCGGTAAATCCAAGGCTCATCGAAAGGCGTGAGGTCTTCGATGTCCACGCGCCGTTGCGCATCCCGCGCCTCTTGGGAGGGATAGAACCAGTCGTAACCCTCCCCGCCCTCGATGTTCTCCATCAGATAATCGAGGTCATAGATCGACCGGCAATCGCCAAAATCAAGGTGATCCTGCCCGTCGCGCCAATCCGATATGGGCATGTAATTGTCGATGCCGATAAAATCGATGTTGGGATCGGCCCAAAGCGGATCGAGGTGGAAGTAGCAGTCATTGCTGCCGTCCTGGGGCTGATAACCGAAGTATTCGGACCAATCCGCAGCATAGCTGATCTTGGTTTGCGGCCCGACCAGGCTGCGGACCTCCAGGGACAAAGCCCGCAACCGCGCCACCGCGTAAAATGCGCCGCCATCGCCGCGGATCTGTGTGAGCCCGCGCAGCTCGGAACTGATGCAAAAGGCCTCCACCCCGCCCGCCGCCGCGCACAACGCCGCGTAGTGCAGGATGAACCGCGTCAGCGTCCATTCCTCGGGCCCCGTGTAGGTCACCGTATCGCCGTCGATGGTAAAATCGGCGGCGGTGACGGTGCCGAAGAACGCGTCGACCTCCGCATCGGCGGCCGCCGTCCCATCAGGTGAGCCCGCTACCCCAGGTGCCCGCGACAGGGTGATGCGCCCGCGCCAGGGGAGCCGGGGCTGCGTGCCGTCAGGGTCATAGGGATCGGGCAGATCATTGCCCTCAAGCTGGTCCATCAGGATGAAGGGATAAAACATCACCTCCTTGCCCGCCTCTTTCAGCGCGCGGATCGCCTCCACCACCGAAAGGTCCGTGGGCGTGCCGCCATAGATCGGGCGCCCATCCTGCACCACGATCTCCTCCGCCTGCGCCCGCGGAAGGCCGGAGACGCGCCAGGGCATGTTCTCTCCGTCTAGATCTCCGTTTTCGACCTTGGGCCGCAATTCGCAGGACCCGCACCGCAGATCGCTGCCAAACCAGCATACCACGAGTGATGCGGCCTGCAGGTTGGGCAGCTCTTCGCAAAGCGCCTCCGTCGAGGTCAGGAAATCGGTTTTGCCCGAAGGCGAATGGATGTTGGCGCTGAACCGGGCATTCTCGCCCGCGTCAAAGTACGTCACGGGCGTTGTCGCAAGGCTGTACTCGCCCGTCCCGGGGATCAGCGCGGCCCCACGCAAGCCATAAGCGGGCGCGTTCTCGCCACCCGGTGCGCCCGGCTGCTCGGGGCGCATCACCTCGAAGGAAAACTGCGGCACCCGGTTGCCGAAGCGGCCAAGTTCCAGGTTCTCCATCACCACATAGGCCGTGCCACGGTAGGCGGGCACGAGCCCCACGCCTTCCACCGCTTCCATCACCGGATCAGGCAATTGGGTGTCAGAGCCGGTGTAGACCGACATATTCAGACTGTCGGGTGCGACCTCTTCGCCGTCCGCCCAGACACGGCCCACGCTGGTGATCTCGCCCTCGCAAAGCGCAATGGCAAGCGAGATCGAATAGCTGAAAGTGGAGGTCTCGGGCTCCGGCGGTGATCCCTTGCCGCCGCCGGTGGTGGTGATCGTCTCCAGAAAGTCAGAGGCCCATATCACCTGACCACCCAGCCGCATGCGCCCATAGAGCCGCGCGACGGCCTCGCCTTCTCCCGCGCCCGTCAACCGGAACCGGTCGACCTTGCCGGTCTCAACCGCCGCACCGCCCTGCCCCAAAAGCCGCTCATCGATTACCCGACCCAGTGTGGCGCCCACCGCGCGGCCCACCGCGACCGAAGACAACCCCGCAAGCGTGCCGCCCACAGAGCCACCGATGGCGGCCCCCGCTGCCGAAAGAAGTATCGTTGCCATCAGCTTGTCCTTTCAGGGAATTCAAAACGCGCCACGACGCGGCGCTGCCACGGCTGGCTGAGCGGGCTTTCCACCACGCCGCGCCGGGCATAGGCGTGAAGGAAGCTCGCTCTGCCCTCCACCCGCGCTTGCAGCCCCAAATGCTTGGCCACAGCACCCGCGCGCATCCGGAAAAGCAGCACATCGCCCATTGCCGCCTGCTCGCGCGGCTTGGGCGTGAGATGCCGCAGCGCCGCGGCCCAAAGCAGCTCCTCACCCTGGGGTTCGGACCAATCCATGGAATAGGCCGGGACCGCCTCGGGCTCTGACCCGTAAAGCTCCCGCCAGACGCCGCGCAGCAGGCCCAGGCAATCCGCGCCCGCGCCCTTCGTGGCGGATTGATGCACGTAGGGCGTGCCAATCCAGCCCCGCGCGGCGGTCACGATATCCTCTTGCGCGCTCATCTGCGCGACCCGCCGCTGTTGGCCCCGCCGGTGCGCGGCACGGCGACCGACCAGTCATCATTGGGCAGATCTGGGAAGCCGTCATAGTCCGTCAAATCGCCAAAGCGCGGATCACAGGCACCGCGCAGGTTCTCGCATCCGGCATACAGCTTCACCTGCGTGCCGGGGCCTACATCGCCCCGAATGGGTTCCCACAACTCAACAGTCCGCGCCGCGCCCTCGGAGCGGTCGAACTTGATCACGCCCCACAGGCCCTTTGAGGGGCCTTCAAGCACCTCAAACCGGCCGCGCACCAGCCAGCCCGAATCAAAGTCCAGCCCGTCAGACCAGGTAAACACGCGCCCATCGCGCTCCTGCTCCACCAGCCGGATGGAAAAGGCTCCAATTGGCAAGTCCACGCTGTCCTGGCAGCTGACATCGCCCAGAACTGGCGTGCACCCGCGCTGATAGACACGCCCCTGCGGCACGTTGAGCGCTTCGGTGAGGCCCCGCAGCTCCGCCTTGAAGGCGCCGCCCGCGCGCGTGATCTGCCCAATGGAGCCGCGGAACTGAAGCCAGCGCTCCGCCACATTGGCCCAATTCACCAGCCAGACCATCACCTCGGCCCCGTCAAAGCGGCCCTGTTCGATTTCATCCTCGCGGATGCACTCCGCCGATAGCGCGCCCAGCGCCTCGGTATTGTCCACCGACAGCCCCGTGGTCTGGGACAGCGCCTTGGCGGCAAGCCCGCTGTCGGCCAGAAACGTCATGCCCTCAAAGGCAAGCGGCAGATCGTGATCGGTAAAACCAAAGCTCACCCCGTCCGCGCGATGCACCGCCCAGGCGTGGCAGAGCGTGGTGTGACCGGTCGCAGCATGCGCCTGAAGGTTTGCCGGAAACCCCGCCATCAGACCCGCACCTCGATGACGGGCACATCCGGCACCTGCCCGGCCTGAAAGCTCTCGATGGAGGCAAGGATCCGGTCCGTGTCAAACCGCACTGGCACGTCGAATTCAAAGCCTGCGAAAACCTCCGCATCCAGCTCGGGCGGGGTGGCGAAGGTGACTATCCCGGTGGCATTGTCCACCGTATATTCGCTCTCGAACTGAAGCTCGTCCTGCTCCACGCCCACGCGCACCGTGCCCGCGACCGGTTTGCGGATGGGCCGCTTGTAGACCTGATCGCCGGAGACGTAGTTCTTGACCAACTGGTACTGCGTCTGCACGCCGTCGCCTATGGCGATGCTCTGGTCGTCAAAACTGACCTGCCTGGCCGCATCCGCCGATTTGTAATCGGCCCAGTCTTTCCAGCGAAACGCATGTAACTGTCCCATGCGCGCCTCGAAAAAGGCGATCACCTCATGCAGATCGTCAATCGACCGCATACCGATGCCTGCGTCATAAACCCGGCGCGCATGTGCCCAAGGCGTGTTGCGCTCCTCATAGCCGTTGGCCAGCGTCACCACCTCCGTGCGTCGCTGCGGGCCGCCAACGGCACCCAGGCTCAAGCTGGTGGGGAATCTCACGTCGTGAAAGGTCATCGCCCTCTCCTTTCTCTAGCGGTTGCGGTTGCCCGCGCCCAACGCGCGGCTCATCTGCGCCGCGATCTGGCTTTGGCTGCGTTGGAAACCCGCCACATCGGGGGTGGAGATGTTCATGATCACCGTCGCCCCGCCACCGCCGCCCGCTCCGCGCACGCCCAACTTCCCGTCTGGCCCTCGGGCCAGTGGCATGATCGCCTCCGGTCCCGCCTCGCCCATCAGGCCCATGCCACCGCGCATGGGAAACGCCGTGGGTCCGTTCACCACGCCCCCTTGGGCAAAGGCCGTCATCCGGCCCTGGCTAAAGGCCCCACCCTGGGCAAAGGGCAGAATGCCCCCAACAAGACCACCGATGCCTTTACTGATCAGCCCGCCGAAATGATCCGTGACGGGTCTAAGCGCGGCGTTATAGGTCGTGTTGACCAGCGACCGCGCCACCGTCTTGAGCGCATCAGAGAGCCGCAGCCCGTCAAAGACCGCGCCATCAAAGGCTTTACGCAAGCCCCGGCTCAGCCCCTTTTCAAGGGTTGCCACGTCCTGGCCCGCAGAGGCGATAGAGGCGCGCATACGCCGCAATTCACCGTCAAATCCCGCAATCAGCACCGTGGTCTCCGCCAGGGTCGCATTGAGACCCGATGCGCTGCCATTCAGGCCGCCCTCACCATATTCATCCATCGCTCTCGTCCTTTGTCTTGTCCGGATAGGCCGCCATCAGCGCCTCCAATCCGCCCCTGAGCAGCGGCTGGCGCGCGCCCGGCGTGCCCAGCAGCATCTGCAACTCGGCAGGCGTCAGCGCCCAAAACTCCGCTGGCCGCAGCTTGAGACCCTGCAGCCCCGCCCGCATCAGCGCGGGCCAGTCAAAACCCCGGCTCACTCCGGCACCATGAAGGCGCGCGCTAGAAGCTCTGCGGCGGCCGTGGCGGCGGCCATCGGGCCGCCGTCGATCTCGGCGGCCATCAGTTCGGCCTGGGTGATCTCAGCCCCGCTGCCGCGCAACCCCGCGCCCAAGAGCGCCACGACATCGCGGCTGGAAAAGCCGTTGCTCTCGAACCGCTCTGCCAGCGCCAGAATGGACCCCTCGCCCAGTGCCTCCTCAAGTTCCGCCAGCGCGCCCAATGTCAGCCGCGCCTCATAGGGCACGCCGTCGATCACCAGGCTCACCTCGCCCCGCCACGGATTGGCCATCTCAGACCTCCGGCGCGGGGGTAAAGATCAGCTGACCCGCCGACTGCAGGCTCAGCTCATAGGTCGCCTCGCCATTCAGCGTGCCCGCGTATTCGATCGCCGCGACCTGAAACGGCCCCTCGACCACGCCGAAATCCGGGATCACGATCTGAAAATCCGGCGTCAGCCCGTCAAAGAAAAGCTGCCGCGCGCGTTCGTCCGTGTCCGCATCGCGAAACACGCCCGAGCCCGAGATCGCGGCAGACCGCACGCCTGCGCCCACCAGCAGCTCGCGCCAGCCGCCCGCACTGTCGAGCGAGGTCACATCGACCGTCTCGGCGTTAAAGCTCACGCGCGTGGCGCGCAGCCCCGCGACGGTCTGGAACTGACCGTCATCCATCATATCCATTTTGACCAAAAGGTCCTTGCCAGCCTGAACAGCCATTGCATTTCTCCTGAGTTAGCTCGTCTTGTCTGCGACCCGCGCAGCCCTTCAGTCGTCTTCGACCCGTGCGCGAAACCGCACATCAACCTGCCTTGAAGCTCCTGCGTCCCCGCGCGAAGCGACCGCGCGCTCGAACTTGAGAAAGATCAGTCTCCCTCGGCTGAGCGGCAGGTCCGCATCATGCAGCGCGTCGCTTACCGCGCCTGCCACCTCCTTGATGGCCGAAAACCCCGGCGCCGTGGTGATGACGGAAACGATAAAGCGGTGCATCGCGCCTGCGCCCGTGCCGTCAGAGGCATCCGTGACGGTCTCGGCGCCAATCCTCACGTAGGTGTCAGGCAGCGTGCCCTGCGGCACCGCGTCATAGACGTGTCCCCCTACAAGTGTGGTCAGGGCCGGATCGCTCTGCAGCGCGGTGAAAACGGCCGCCTGCAACGGCTGGGCAACTGCATAGGTCATACCGCAACCTCCTCGTCCGCAAAGCAGATCAAATAGCGCCCTTCCGGGTCGCGTTCGGCCACTGCCTGGATGGTGAAAATCCGGTCCCCATCGCGAAACCGCTGGTTGGGGCGGGGCCGCTCTGGCGTGCCCCAGGGGGCGCCGCGCACCACGATCTTGTAAGACACCCGGCTCACCGGCGCGCCGAAATGCGCTGTCTCCCGGCCCGTGCGCACGGAGACTTCGGCCCAAAGCGTCCCAAGCGCGGTCCAGACGCGCGAGGAGCCGCCCGCGCCGTCACTCACATGCTCCGGCGCCTCAAGCACCAGCGGATGGCAAAGGTTAGGCAGGCTCATGCGCCACCGCCCAGCCGCACGGGCTTGTAGCGCTCAATGAGGCTCGTGACGCCAAAGGGCATGCAGCCGTCGCTGAGCGCGGTATCATTGCGATACTCGTAGTAATGCGCCGCCAGCATCATCACGGCCTGACGCAGATCGGCGGGCACGTCTTCCCAGGCGTCCCCAAAACCAGCGCGGAATGCCACCCGCACCGTGCCGATCCGGGGGATACGCGGCAACGTCGCACCGCTGGAGCGCAACCGCGGACGCTGCAGGCTCTGCTCCAGCCAGAACAGTTCCGCGTCCATAGTGGTCTCCGACCCATCCCGGTCGCGCATGGTCACAGAAAGGATCTCATTGACCGGGGACATCGGCAGCGTTTGAGCAGAAACATGGCGCCAGAAATCCAATGTTAGGCTAAAATCGCGTGCAATCAGCGCCTTGGCCGTGCGCGCCTCCACCGCCGCGATGGCGGCCCTCAGAAAAGACGTCACCACCGGGTCCTGCACATCATCCTGACCAAAGCCGCTGCCCAACCGCAGATGCGCTTTGAAAGCATCCACCGGCAAAGCCGCATCCGGGACAGTGGTTTGTTCGATCAACATCATTGTTGCTCTCCAAATTCGTGCCCTCCGAGGGATCGTGAATGCCGAACGCGCGGCCAGCCAGCACTGCCAGGTTGGAGGGGAGCAGCTAGACACTGCGGACCTGTCATAAGGGCCGCGCGTTCGGACCAGAGCCCGGGTTGCCCCGGGCCCCGCATTCAGCCTGTCGGGTTAGGACAGACCGAATTTCAGAAGCTTGATCGCAGCAAAGTCGCTCACATCACCGCCCACGCGCTTGGTCGCATAGAACAGCACATGCGGCTTGGCGCTGAAGGGATCGCGCAGGATGCGCAGATCGGGGCGCTCGGCCACGGTGTAGCCCGCGTTGAAGTCCCCGAAGGCGATGGAGAAGCTGTCGGTCGCGGCATCAGGCATGTCCTCGGCCACCAGCACCGGGTAGCCCATCAGCTGCGCAGGCTCGCCCGCCGCCAGACCATCCGACCAAAGGAAGCGCCCGTCGTTGTCCTTGAGCTTGCGCACCATGCCAGCGGTCTTGGAGTTCATCACGAAAGAGCCATTGGCCCGGTACTGCGCGCCCAGCGCATAGACCACATCGATGATCGCATCCGCGTTCACATCGCCGTCCACGCCGGTTGCGACATAGCCCAGGTTGTCCCAGGCCCAGGCCGCGTTGTCGACCTTGGTGTGGGTCAGAAAGCCTGTGGGCTTGTCGATGCCGTCCCCATTGATGAAGGCCGCCGCCTCCGCGCGGGCGAACTTGTCCGCGATGCGGCTTGCCAGCCAGCCCTCGATGTCAAAGGCGCTGTCATCCAGCAGACGCTGAGACGCCTTGGGAAGCGCCGAAAGCTCATTCAGCGGGATTGTGATCCGGTCGATCTGCGGCGTGTCGGTCTCAGCGGTGGGATCGGTCTCGGTGGCCCAGCCCGCGCCCACATCCGTATGGTCCACCAGCACGTCATAAGACGTGGCCTCAACTGTCACCACCGAAGCAATCGCCCGAATGGAGGCGGTCGCATTCAGCACCGACTGCACGGTCTCGGAGGTCTGCGGGTCCACCAGGTAGCCGCCGTCAGAGTTCACCGCGGTAGACAGAGATTTGCCCTCCAGCTCCAGCCCGCGCAGCGCGTCATCATCGCCGTTGCGGATGTAGGCGTTGAAGGCCTTTTGATGGGGGGCACCGGCATCCACAGCAGCGCTCAGCGGCGTGCGGGCAGGCGTGGTCATTTTGCGATCCAGCATGGTCATTCGCTCTTCCGTTTGTTGAAGTTTGGTCTCGATTTCCGCCTGAAAGCCCTTGAAGTCAGTGACAAATCCCGTCACCGCCGCGCGGACTTCCTCTGCCGGGGAGGCGGGCCCGCCCCGTTCTTCATTGCTCATCGCTTGTCCTCGATTAGCCACGTTTCGCGTCCTGCTTTCCGCGCGCGAGCTTGGCCCGCGCCCCCTCGAAAGCCGCCGCCATGTCGCGCAGCGTGGCATCCAGGGGGTCGGCCCCCTTGGCATCCACCCGCGCACTGGGCAGCATCGGGAAGGTCACCAGCGACACTTCCCAAAGCTCCAGTTCCTGCAAGAGCCGTTGGCCCTTGGTGTTCTTGGCCGCCTTCACCGTCCGGTAGCCGATAGAGAGCCCGTCAATGGCACCGGCCGCGATCAGCGCCGCGGCCTCCCGGCCTTTCTCCACGCCCTCCAAAATGCGCCCCTTGACCCAGAGACCGCGTGCGTCCTCGCGCACTTCGTCCCAGACCCCGATGGGCTGAGCCGGATCATGCTGCCAAAGCATCTTGACCGAGCGTCCAGCCGCCGCGAGCGCCTTCAAAGAAGCCCCATAGGCCCCCCGCTCCACCACGTCGCCGCCCTGATCCACGTCTCCGAAAAAGCTGGCGTAGCCGCAAATCTCGATGCCGTCCTTGACCTCGACCGCCTCACCGAAGCGGGCGAACTTGCGCTCAAGCGCGGGCAAGCCGGTCTCATTCCCCGGCGCGGGCCGGGGCTCATTCATGTTGTCCATTTGGGCAACTCCTTGGTGTTACGCGCGGCCTAGGGTGTCACCACCACAAAGCTCTCCACCGCCTGGGCCAGGATCACGGCAACAACGCCGTAGACCGTGAACCACAACCGGCGTTCCAGCCGCTCCATCATCAGCTCGATCCGCTCCAATCGGTGGAGCATGTTTTCATGGTGGATCTGGGTGATCCGTTCGTGCGCTTGCAGCCTCAGCCCCGGCGCACAGAGAAACTTCTGTTCGTAAACATCCTCACTCATCGCCCGCGACCGGCGGCAGGCCCAGCAGGCTCCGCTTCTCCGCCTCCGTCAGGAAATCAGCCCCTGTGACCCGCGCCCATTGCGCATCCCGTTCAGCGGCCAAGGCACTCACCTGATCCAGATCCGGCTTCACCTCCACCGGCGCGCCGTCAAAGCCCGACAGCCAATGCGCCAATGCCGCCGTCACCCGTGTCGCCAGCGGCAGCACCGTCAGGCGATAGAACGCCCGGTGCGCTTCCTGATAATTGGCGTAAGTCGCATCCCCCTGGATCCCAAGCAGCATCGGCGGCACCCCGAAGGCCAGTGCGATCTCGCGCGCCGCCGCCTCCTTGGTTTTCTGGAATTCCATGTCCGAGGGCGAGAAACCCATCGGCTTCCAATCCAGCCCCCCTTCCAGCAGCATCGGACGACCGGCATTGCGCGCGCCCTGATGATGGCTCTCCATCTCATTCACCAGGCGGTCATACTGATCTTCGCTCAGCTTGCCCTGGCCTTCCGCGCCCTTGTAGACAATTGCCCCCGAAGGCCGCGCCGCGTTGTCGAGCAGCGCTTTGGACCAGCGTGAGGCACTGTTGTGCACGTCCATCGCCATGGCCGCCGCCTGCATCGGGCTGAACCCGTAGTGATCGTCCTGCGGATGAAAGTTGCGAATGTGACAGATCGGTGTCCCCGCTGACGCATCAAACCGATGCTTGCGCCCGCCAACACTGTATTCAAAGGCCACCGGCCAGCCATCCGCGCCCGGCACCACCGACATCCGGTCAGAGCGCAACACATGCAGCTCCACCGGCAAGCCTTCCGCGCCCACCGCCTCGACATAACCGTCGCCCGACAGCAGCAGCTGCGCGTAAAGCGCCTCCAGCAGCTCTGCGCGCCCCTGCGCGCCATTGGGCCGCCCCAGCAGCGCCATCACCGGATGGCTCTCATACCGTACGCTTGCGTCCTGACAGACCAGCGGCAATGCAGCCGCCGCTTCCGCGATCAACTTGACGGAACGAAAGCCCACCGGGTTGCCGCAAAAACCCGTCTTGGTCAGGCTCACAGTGTCCCGCGGGCTCCAGGCCACACGACCTGAGGTCTGATAGGCCACCACCGGCCCCGTGGCCGAGGCCTTCTGCTCGGGCACCTGCCCCCCGCGCCGCAGAAAATCAAACACCATGTCCGTCGCTCCTTTGTCCTCTTGCGCCGGGGGGCCGGTCTTGCTCAGACCCGCCTCACCCGACGCAAGGAACAATTTGCCGCAAATTGATTAAGGTCCCAGAACCAGACCGCGCGGTGCCCGTTGCGCCGCTCCCTAAAGCGAGCGCATCCCAGGACTGCGCCACTTGGCGGCAGGCTCCACGATCAGCGCATGCAGCGCCCAAACCAGCGCATCCACGCGGTCCGGACTGCCAGAACCCTCAAAGCCCTGCTCCGTCATCTGGCACATCTGGTCTTCGAGCGCATCAAGCCCCGCCACATGCCGCACCCGTCCCTGCTCATAGAGCGCGGACACAGGCTCCGCCCGTGCCACTTTGCCGCGCGACGCATGCACTGCCTTCACCGGCACAAGCGGATCAACGCCGCGCAGCACCTCCGTTACCATCTGGCCGCCTTGGTTCACCTCCGCGACGATCCTGTCCGCGCCGTACTGCGTCATCGCGTCAATCGCGGCCCGGGCCCAGCCGCCAGGGCTCGCCCCCTGCACAGTGCAATCGGCCAGCACCACCGCGCGCCAATCCTGCGGCGGGCCCTGGGTCTGCGCGCCCACCACGACGATCCCGCATTCATCCGCGCCCTTACCGCCGCTCGCTGACGGGTCCAAGCCCACCACGATGCGGTCAAACTCGGGCAGCCGACTGATGCGGCAGTCCTCCAATAGTGCAGAGCTCCAAAGCGCGCCCTCGGTGTCGAACAACAACTCACCATCCAACTCTTGCCGCCCCAGCCGCGTGCCCGCATAGCGGCTGCGCACCTCTTCTAGGAAAGACGCCGCAAGATGCGCCGCATTCGCCTCCGTCGGCGCGTGGGTCTTAACTGTAGAGCTCCTTTCCAAAAGCCGCTTGAGCACCGCCACATTGCGCGGCGTCGTCGTCACGCAGACCTGCGGATGCCGCCCCAGCCGCAGCGCGAATTGCAGCTGATCCCAGGCTTGCTCGCCCTTCTTCCACTTGGCCAGTTCGTCCACCCAGGCGGCATCGAATTGCGGGCCGCGCAGGGATTCAGGGTCATGCGCCGAATGGATCGTCGCCACCGCACCATTGGGCCAGACGAGACGCTTTCTGGTCGCCTGATACTCCGGACGCCGGTCGGGCGGCGAACAGGCCATGATGCCGCTGTCGCCGAAGATCATCACCTCGCGCACCTGCTCGATGGTCTCACCCATCAGCGCCACGCGCGTGCAGGCACCCGGATCCAACGGCCTTGATCCTTCCACCTTTGCGCGCACCCATTCAGCACCCGCGCGGGTCTTGCCCGCGCCACGCCCGCCTAGCACGACCCAGGACCGCCAGTCGCCCTCAGGCGGCAACTGATGCGCCATCGCCCAGAATTCAAAGAGGTAAGGGAGAGCCAGAAGCTCTCCCTCCTCCAGATCATTCAGGAAGGCTTCCTGAACAGCCGCATCCGCGCAGCTGATCCAGCTTGCACCCGATGTCAGCCCGCGCTCGCTCCAGATCGAGGGCATAGCCGCCTTTGGCGATACCAGCCTGTTTGTTCCTGCACTCATCAAGAAAGTTCTCCGTCTTTGTGCATGCGACGACCAACGCGTTGATTTGTCCCAACATCTTTGTGGCGTCGCTGCTGTCGATTTTCCCCTCAACCTGCGCTTTTTCTTCCAGTGCTTCGATTGCATGGCGCAATCCACCAATCCTACGGACCAGCATGCTAAGCCTGTCAGTGATCATCGCGATTTCTTCGTCCGGGGTAATCTGTTCCATTTCTCCGTCTTCACCTCTCGCTTGGATCCCCCAACCGAGCAGGCATGAAAAAACGGCCACCAAGGCTCCCCCAAGTGACCGCTGCCCATGTCTTCTAGCTGACGTATCTCTACATCAACTCAAACGAAAAGTCTCGATATAACAATTTGTTACCGCAACGCGCGCACTCTTGCACCTTACCGCAACGTCCCCTCAGTTCCCACCGGTAGAGGCATTTCCAGCCGCGGCCGCGCCGCGCTCCGCCTCGATCTCGCGCCAGCGCGCGACATTCTCGTTGTGCTCCGCCAGGGTCTCCGCAAAGGCATGCCCGCCTGTGCCGTCCGCCACGAAAAAGATGTAGTCCGTCTCGTCAGGTTGGGCTGCTGCCATCAGGCTTGCGCGGCCAGGGTTAGCGATGGGCGTGGGCGGCAATGCGGGGATCACATAGGTGTTCCACGGCGTCTCCGCCCGCAGCTCCGACCGGCGCAAACCGCGCCCCAGAACGCCCTCGCCCCGCGTAATGCCATAAATCACCGTGGGGTCCGTTTGCAGCCGCATGCCTTCGTTCAGACGGTTCACAAACACGCTCGACACCTGCCTGCGTTCCTCCGCAACCCCCGTTTCTTTCTCAATGATGGAGGCCAGAATTAGCAGGTCCTCCGGCGTCTCAATCGGCAGATCGGGATCGCGCGCCTCCCAGGCAGTACCGACCAGAACCTCCTGCGCGTCGACCATGCGCGATAGCACTGCGCTGCGGTCATCGCCCGGGCGCACCTCATAGCTGTCAGGCGCCAGCGCGCCCTCCGCCGGGACAGCTTCCACCTCGCCCTCCAGCACGCCAACAGCGTTCAGGCCTTGCACGACCTGCCAGCTGGTCACGCCTTCGGCCATCGCGATGCGAAACCGCGTGTCGCCCTGCGCCTTGGTCTGGGTGTAAATCTCAGGCTCTTCATCGGTCGCCGGCGTGAACTGCGCTTTTTCAACAAAGCGCCCTGTCTGCGGATCAAGCTCGCGCACCTGCACCGAAATCCGCGTGACCCCGATGCGGTAGACCACCTCCGTGCCGCACGTACTCGCCCCGCCGCGCGTCACGATCTCCACGATCTCTTCCATGGAGGTGCCGGGCTCCACCAGAAAGCTGCCCGCCTTCAGCTGCGACGTCTTGTCGGCATAGTCTGCGCCCACGCGAAAGATAGCAGCAGAGCTCACCGCCCCCTGTTCCGCCAAATCCTCGCTTACCCGGCGCATGTTGCTGCCGCGCTCCACCTGCAGGCAAATGGACTGCTCCAGCGGGCCCGCGCTGGTGTACTGACCCTGACCCCACAGTATCACGCCGCCCGCGAGAAACAGGCCGATCAAAAGGAAGGATATCGCGTTAGAGGCGACGTGCCGCCACATCAGTCCACCTTTCCGAAGATCACACTCGCGTTGGTGCCACCGAACCCAAACGAATTGCTCAGCGCCACGTTGATCTCCCGCTCAACCTTTTTGTTGGGGGCAAGGTCAAGCGGCGTCTCCACCGCCGGATTGTCCAGGTTGATTGTCGGCGGCGCCACCTGATCTCGGATGGCCAGGATTGAGAAGATCGCCTCAATCGCGCCCGCCGCGCCCAAGAGATGCCCCGTGGCCGATTTGGTTGACGACATCGTGGCCTTGCCCGCGGCCTCGCCCATCATCCGCTCGACCGCGCTCAATTCGATGGTGTCCGCCATCGTGGAGGTGCCATGCGCATTGATGTAGTCGATATCACCAGGCTCCAACCCCGCGTCACGCAGGGCCGCGCGCATCGACCGCTCGCCGCCCTCCCCATCTTCAGAGGGTGCTGTGATGTGATAGGCATCGCCCGACAGGCCGTAGCCCTTCACCTCCGCGTAAATCTTCGCGCCCCGCGCCTTGGCGTGCTCGTATTCCTCCAACACCACAACGCCCGCGCCCTCGCCCATGACAAAGCCGTCGCGGTCCGCGTCATAGGGCCGGCTCGCCGACTTCGGGTCATCCGCCCGCTTGGTCGACAGCGCCTTGCAGGCGTTGAACCCCGCGATGCCCAATTCGCAAATCGCCGCCTCCGCGCCGCCCGCGATCATCACATCGGCGTCGCCGTATTTGATCAACCGGCTCGCATCGCCGATGGCATGGGCGCCCGTTGAACAGGCCGTCACCACCGAATGGTTAGGCCCCTTGAAACCATAGCGGATCGACACCTGACCCGAGATGAGGTTGATCAGCGCCCCCGGCACAAAGAAAGGGCTCACGCGGCGCGGGCCCTTTTCGGCCATCATGATCGCGGTATTGGCGATGGAATTGAGCCCGCCAATACCCGATCCTATCAGCACGCCGGTACGCTCCAGGCTTTCGGTGTCCTCGGGCTGCCAGCCCGCATCCTCCACCGCCTGTTGCGCGGCGGCTAGTCCAAACAGAATGAAGGTATCAACCTTGCGCTGCTCCTTGGCCGAAATGTAGGTGTCAGCGTTAAACGCGGCCTCATCCTCCGGATCGCGTGGCACTTCGCAGGCATAGGTCGTGGTCACGTTACTGGCGTCAAACTGAGTGATCGGACCCGCGCCCGACTGGCCGTCAAGAATACGGCTCCAACTGGCCTCCACGCCATCCGCGAGCGGTGTCACCAGACCCAACCCCGTCACAACAACTCTGCGCATTGCTCTTGCCTCTCAGTGCCTGCTCGCCTTCCCTGCGCTATAGCGCGCGGGGGCTTGCCTGTTCAAGAGCGGCGCGGCGGGCCTTTGCGGATCATCAGATGGACAGGCTCGCCCTCCCGTTCCGCATCCCGCAGTGGCTGATAGCCCAGCGCCCGCGCGATTCTGAGCGAGCCTGCGTTTTCAGGCGTGATCATGCAGACAGTCGGCCCCGCGATCACCCGGTCAAACCAGTCATGCGCCGTGCGCGCGGCCTCAAGGCCAAGCCCGTGCCCGTGCCGCCCCGGATCAAGCACCCAGCCCGCTTCCGGATAGGGGTCAAAGTCCTCCCCAAGCCCCCGCGAGCCAACGAAAAATCCGGTCTGGCCCGCCAGTTCCGGCGCGTCATGCACCTGCACGGCCCACTGCCCAAACCCCACAATCTGCCAATGCCCTGCATTTCTCAAAAACGCATCCCAGGACCGCGTTTTCGGCCAGGGCGTACCCGAGATATGACGCACCACATCCGGTTTCGCCCATATCTCCGCAAAACGCGCAAAATCTTCCCGGCGCATGCCTCTCAAGGTGATGCGTGGCGTGTTGATCGTTGGGATGGTTCGCGACATGAAGAACGCTCCGCCCGCTGTGGTTCTGCCTCAAAGGCGAGACTGCGCGCAGAGCCGGGCCATCGCAACCCCGCGCCGGGGCCCCGAAAGAAGAAACGGCGCACTTCCGCCAAGGAAATGCGCCGTCTCGGTCATTCTTTGCCGATGTCCCGCTTCAGCGCGGGACCGTCGGATCAGGACGCCTCTTTGATGAACTTCACCGCGTCGCCGAAGGTCTGGATCGTCTCCGCCGCATCATCTGGGATCTCGATGCCGAACTCTTCTTCAAACGCCATGACCAGCTCCACCGTGTCGAGGCTGTCGGCCCCCAGATCATCGATGAAAGACGCGGATTCAGTCACCTTGTCCTCTTCCACGCTCAGGTGCTCAACAACGATCTTCTTCACACGTGTTTCGACGTCGCTCATATTTTGGTCCTCATGTTCCGTGACCCCGAAAGGCCGCTAATCCTTGCCCTCAAGCCCTTTCTAGGCCGTCGGAATGCGCCCCCTCCCGGGGCGAGCCATGTCGCCGTAAGCGCTTTGAGCATCATCAAAATGCGCCCTACGGTTCGATTCTGCGCCCCCTTTAGCACAACGGGCTTGGCGCGCAAATGCAATTGCAGGCGGTGCTAGAGCATCGCCATCCCGCCGTTGACATGCAGCGTCGTGCCCGTGACGTAGGCCGCCTCCGCACTTGCTAAAAAGACCACCGCCGCGGCAATCTCAGCCGGGATACCCATGCGCCCTGACGGAATTTGGCCCATGATTTCAGCCTTTTGCGTCTCACTCAGCTTGTCGGTCATCGCGGTCTCGATGCAGCCGGGTGCCACTGCGTTCACCGTGATGCCCCGGCTCGCCACCTCATAGGCCAGCGATTTGGTCATGCCCACCATGCCAGCCTTGGAGGCGGCATAATTTCCCTGGCCCGGGTTGCCGGTCGCACCCACGACGGAGGAAATATTGATGATCCGCCCCCAGCGCGCCTTCATCATGCTGCGCATCACGCCTTTGCACAGCCTGAACGTCGCGGTCAGGTTCACATCCAGCACGCTTTGCCATTCGTCCTGGGACATGCGCATGAACAAATTGTCCCGCGTGATGCCCGCATTATTGACCAGAACGTCCACCGATCCCATCGCTTCTGTGGCCGCCTTGGGCAGCGCCTCTACCGCCTCGGGATCACTCAGATTGCAAGGCAGCACATGCGCGCGGTCGCCCAGTTCGGCGCGCAAGGCCTCCAAGGGCTCGGTGCGGGTGCCTGAGAGGCCCACCACAGCGCCTCGCCCGTGCAGCGCGCGCGCAGTATCCGCACCGATGCCGCCTGAAGCGCCCGTCACCAGCGCATTTTTTCCAGTAATATCAAACATAACCGTCCATTTCCTTATGCATCAGGTGAGCAAGCCAAAGCGCGCGATTTCCGCGTCCGTCATTACATGTATCGCATCTGACGGCGCCGCCTGCAGCGTAAACCAGTAAAAATCAGCGCGGCCCAGCATGTCGGCTGTATAACGCACGTTGGCGCGATGTTCAGGCCTGTCGGGCGGGTAGCTTGCCCCATCGCCAAAGCTATCGGCCCAGGAATGCACGCCAATCACCGCACCGCGCGCCATGCTGCGCCGGTTGCCCGCGAGAAAGAGATCGACCGCGCCCGAATAAATCTCGCTCTGCGCGGTTAAATGAGTATCCAGGCCCGCATCGCGCAGCCGGTAGCCCATGCGCAGCACCGCGGCATCATCAAGGGAGCCTTGCATGCTCGTCATCACCACTGTCCTGAGCTGCGGATTTTCTACAAGCAGCCGTTCGAACGTGGCGGGCGTGCGCGATGTGATCTCTCCGCTCATGAAAAGGCGCGCACCGTCGACGTCAAAGCGCGCCCGGTCCACCGCGTTGTCCGCGATGGCGCAAGCGGCAAGCGCGCCAATCACGCTCATCAAAAATCCACGGCGCCGCATCTCAACCCTCTTTGGCCGCAAGCACCTCGGCAGGTGTTCCAATGGTGCGGGTCTCCGCCTCTCTGTGGATGCGGCGGATCATGCCGGAAAGCGCCTTGCCCGCGCCGATTTCCCAAAAGGACGTCACCCCCTGGCTGACCATCCATTCCACAGAACTGCGCCAGCGCACGCGGCCCGTGACCTGATCCACCAGAAGCGACCGGATGAGCCCCGGATCACGGACCGCCGACGCCAACACATTGGCCACGACGGGCACCTTGGGCTCTTCAATATCCACGTGGCTCAACGCCTCCGCCATCGCAGCGGCAGCGGGCGTCATAAGAGAGCAGTGGAAGGGTGCCGACACCGGCAACATCACCGCGCGTTTGGCACCCGCTTCCTTGGCAAGCGCCACCGCACGCTCCACCGCGCCCTTGCCACCGGAGACCACGTTTTGCGCAGGATCGTTTTCATTGGCCACCTGGCAAATCTCGCCCTGAGCAGCGTTTTGCGCCACCTTTGCGGCATCCTCGAAACTCAGGCCCAGCAGGGCCGCCATCGCGCCCTCGCCCACCGGCACCGCCGAT
Source organism: Pseudomonadota bacterium (assembly GCA_039024775.1). Taxonomy (GTDB): domain Bacteria; phylum Pseudomonadota; class Alphaproteobacteria; order Rhodobacterales; family Rhodobacteraceae; genus Sulfitobacter. The sequence goes on from JBCCPS010000010.1 coordinate 56,542, forward strand.
TGCATGGCCTGCCCGCGCAGCCGCAACAGCCGCGCAGCATCGCCCAAGCCCAGCGCGCCCGCGGCACAGAGCGCCGAGTATTCGCCCAGAGAATGCCCCGCCACAAAAGCAGCTGTCTCGATCCCCATGCCTTCCGCCTCCAGCGCTTTGAAGGCGGCCATCGAAGTGGCCATCAGCGCGGGCTGAGCATTTTCAGTAAGCGTCAGCGTCTCCGCCTCTCCTGCCCAGATAAGATCGGACAGTTTCTCCCCCAGCGCGTCATCGACCTCCTCAAAGACTGCGCGCGCGGCAGGATAGGCCTCCGCCAATTCCTTGCCCATGCCGATGGTCTGTGCGCCCTGCCCGGGAAAAACGAATGCTGTGCTCATGGATGCCCCTCCTTCTTGCTGCCACCTCTAGCCCGTGACCCCGGCCCAAACAAGACTGCACAAAACCCGTGCAGGCGTGCGCATTGCGCCGCTGCCCTTCAGCATTACTTTGTTCCCCACGACCGCAGATTTGCCCGCCAAAGGAGAGCCCCATGGCTTTGAGCAATACGAGCGAACGCTACGGCAGCGTCGCCAAGACCTTTCACTGGCTGACCGCGCTGCTCATCCTCACCCTGATCCCGCTGGGCTTTTACGCCAATCAGCTGCCCTACACGACCAGCGAGGAACTGGCGCTCAAAGCCTGGTACTTCTCCGTGCACAAGACCATCGGCGTGGCGGCCTTCTTTGTGGCTCTGGGCCGCATCCTCTGGGCGCTCAGCCAGCCCAAGCCGGGGCTTTTGAACGCCGATCACAAGGTCGAAAGCTTCGCCGCCGAAGTCGTGCACTGGGTGCTCTATGCCAGCCTGGTGATCGTGCCCCTGTCAGGCTGGATCAGCCATGCGGCAGCCTCCGGTTACGCGCCGATCTGGTGGCCCCTGGGCCAGGGCCTGCCGCTGGTGCCGCAAAGCACCACGGTCGAACACGTGGTGGGCGCGTTGCACGGGGTGGCGGCGAAGGTGCTGATCGCCTCATTGATCTTGCACATCGCAGGCGCATTGAAGCACCACGTGGTGGACAAGGACAGCACCCTGCGCCGGATGCTGCCGGGCCGTGCCAGCTTGCCGCCCCTGCCACCGCAGCACGCCAGCGCCACACCGGCGCTCAGCGCCTCCGTGCTCTGGGTGGGCGTGCTGGGCATCGCAGGCGTCATCGCGCTCAGCGCTGAGCAAACCAGCGTTGCCGCCCCCGCGCCCGAACTGGCAGAGGTCAGCTCCGAATGGCAAGTGCTTGAAGGCGGGATCAACATCTCCGTCGTGCAATTCGGCAGTGAGGTTGCTGGCAGCTTCTCGGACTGGACGGCAGAGATCGCCTTTGATGACACCATCGACATGGGCAAGGCAGGCACCGTGCGCACAACCATCTCTATCCCCTCGCTCACGCTGGGGTCTGTCACGGATCAGGCCATGGGCGCGGATTTCTTTGACGCGGCCAACCACGCCACAGCCGTCTTTGAGGCCGATCTGATGCACGCCAGCGACGGCTATGAGGCGCAGGGCACGCTGACGATCAAAGGCAATGAGGTGCCCGTCGTACTGCCCTTCACGCTGTCGGTGCAAGGCGATGAGGCGCAGATGCGCGGAGACCTTGCGCTGAACCGGCTCGATTTTGGCATCGGGCAGAACATGCCGGATGAAAGCAGCCTGGGTTTTACTGTGAACGTGAATGTCACCCTGAAAGCCGGCCGCGCGGCGACTTCCTAAAAGCTTTCGGCTCAGAGCAACGCACAAAAAAGCCCGCGGTGACACCACACCGCGGGCTTCGTCGTGAAAGCGTTAGGCCTTACTCGGCCTTCATGGCTTCCAGCGAAATCTGGATCGCGACCTCGTCGCTCACCGCCGGGGCAAAAGCGCCGACACCGAAATCGGACCGCTTGACGGACGTGGTCGCGTCAAAGCCCATCCACTCTTTGCCCGCCATCGGGTGCTGGCCGGTCTTGTTCAGCGTGGTTTCCAGCGTCACCGACTTGGTGATGTCATTCATGGACAGATCGCCCGTGATCATCGCGGTGTTCTCGCCCGTCACCTCGATGGAGGTTGACGTGAATGTGACCATGTCACCATCCTCGACGCCGAAAAAGTCACCCGACATGAAATGCCCGTCGCGCTGTTCCCAGCCTGTGAACATGGATTTCACCGGCATGGACACCGTCACGGAAGACGCGGCAGGGTCATCTGCGTCAAACATGATCTCGCCCTCAAAGCCAGAGAACATGCCGTAGGTGGTGGAAAAGCCCAGGTGATCATAGCTGAAAATCACCTGGCTGTGGCTGGAATCCAGCACGAATTTGTCTGCCGCAAAAGCGCCGGTCGCTGCACAGGACATGGCGGCGGCAAGGATAATGTTTCTCATGGGGGTCGCTCCACTTCGGTTGCATTCTGATCGTGCGACAGATGTGGGGCATTTCAGCGCACAAACAACTCGGCAGGACTTCACAAATTCTGCGCAGAAATGAACAACGCCCCGGCAAGGCCGAGGCGTCCCCAGACTTAAGCGTCCTTAAAAAGGGCTCAGTCGAGCTTTCCGGCATCCCGCAGGCACGCCACAAGAGACGACAGCGCCCGCCGATCGCTCAACGTCACCTCCGCCATCAAGTCACCCGAAGGCCCCCAAAGCCGCAGATGCTGGCCACAGCGTTCGGCCCGGCTCAACTCAGCAAAAGCCGCCCGCTCCAGCACCGCGGCGCTTCCGTCAGGCGCGCTGCGCAACAGGCGCACTTCGCGCCGGATCACGTCGATCTCGATCTCCGGCGTTGCGGGCGCGGCAGAGGATTGCATCAGACCCAAACCCGCCAGCAAAGCGGTGATCGACAGAACCAGCTTGAAAAGCATCACATCGCTTTCCCAGCTTGCGCCCGGTGCCACCCAGATAAAGATCGCCGCCAGCGCCAGTGACGCCCCGATCAACCGCTGCGCGCCGCGCACCAGCATCCGGCCTCCGTCTGCGATCCGCACCTCTTCGCGCGCGACGGCCTGAGCATTCGTGAATTGCGCTGTTGACATCATCTGACTTCCCTCGGGACTTCTGTTTGTTGTTTGAATAAAAATTGATGTCGAAATGAGACAAGAAAGCGGCGTATCGGCGGCACACCTCTGACGATACCGGGGTTCTTTTGCGCACTGCGGACAGCGAGCACCTGTTTTCCGTGGTAAAGCGCGGCTCGAGCCCTTGCGTGCAGCCGTCTTGCGTGTATACGGCACACTCCCTCGCACTGCATATGAACCGCGCAGTCTCTCGTGGTGGGGCCGCAAGGGATGACCGCCCCGCCTTTGAAATGCGCCTTGAAAAGAAGTGGAACGCACATGCCGCTCTATGAGCATGTTATGATTGCGCGTCAGGATCTCTCCAACACGCAAGCCGAAGGCCTCATCGAACATTTTGGCACCGTGCTGTCGGACAACGGCGGCAAGCTCGTGGATCACGAGTACTGGGGCGTCAAGACGATGGCCTACAAAATCAACAAGAACCGCAAGGGCCACTACGCCTTCTTGCGCTCTGACGCACCAGGCGAAGCTGTGCAGGAAATGGAGCGCCTGATGCGCCTGCACGACGACGTGATGCGCGTGCTGACCATCAAGGTCGACGAGCACGCCGAACTGCCCTCTGTGCAGATGCAAAAACGCGAAGAACGCGACGGCCGTCGCGAGCGCCGCTAAGAGAGGAGACCAGAACTATGGCCGCAAAACCGTTTTTCCGCCGTCGCAAGGTCTGCCCGTTCTCCGGTGAGAACGCGCCCAAGATCGACTACAAGGACACGCGCCTGCTGCAACGCTATATCTCTGAGCGTGGCAAGATCGTGCCCTCCCGCATCACCGCCGTTTCGGCCAAAAAGCAGCGTGAACTGGCCCGCGCCATCAAGCGCGCGCGCTTCCTCGCCCTGCTGCCCTACGCCGTGAAGTAAGGAGATTTGACATGCAAGTGA
>JBCCPS010000011.1:0-59413 GCA_039024775.1 Pseudomonadota bacterium
CACCCGGTTTTTATCGACCGCGACGGCATGGCGATGCAGGCCACGGTCGCGGGGCAGCTGACCTATCTCAACCCGGACGCAGCGGTGGGCGAGGTCGCCTATATGGTCGCCTCCGTTACCGGAGATGTGCTGTCTTTTCAGATGCCTAGAGATGGCGAGGTCACGCTCGCCTCGGACGTATTTGAGGGCGCAACTGTCCTTGCCGAAGACTTAATTCTGACAATTTTCGACGATAGCGAAACGTTAAGGTTAAGAACAATGATCTCCGTTGAGGGGCTGACACGGGCACTGCAGGGCGACCCTGCCACGATCGAGCTGAACGACGGGCGGTCGTTCCCGGTCGAGGTTCTGGTGCGCGAAACGACCCGGTCGGCAGCAATGAAGGGCGAGGTTTTTGTTCCGGTTGACCTGGCGGTGAAGGGCCCCGGCCTCACGCCGTCCGACATCAACAAGTCGGCGCGTCTTCGGTTGTCAAAAACGCTGGGCGGGCTCTTCGGCTTCGCTCAGGAGAACGGTTAAATGACCAAGATCACACCTTTGATCATCTGCGGTGGCAACGGCACGCGGCTGTGGCCCATCAGCCGCAAACACGCGCCCAAGCAGTTTCAGCGCATCGGTGGCGAGGGGTCGATGACCTTTTTCCAGACGGCGGTGCAGCGCCATCGCGGGCCGGTCTTCAATGACCCGGTGATCGTGACGGGCCGCATTCATGAGGGCACTGTGCGCAAGCAGCTGCAAGAGCTGCAGGTGCGCGCGCGCATCATCTGTGAGCCTATGGGCCGCAACACCGGGCCCGCAGTGCTGGCCGCGGCGGAGGTTATGGCGGAGGCCGAGGGCGACACCGTCTTTGTCGTGGTGCCCGCCGACCATGTGATTGAGGGCGATCTGGCAACGCCGCTGGCGGCTTGCATCCCGGCGGTTGAGGCGGGTCACATCGTGACCTTTGGCATCACCCCACGCTACCCTGAAAGCGGCTTTGGCTACATCGTGGGCAAGGGCCCTTTGGGCGACGACAGCTTCGTGCGCGAGGTGGGCCAATTCGTCGAAAAGCCGCCGGTGGAGGATGCCGAGGCGCTGATCGCGGGCGGCAACGCCTATTGGGCCTCGGGCATTTCGATGTTCACCGCGCAGACTATTCGCGCCGAATACGACCGGTTTGATCCCTTCACCGCCGACCGGGTGCGCGCGAGCGTGGAGGCGGGCGCGGTGGAGGACGGCGTGCTTTATCTGGCGTCCGAGCCCTTCGAGCAGGCCGCGAGCCATCCGACCGAGAGCGCCGTCTTTGAGCGTACCGACCGGATCGCCTTTGCCCCGCTTAACGTGAACTGGGACGATGTTGGCAGCTGGAAAGCGATGTATGGCATTTCTTCACGCGATGAGGACGGCAATGTGCTGCAGGGCAATGTCATTGCCCATGAGGCGCAAAACACCATGGTGCGCGCGGACAGTCGCCTTGTGTCCGTCGTGGGCCTGTCGGATGTGATCGTGATCGACACCGCCGATGCGCTGCTGGTCGCGCGCATGGATGAGACGCAGAACGTCAAGGCCATCGTGGATGAGCTCAAGCGCACGGGCCGCCCGGAGGCGGAGCGCCATCACGAGGCCAAGCCCGCGATGGTCCCCATGGTGGACGCCGAGGTCGTGCAGCGGTTCGCGCCCAGCGACAGCTACCAGGTGGGGGCGGCTGAGATCGGCGTGGGCTCCACCCTGACGATTGAACCGGGCGATGCACGCCAGGCGTTGGTGGTGCGCGGGCGCGTGCAGGCCAGCGGGTCGGACTGGCAGAAATCAACCGGCGAGGGCGGGCGCATCTATGCCGATCCGCGCTCCGCCGTGGTCATCACTAACCTCAGCGATGAGCCAGCGGAGCTTTTGTTCGTCACGCTGGAATCTGCGGATTTCCAGCCCAAATCTCAACGGTCCTTGGCCAATGGCTAGGCTTTCGCGCCTCCTCTCTTTGCGCTTTGGCGCGGTGCTCGCAGCGCTTTGCGCGCCGGTCATGGCGCCGGCGGAGGCTGATGTCTCTACCAAAGAGTTGCGCGCGCGGCTCAAGGTCGTGGAGGCGCGCAGCGCGGATGCGCCTTTGCGCGCCGTGGATGTGGCGGCATTGCGGGCGGAACTGGGGTTAGGCCAAGCGCCGGACCAGGCCCCCCAGGCCGGTTTTGGCGGCGCGGGCGGATTATTTTCCCTCGCATCGGTGCAGCCGCAACCTGCGCAGGCAAGCGCGGCGAGCGGCAAGCCGATGGATGTCTCCACCACCAATTTCCGGCTGATGCTGGCAACGCTTGCCCAGACCCACACGGGCGTCAACAACCTCTCCGTTGTCAATGCGCAAGGGCCGCGCGGCCCCGTTGCGCTGTCGGTCCGGTCGGGCCGCGTGAGCCTCGCTGACATCCAAGCGCTTTCTGCCCAGCAGGGCTTTGCACCACGCGCCGATGGCACGCTGACTGCGCCCGTGCTGCTTTGGAAAGACGCCACGCTGGTGCTGCGGCCCGGTGAGCGGCTCGCCTTTGACCGCGCGTCGGGAGCGTTCCTGCTGTCGATGGGCCGCATCGACATCGACGGCGCTTTGATCGAGGCGGTGGGCTCGGATAATCCTTATGAAGAAAACTTCCGCCCGTTCATTACCGTGCTCAGCGGCGGTGCGCTGGTGATGCGCAACGCCACAGTGCGCGGGCTCGGCTTTGGACGGAGCAACAAATTTGCGGGCCTAACGATCGCGGGCAATCCGCTGATGCAATCGGATGCGGAGGTGGTGATTGAAAACAGCCTCTTTGAAGATATCAAGATCGTGACTGTGTCTGGCACCGCCGATGCGGTCGTGTCCGGCAACACCTTTCAAAACGCCCGCAGCAATGCGCTCAACATCTCTGCGGCACCGCGCGCTCAGATCACGCAGAACCTCTTTCGCGGGGCCTCTCCCACAAATGCAATCCGGGTTGAGCTTGGGTCCGACCGCGCCGTGATCGAAAAGAACGTGTTTCTGGCAGGCGCGCGCGTCGCGATCTTGGTGCAGGGCGGGTCTGGCCATGTGGCAGTGAAGGACAATCTGATCTGGCGGCGCGATGGCGCGGGGATCAAGTTCCTGAATGCGCGCTGCGGACGCGCGGAGGGCAACCTCCTGCTCGACAACCAGCAAAAGGGCATCGAGGTGCGCAAGAGCGATGGCGTGGTGGTGGCAAACAACCTTTTGGCCGGCAATCGCAGTGCCGGTGTCTGGGTCTCTGCCCAGGCGGGCGATGCGCAGACCTCTGTGAACGGCAATCGCTTTGAAGGCAATGGCTCAGGCCTCTCAGCGGCCACGGGCGCGGTGATCTGGGTCGCGCAGAACAACTTCAAACGGCAGTTGCCCAAGGTGCTGGACGGCGATATCGCCCGGCTGAGCACCGCCGTCGTGCGCGCGCTTGAGGGCACGGGGCCCCTGCGGTTTGCGGATGGCCAATCGCAGGCGAAGGACACACTTGCAGCGTTGTGTGGGGGGGACGCCTGATGCGCAGTACGAAAATCTTGGTCCTGGCCTTGATGCCCGGCGCCCTATGGGCAGAAGGCTTCACCGGTCCGGTGATCCCCGTCTTGATTCCACCAGCTGAGGAGACAAGCCGCGTATCGGTTGTGGTGGACCCCGGGCTCACCTCTTCCAAGAGGCTCAGAACCTCCGCGCTGGTGCGCGCGCGCGAAGCCATGCACGCAAACCAACCGGTGAGTGCCGACGACCTGCGCGCACTCGCAGAAGCAGGCGACGGGCTTGCCGCGCAACGATACGTGCGCGTGCTGCTGGATGGCGCCTCCGTAGACCCCTCTGACATCGCTTACTTTTCAGCCGTGGCCGTGGGTACGGGGCGGATCTGGACGCTGAAGACGATGATCGACGCGATGCACAAGCTCGATCCCGAAAAAGAACCGCGCGCGCGCATCAGGAAGTACATTCAGGTGCTCTATCCCCATGCCTGGGCGGGCAATGCGCTGGCACTTGACGCATTGGTGGCCTTCAACGGCGAGGGGCGGCTTTTTGGGCCACTGTCAGACCGGACGCGGGATCGCATCCTGGCGCAGGCGGGTAAAATGCAGGATGGCCGCACGGAGCTCAGCCTTGCCATGGGCCTGCTTGAGGCCCATCGCGCGGGTGCCGCCAGCGGGCCAGACACATTGGACAAGGCGCGCGGCTATCTTCAAAGCGCGGCGGGATCCAACCATCTGGCGGTGCGTACGACCGCTGAAAACCTCTTGCGGATGCTGGAGAGCAGTTAAAACGAGGGGCAAAGACCCCAAAAAACAAAGAAACCGGACAGCAGCGGGGCTTGCAATGACACCGGGAAGAACGAGGCGGAGGCATGTGATGCGGCAGGCAGGCAAGGGGCTTTTGGCCCCCCTTTGTGTTGCGCTTGGGTTAAGCGCGGCAAGCGGCGCGGCGGCGCAATCGGCCCATGGGTGCCGCAATCTGATCAGCCATGAAGCCCTGCGCGCAGTGGAGGGCACGGACGGCGGATTTTTCCGGCTGATCCCCGATTTGCAGAGCCATCACGCTCTTTCTGATGTCAGCATCGCCCGCATCGCGGACCTGTCAAAGGCAATGGCTGCGCGGGGTACAACGCTGGTCCTGTTGCCAGTTCCCACGCGGGCACAGGTCATGGCGCATACTCTGCCCGCGGCAGCGCGGGATGTGGGCTATGACGCGGACATCTCCGCCACCGTGCATCAGGAGATGATCCGCAGGCTTGGTGTCGCGGGGGTTGCTGTGGCCGACGTGCGGCAGCGCCTGCGCCAGGCGGCTTTGGCGGGCGAAGAGGTTTTCTTTGCCGCAGACCCCCGACCAACGCCGCAGGGCGCGCGGATCATGGCGCAGGTGGTGGCGGATGTGCTGGGCGGGCTTTCCCAGACCGCCGGTCTGCCGCGCGGTGGGTTCACGACGGAAGCTATGGGTAAGACCACCTTGCCGTCGCCCACGCGCGCGCAGCTTCAGCTTGCCTGTCACGGCGCTTTGCCGCCCGTGACCGCAGAAGTCACCCAAACGACCGGTGACGCGCAGGCTGCTGGTGCAGCCATCGCGGCTGTCATCGGGACCGAGATCGCGGGCACGCCGGAGCTGAACCTTGCCGGGTATATCAGCGAATTCAGCGGGTTGCGCGCGGGCTCTTACGGTGTAACGGGCGGTGGAGCTTATGCGGCGATGTCGTCTTTCCTGACCTCCAGGAACTTTGAGGACAGCACGCCCGCCGTTGTGATCTGGGAATTCCCCGTCTCCGCCCCCTTCGGCCAGCAGGGGGATCAGCCCATGCGAGAGCTGATCGCGGCAGCTTCCGGTTCGTGCACCATGCCGCTGGGCCTGCGTCCGGGCGCAGACGGCATGAAGCTTACGGCCGATCTCAGCGCGGTGCCGTCTGAGCGGCCCGTGACCCTGGCATTCGATACCGGCGGCGCGGTGGCGCAGCAGGTGCTGTTTCACTTCGAAGGCGCGGACGGTCAGCGGCGCACCCGGGGCATCTGGCGGCACCCGGATCAGGTTTTAACCGGGCGTTTCTTTGTGCCCTTGAGCGGGCTTCAGACGGCAGGTCTGCGCGCGGTTGAGGTTGAACTGCCGCTTGAACACGGCCCGCACCCGCGCCTCAGCGTTTGCTTGCAGGGAGGGGACCAATGACCCATTTGCGCCATGCCTTCGCACTCGCTCTTTGCGGTGTTCTGACAGCACCTGCAGCCCGGGCCGAAACGCTGACACTGGATTTCCTGCCGCCTGAGATGACGCCGCGCGATATCTGCTTTTCCGCGCCGCGCGCAGCTCAGCCGGATGATCTGGAGGTGGAAGGCAGCCATACGGAGCTGACCGACGAGGACCGCATCCGCTATCTGCGCCGCGATATCACTCGGTATACCGCAGAGGACGCGGACGGCTTTTTCGATTTCATCGACGCGCTGATATTGCGGCGGGGTAGCATTGATCCCGCGTTTACGAAGGTCGATCAGACGCTCGCGCGCATTGATCTGATGCTGCGCGCCGGGCGGCTTGAGGGGCTGCGAGAGGCGGGGCTCATCGAGGGGTTGCGCGCCCAGGTGGGCGAGATGACCAACAACCAGCGGGTGACGCTGGCGCGGTTTTATGCGGAAGGGCTGGGCGTGGCGCAGGACGCAGCCTTCGCGCAGGAGCTCATTCGCGAGGCAGCCTACGGCGGCAATGCCCGCGCGCTACTGGAGATCGCGCGGCTGGCGCAGGCAGGCAGCCTGGTAGAGGGCTGGGATGCGCCGCTTGATCTGACCGTGACCATGGCTTTTGGCGGCATTCTGGGCGCGCTCGACAGCGGCGTCTGCGGGCGGGCCGAACAGATCGCGCAGGCCTATGTGACGGGCGATGTGGTGACGGCCAATCCCGCGCTGGCGCTCGCCTGGTTTCGCTTTGCCGCCGACATGGGCCGGGCCGAAAGCGCCTGGCGCGTGGTGGAGCATTACCTGAACGCGGACGCCGCGCAAAAGGACAATGCCGCGCTGCGCCATTACCTGGAGCAGGCAGTGCGCCTGGGCATTTCGGTGGATGATCGCGCGCAGGCCGCCCTTGTGGCCTTCGGCGCGATTGACGCCGACGATATGGCGGCCCTGCTGGGGTTCAACCACGCGCAGGATGCGCGGCGCACGCGCGCGGCAGTCGCGCCGCATTTGCAGCTCAGGGTCAAAATCGACGGCGAGGAGGTCGGGGAGACCAGCGAATATGAGCTTTACCTGCGCGAAATCGCGCAGATGCCAGAAGCCCCGGGCCGCGTGTTTGAGCGGCTGGCAGGCGATGTGCTGGTGCACCGTGGGCGCTGGTCCGGAGAAGCGGAGGCGATGGCGCTGTTGGAGATCGGCGCGCAGCGCGGCGATGCCCGTGCCACACAGCGGTTGGCGCATATGCTGATGCGTTACCGCGATGATCCCGCGCAAGTGGCCCGCGCTGAAAGCCTGCTGATGGAGGTGGTCGCCCGTCACGGCAAGGCGGAGGCGATGCGCGATCTGGATCGGCTCTACCGCTGTCAGGTGAATGATGCGCCGCGGCTGGTGCAGGCGGAGAAGTGGCTGGAGAGTTACCGTGCCTCTGGGCATCGGTCGGTGCGCGTGGATCCCACCGACATGCTGGCGTTGGCGCCAACCCGGTCGCCGGAGGCCATCGCGCGTATCCAGTCGCTGGCCCTTGCGCGCCGCGCCACGATGGCCGCGATGCAGGCCCAGCGCGTGCAGGCGGATGCGCTGGCCTCGGACGGGGCGCTGCGTTTTTGGGCGGCGGAGGTGAATCGCACGGCCCGCGGGTTGGAAGACTTCGCGCGGCTTGAGTTTGAGCTGGCCACCACGCCCGCCGAACGCGACATCGCGCTGGAGCTTTTCCGCAGGGTGCATTTGCACAATGGGGTCACCTCCGCGCTTGATCTGTCTGTGGCGCTGACCGCCTATGACGCGCGCGCGCCGCAGATCGCGGAGGAGATCGCGCGCTTGCTGACCCAGGCGGGCAAGCGCGGTGAGGGCAATTCCATCAGGCTTCTGGCGCGTTTGCAGACCCGCACGCGTCCTGAGGCGGAGGTCTATGCCGAGTTTGCCGACGTGATCGAGGAACGCGGTGATTTCCTCGCGCTCATGTTCGCGATCCCACACATCGGGCCGGACAAGCTCGATGACTACATCGACCGCGCGGTGTCGCTGATGTCCTGCGGGACCAAGGACGCCGAAGAACTGGCAGACGCCTATGCGCTGCACGGGCAGGGGGCGTTGAGCTTTCACTGGCAGCAGATCGGATTGACGTTCGAAGGGGGCCATGTGCTTTCGAAGTTGCGGCTGTCGGACCGGCAGATGGGGCTCTACGCCCGCGGCGCGGCGCCGGATGCGCTGACCTTGGCGAAACGCGCAGCGGGGGACGGGGATGCCAACGCTCCCATGCGGATGATCGCCCTGACGGCGAACCCGGGTCTGGAGACCTACGACCCAACCGCCGCAGTCGAGCATATGAAAGCCGCTCTTGACCGGGGCGCGGGCGCGGAGTTGGCGCAGATCGCAGCGCTTTATCGCGCGGCCCCAGGTGCGTTGCGTGACGCGCTCGATGCCGTTGTCGATATCACAGGGGCCTTGGAGCAGGCAGCCAACGCGGGCGATGTCGCGGCGACCTACCAGCTTGGCGCGCTGCTTCGGGATCGGGCGCGCAACGTGCAAACCCTGGGCCGGGCGGTGGATTGGGTGGAGCGCGCGGCTGCGCGCGGGGACCGCACCGCAATGTTCGAGCTTGGCCAGGCCTATGGCATGGGTCTAGGGCGGATCGTGGACTACAGCCTTAGCGTGCACTGGCTGGACCAGGCAGAGGCGGCTGGACACCCCGAGGCGGCGGCACTTGCTCGGCTGATGCGGTTGAAGGGCGGGCTGTGAGGCGGCTGATCCTGGCAGCTGTGGCAAGCCTAGTGCCCGGTGCGGCGGTGGCGCAGGACTGCACGCCCTTTGCCGCGCCCGTGCTCGATTTGGCGTTCAAGAGCCGCTACGCGCAGGATGATGCCACGCGATCTGAGCTTGACCCCGTGCGCGCGGCGGCGGCGGAGGCGGCGCTTGGGCCGCTGGATGATTTTGTGTCCGACATGACGGCCCGCACGGATGAGGCGATCGCCTCTGGTGATCGGCAGGCCGCGGCCTGCGTGCTGGCAGAGCTGGCCCATTGGGCGCGGGCGGATTCGCTTTCGGATTTGGGGACGCAGACGGTGGAGCTGACGATTTCGTCGCGGCTTGCGGGCCTCGCCTTGGTGGCGGGTCAAGTGGGCCCGGCGGGGGACTCGAGCGATTTTGCGGATGTCAGCGCCTGGCTGTCGCGGCGCATGGACGCTCAGATGGTGTTCTGGGAAACCGCGCCGGACGGGGCTGCCCAGGGCAATCTGCGCGCCTGGGCCGCGCTCGCAGGGGCTGCGGTTGCGTTGGTGACCGATGATGCGGTCACGCGTGGGTGGGCCGCTTGGTCTGTCTCCTATGTCGGCTGCACCGCCGCGCCTGATGGGAGCCTGCCGCAGGAGATGCGGCGCGGTGAACTGGCGCTGCACTACCAGTTGCATGCGGTGGCACCCCTGGTGGTCGCGGCGGCTTTGCTCGACCGGCAGGGCGTGTCGGTCATGGACAAATGTGGTCGCGCGCTCGACAGGGTCGTGGGGTTCACGCTGCGCGATGTGGCGGCGGGCGGGGCGGAGAGTGCGGCCTTGGCAGGTGTCCCGCAGTCGGTTGCAGGCGGGCTGGAAGCGCTCGATGATTTTCAGCTGTCCTGGGGTGAGGCTTGGTTGCAGCTGAGATCGGATGCGGCGCTGGAGCAGGTAATCTCGGCGCGCCGTCCGCTGAGGTATTCCAAACTGGGCGGGGATCAGACGCGAATTTGGTCCGGCGGGCGGTGAGTGCTGCTTTGAGCGTCGCAAACACCCCGCTAAGAAGACGCGTCTGCTGAGCGGGGTGTATGGATGAAGTCTCTGATATACATTGGCTTTTGCAGAACTTGAGTAAAACACACCCCACTCAGACGACGCGTCGCCCGCGAGGGGTGTATCAAGATTTGAGTGCTCCAGATGCCAGCATCGGCCCGGAAAGCCAAAGGTGTCAGCGCATCGCAAAAACCATCTCGCAAGACCGTTATAGCGAGCGCGAACCCATCTCACATTGCACGCTTCCGACAAGCTATCGGCAGTTCAAACAGTGCCAGCTGCCCCGGAATTCCGCGTTAGCCGCGCGGCAGCGTCATCCCCGGATTGTAGGGCGCGGGTGCAATAACCTCCGCCCCGATCCTGTCGCCCAAGAGGTCCGCCTGCATCTGACTTCCGATCTCCGCAAACGCCGGATCCACAAAAGCATAGGCCAGGTTCAGCCCCGTCCGGTGGCCCCAGTCGCCAGAGGTCACCGTGCCAATCACTTGGTCTCCATCCATCAAGGATGACCCGCCATGCGCCGGTCGATCCACACAATCCAGCTTGAGTGTCACCAGCTTGCGCTTTGGCCCCTCCGCTTGCCGCTGCATCAGCGCGGCCTTGCCGATGAAATCCCCTTTGTCCATTTTCACAAACCGCGACAGGCCGGTCTCGAAGGGATCAAACTCAGTGATCAAATCCGCTTTCCAGTGCAGGAACCCCTTTTCCATCCGCATGGACTCCACCGCGCGCGCCCCAAACAGCCGCAAGCCATGTGCCTCCCCCGCTTTGCGCAGCGTCAGATAGGCTGCGTAAAGCTGCGCATTGGGAATGTGGATCTCATAGGCCAGCTCGCCTGAAAAGCTGACCGACATGACCACCGCTGGCGCGATCCCGATGAAAGCCTCGCGCGCGCTGAGCCAGGGAAACGCCTCTTTCGACCAGTCGCCGCGCGCCGCAGATGACAGCACATCCCGCGCCTTCGGCCCCGCCAGAACCAGGATCGTCCAATCATTGGTGAGCGATCTGATCTGAACGTCTTCCTCCGCCTTCAGATGCGCCTGTAGCCAGTCCATATCGTGAAACTCAGACGCCGCCGCAGAGCCGTACCAGACCCGCGCCGGGCCGCGGTCAGAGGCGGGAAGATTGGTCACCGTCGCCTCCGCCTTGACCATGCCGTGGTGGTTCAAGAGATACCCCAGCCCCACGCGCCCAGGCTTACGGGTGACGGTGCCGCAAAACATCCGGTCGAGGAAGGCGTGGGCATCCGCGCCGGTGATCTCAAACCGGTTGAAGCCGTTGACTTCCGCCAGTCCCACGCCCGTCTGCACCGCTTTAACCTCGGTTGCGACAATGTCGTGCACCGCGTTGAACAGAAAGCTGTGGGTCTCTTCGAAATCCGCCTGTGGCTTGATGAAGTCCACGCGCTCCCAGCCGTTGACCACCGTGAATTCTGCGCCTTCCGCCGCCAGAATGGGCGTCAAAGGCGTCGTCTTTGCGGGCCGCCCGGCGGGGCGGTGTTCATGGGGGAAGTGAAAGCGGAACTCGTTCTGATAGTCCTCGATGGCTTTGAGCGCGGTCAGCTCTTCATTGGCGTGCCCGGTAAAGCGGCGCGGGTCGAGCACCCAGGTGTCATAGCACGCCTCGCCGTGCACGATCTGCTGCGCCAGCAGCCAGCCGTGCCCGCCGCCCTCGCCCACGCCCGCACGCAGGCCGATGATGCAAAAGGCGTTGCGCTTGCCGGGGATGGGGCCCACCAGCGGGGCGCCGTCGATGGTATATGTGATCGGCCCGTTCACGATGCGTTTGATGCCAGCTTCGGCGAGCGCTGGCATCCGGGCAAAGGCGCCCTCCAGCACGTCCATCACCCGGTCCAGATCGTCTGGGCAGAGATCATTGGCAAAATCGGGGCTGATCCCGTCGAGCCCCCAGGTCCGGCAATCCTGCTCATAAAAGCCGACCAGCAGGCCGTTCTTTTCCTGGCGGCTATAATAGTCGCTGATCGGACAGCGCAGAAGCGGCATGCGGTGTCCGGCCTCCACGATGGCGGGGATGTCATCGGTGACGAAGTACTGATGCTCCATGGAAGCCACGGGATGGTGCACACCCATCATGGCACCCACCTCATTCACGCGGTAGCCGCAGGCGTTCACAACGATGTCGGCGCTGATGGTGCCTTTGGGCGTCTCGACCTCCCAGGTGTCATCGGCAAGCTGCTTGAGCGCGGTCACGGGCGTGTAGCGGTGCACCTCCGCGCCCATCTTGCGGGAATGGAATGCCAGCGCTTGGCACAGTTGCGCAGGATCAATGTCGCCGTCTTCCCCGTCCCAGAGCCCGCCAAGCAGGTTCTCTGTAGAAATCAGCGGATGCCGCCGCGCGCATTCCGCCGCGTCGATCACCTCGTATTCCACGCCCATGCCGCGCGCCATGGAGGCAAAATGCCGGTAGCCCTGCATCTGCGCTTCGGTATTGGCCAGGCGGATGCCCCCGTCGCCGTGGTGATAGCCGACCGGATAGTCCGGATCATCCCGCAGCTTTTTGTAGAGCGCCACAGAGTGCGACTTCAGCCCCACCATCGTCTGGTTCATGCCAAAGTTGGTGACCTGCGCCGCCGAATGCCAGGTGGTGCCGGAGGTCAGCTCATCGCGTTCCAGCAGCATCACATCGGTCCAGCCTTCCTGACAGAGGTGATAGAGCGTGGAACACCCCGCAATGCCGCCGCCGATGACCACAACCTTGGTGCGCGTTTTCATGATGTGCCTCCTGATCGCCCGCGGGAAATCTGCCCCGATCGGCACGCCCGCGCAATCATCCAAAGACACTCAGAATATATGATTCAGTTTTACTTCAGGATGTGAAATCCCGGCCCGAGGAAGGGCAGCCTCTTCTGCCCTTGATCCACGATGCGGGTCTGCAGGCAGGCGCGAATCTCTTCCGCCATCTGGGTCGGCAGGGTGCCCAAAGCGCCGGCGCGCGCGTGCAGCGCAAGGCGGCGGGCAAAGGCGGGCAAGGGCAAGGCATGCGCCTCCATCAGCTCACCCGCGCGCGGGGTGCCGAAGAAGGCCAGCGCGGTTGTGATCGCCCAGCCGCCGCTCAGCTCCGCGGTCATGGCAAAGAGCGCCTGATTGGTGGAAAACTCAAATCCCCGCGCGGGCTGAAAAGATGACCGCCGCAGATGCGCCTCGATCTGGCGGCCGATCTGAAGCTCGGAAGCATAGCGCACCAGCGGACGGTTGCGCAGGTCCGCAAGCGCGGGCGCAGGTTGGCCTGGCGCTGTAACCAGAATGAAAGGATCGCGCAGGATCGCGTGCTGCTCCACCCAGTCCGCATCCGCCACAGTGTCCACGGCCAGCGTCAAATCCACCGCGCGGGAACTGAGTGCGTCAAGGTTTTCGTGGCTCGCCCCGCTGTTGAGCGTGAAGCTGATCTGAGGATAGCTCTGCGTCAGCCGAAACAGCCAGGGTGCCGTGACCGTCGCGTCGAGTTCTTCGATGGAGGCGATGCGGATGCTCATGGGCGGCGCGTGATCGGCATCGGCCAACAGCGCCTTGGCAGCGCTCACGTCATCCAGAAGCTGGCGCGCGGGTTCCAGGAAAAGCGCGCCCGCGCGGGTCAGCCGAAATTTGCGGGCCGACCGCTCCAGCAATTTGGCCCCGAGCGCAGTTTCAAGCACGGCAAGCTGTTGGGACACCGAGGAGGGGCTGATCCCCAGCCGGTGGCCCGCGCGCGTGACCGATTGCGCCTCCACCGCCGCCACAAAAACCTGGGCGGCGCGAAAGGTGAAGGGGGGCTCTTTATTCTCCATAACGCAATCAACATTTCGGTTTTGCCTTATCTTGTCCAGACGTCTTGTGGCGCGGGCTGAACAGCGCGACTTTTGGGTATGGCACGACGTTCAAGCTCTTCGGGTCGCAAGGCCCGCCACGCGCAGCGCTCAGCGCCGCCCCCCAACCCAGCTCCGCCCGGCCAGCGCGGCGGGCAGTACCAGCCGTTGAGCGAGCGGGAAGTGCGCGCGATCTATGACACGGCCCTGCGGTTGCTGGCGGAATTGGGACTGGGTGAAGTACCGGCGCGGCTGGAGCAGGACCTCGTCCGCTCAGGTGCGGAGATGGGCAGTGACGGGCGCGTGCGGTTTCCGCGCCCGCTGGTTGAGGATGCGATTGCAGGTGCCGCGAAACGCTTTGTGCTGCATGGCAGGGATGAGACGCGCTCCATTGAGGTAGGCGGTGACGCCGTGCATTTCGGCACGGGCGGCGCTGCGGTGCAGACGCTGGACCTCGACAGCGGGCTTTACCGTCCGTCCACGCTGCGCGATCTGCATGACTTCACGCGGCTCCAGGACACGCTGACCAACGTGAGCTGGTTCACGCGCTGCTGCGTGGCTACGGACGTCGAAGATGTGTTCGAACTTGATATCAACACCGCTTTTGCGCTGATGCGCAACACGACAAAACCGGTGGCGACGTCCTTTACCCTGGCCGAAAACGTGGCGCCCATCGTTCAGATGCTCGACATCGTGGCGGGTGGGGAGCGCGCGTTTTCCAAGCGGCCTTTCCTCAAGACCCACATCAGCCCCATCATCTCCCCCATGCGGTTTGGCGAGGACGCGGTGGATGTGATCTATGAATGTATCGCCCACAACATCCCCATGTCCTGCATCACCGCCGCCCAGTCTGGCGCCACCGCTCCGGCGACGCTCGCAGGCTTTCTGGCCCAATCGCTGGCGGAGACGTTGGCCAGCCTTTTGATGATCCATGCGATCAGCCCCGGCTTTCCGATGATCTTTTCCAACTGGCCGCTGGTCATCGACCTGCGCACAGGCGCCTTCGCGGGGGGCGGGGGGGAGATTGCGGTGATGAACGCGGCCTCGGCCCAGGTGTCGAACTGGCTCGGCCTGCCGTCGGGCGTGGCCTGTTCGATGACCGACGCCAAGGCGATTGACGCGCAATACGGCGCTGAAAAGGGGCTGACCGCGATGGCGGCGGGGCTGGCGGGGGGCAACCTGATCTATGAAAGCTCCGGCATGACGGCCTCGCTCCTGGGCGCAAGTTTCGAGGCCTTCGTGCTCGATAACGAAATGCACGCCGCCATCTACCGCACGCTGCGCGGGGTCGAGGTGAGCGAGGAAACGCTGGGCTTTGATGCGATTTGCGAGGCGGTGCTGGGCGAGGGGCACTTTCTGGGCAGCGCGCAGACCTATGCCGCGATGGAGCGTGATTACGTCTACCCCGCCTTGGCGGACCGCGAGCAGCCCAGAACCTGGGAGGAGCGCGGCGCGCGCGACATCTGGCGGGTGGCCAATGACAAAGCGCGCGAGATCCTGGCGGCGCACCGGCCCGAATACCTCTCAGCTGCGCAAAACGAGGACATCCTGCGGGCGTTTCCGATCCGGCAGGTGTGGTAGGTCTGCCGGTGCTTTGAACAGCCGGGGCCTGAATGCTCAGGTTTTATGCGCGGCAGATAATGCCAGATCGAATTGACGTTAGGGCCAGTGAGGGCGCGCGACACGCGGCACAGTTGGTCCTGATCTACTCCCAGACCCGTTTGGGCGTTATTTTGAAGGTCAGGAACGGAGGACAGGCGCAATGCGCCTGCCGCCAAAGCAGGCGCATGGGCCATCGTGTTGCGCGGCGAGAGGCTTTGTGCGTAGAAATCGTTTGACGGGATTGCGGAGCGCTCCGTAGCCTCGCGTCATCAAAAATGAGCCCCCGCGAAAGCGCGCGGGACGTGACAAAACCATAAGGGAGATATCACATGAAGAAATTCACACTGGGCATGGTTGCCGGTGCCACGATGGCACTGTCGTCCACCGCCGCATTTGCAGATGGTCACGGCGAAATCACCGTGGGCTACTTCCTGGAATGGCCGATGCCCTTCCAGTTCGCCAAGGTGAACGGCGCCTATGACGAAGCGCTGGGCATGAAGGTCAACTGGGTGTCCTTCGAGACCGGGACCGCGATGTCCGCTGCCATGGCCTCGGGCGACGTGCAAATCTCCGTCAGCCAGGGCGTGCCGCCCTTCGTGGTCGCGACCTCTGCCGGGCAGGACCTGCAGATCGTGGATGTGGCCGTGTCCTATGCGGACAACGACAACTGCGTTGTGGCCTCCGCGCTGGAGATCGACAAGGACAGCGCGGGTGAGCTTGCGGGCAAGAAGGTCGCCGTGCCGCTGGGTACTGCTGCGCATTACGGGTTCCTCAAGCAGATGGACCACTTCGGCGTGGACTTGGCCTCCCTTGAGGTCGTGGACATGGCGCCGCCAGACGGCGCTGCGGCCATCGCGCAGGGTGCGATCGACATGGCCTGCGGCTGGGGGGGGTCGCTGCGCCGCATGAAGGAGCACGGCAACATCCTGCTGACCGGTGCCGAGAAGGAAGAGCTGGGCATCCTCGTGTTCGACGTGACCTCCGCGCCTGCGTCCTTCGTGGCGGAGAACGGTGATATCGTCTCCAAGTTCGTTTCCGTGACGGCGGAAGCCAATGCCATGTGGAACTCTGGCGAGAACACCGATGCAATGCTCGAAGTCATCGCCAAAGATGCCGGTATGGACGTGCAGGCCACCAAAGAGACCATGGCCACCTTTAGCTTCCCCTCTGTTGAAGAGCAGCTGAGCGGCAAGTGGCTGGGCGGTGCGAGCCAGGAGTTCATGAAGGGCGTGGCAGATGTCTTTGTGAACGCAGGTTCCATCGATGGCGCGCTCGACAGCTATGAGGGCCAGGTCAACACCGGCCCGCTTTCGGCGGCTTCCGGCTCCTAAAGCAACGCGCAAGATCGGGGCAGGGCGCGCGTCCTGCCCCGGTGATTTCCAGGGCCGCGGTGCCCTGACCGCGGGTGCGGCCCGCAATTTTCCTGAGACCAGGGGGACGCATGTCCGGATTATCCATCGAAAACATCTCCATGCGCTTTGATCTGCCGGATGGCGGCGCGGTGCAGGCGCTCAAGGACGTGACGCTGGACCTCAAAGCAGGCGAGTTGATGAGCGTGCTAGGCCCCTCGGGCTGCGGCAAGACCACGCTTTTGAACATCGTGGCAGGGTTTCTGGCACCGACCGAGGGGCAGATCATGCTCAACGGTCATCAGGTGCTGGGCCCGGATGCGGAGCGCGGGATGGTGTTTCAGCAGGGTGCCTTGTTTGAGTGGATGAGCGTGCGCGAAAATGTAGGCTTTGGCCCCTCGATGAAGGGTATGCCCGCGGGCGAGAAAAACGACATCGTCAATCACCTACTTGACGTGGTGGGCCTGCAGGACTTCAAGGAAAAGGCGGTCTATGAGCTCTCAGGCGGGATGCAGCAGCGCGTCGCGCTGGCGCGGTGCCTGGCCAATGAGCCGGATGTGATCCTGATGGATGAACCACTTGGCGCGCTGGACGCGCTGACGCGCGAAAAGATGCAGAGCCTCGTGCTTAAGCTTTGGAAAGAGACCGGCAAGACAATTATCCTGATCACCCATTCGGTGGAGGAGGCGTTGCTTTTGGGCGAACGCCTACTCGTGATGGCCCCGCGCCCCGGGCGCATCCACAAGGAGTACCGCCTGCCCTTTGCCGAGATGGGCGTGGGCGCGGACCTGCGGGAGGTCAAGAAACACCCCGACTATGCCAAAACGCGCGAAGAGATCCTCTCCATGATCTGGGACATGGAGGAGGAAATCATGGGCCGCGTGGAAGGAGCAGGCGCATGATCCCTTTCCTCATCTATGTGGCGATCTTCGTTGTCTCATTCTTTATCGTGACCAAGATCGTGCAAACCGCGCAGTCCGATTACACCTCTCTGAAGACGGTCACCTTTGGCGATGAAAGCGCGGTGCGGCCCAACCGGGTGGCGGGCATCATCTCCATCCTCTCGCTGTTTCTGCTTTGGGGGATGTTCACAGGTTCCAGCCTGCTACCCTCCTTCGTGCATGCGCCGGGTCCCTTCATGGGGGAGACGTCCTTTACCTACACCGCTGAGACTGAAGACGGGCAGCGCGATGACGGCACGGTCACGGTGTCGGTCTTTGACCGAGAGGTGACGACGACAGGCACGAAGCCCGAGGTGGCGCCGGGCGACGGTTTTGCCAAAAACGATTCGGAGGCGATTGCTGCCTGGCGGACCAAGCTGATCCCCGTTCAAAACAACGACGAGATCGGGAAAGATGTGGGCGCCAAGGTGGTGGCGATCAACGGCCAGCCTATCGCGCCGGGCGACAAGGTTGAGGTCGACAACGGCAGCGTGACGCTGTCAGACAAAGGCACGCCGAATTTCGCGCCCTACAAAGGCTGGCAGATGGAGCCCATTTGGCTGCCGCCCCCGGAAGCCGTGTGGACGCGTCTCATCGACATCGCCACAGAGGGGTTCCGCAATTCAACGCTGGCCGAGCACTTGGGCTATTCGCTGTTCCGCGTTGTGGTGGGCTTTTTCTTTGGCGCTCTGATCGGCATCCCGCTGGGCTATGCGATGGGCTTGAGCGACTGGTTCCGGGGCTGGTTCGACCCCATCGTGGAATTCATGCGCCCCGTGCCGCCGCTGGCGCTCATTCCGCTGGTGATCATCTGGGCGGGTATTGGCGAGACGGGCAAGATCATCCTGCTGTTTTTGGCAGCGCTCTGGATCATGGCCATCGGCGCGCGGTCCGGCGTCTCGGGCGTGCGGATATCGAAGGTGCATGCGGCCTATTCGCTGGGGGCCAGCAAGTGGCAAATCATGCGCTATGTGATCATCCCCAACTCCTTGCCGGAGATTTTCACGGCGGCCCGTGTGGCCATGGGGGTCTGCTGGGGCACGGTTGTGGCGGCGGAGCTTGTGGCGGCTGAGCAGGGCGCGGGCATGATGATCATGACGGCGTCAAAATTCCAGAACACCGACATCGTGATCATGGGCATCATTCTCATTGGGATCATCGGCTTTGGCATTGACATGCTGATGCGCGTCGCCGAACGCTGGCTCGTCCCCTGGAAAGGCAAAGGCTAGGCAGCGCCTACGCGCGCACTTTGTGCACGCTTGGGCAAACGCTCTTGTGGCGCGCTCTAGGCCTGGTAGTGCTGCTAGCTGAGCAGAGCACCGGTCGAAACCGGGGCCAAGACTTTTGCAAAAGTCTTGGCCAGAGTTTTGCAAAACTCTGGCGCGGTGAACGGAGGCGGTGCGCGCTTTACTTGTAGATGCGAGAAGCCACGTAGGCCGCGCCGTTGGCCGTGAGTGATCCCGAACCGTTGGCGGCAAGTCTCACAGGGCCGAAGCTGCGGGCGCCGGATTTGGCAAAACTGAACACGGAGGTGTTCGTCGGCTGTCCATATCCCTGGCGTTGCGTCATGCGGTAGCGGATGGATGTCGCACTGATCGACAACACGGTGATGCACCAGATCGGCCGGTCGCTCAGATTGCGCCCGTTGAGCACTTGCCCCCCTTTCGAGCGGCAATAACTGCGCCCGGCATATCCCGCAAATGAGCTGGCTGGGGGTGTTGAGGTTTGCGTCGTTGTCGGGCGGGAAGGTTTCGACGTGACTTGCGGCGCGCTTGCGGCTTTGGCCCGTGCCGCGCGGTTGGCCTCGCGGTGGGAGGCAAGACGTGCGGCTGACACTTCACTTGCGAGCTTGTCCAGAAGCGCTTGATTGATCGTGTCTCCCATCTCCAGACCGCGCGCAGCACCGTAGCTTACCACAGCGGCCCGCGTCTTGCGCCCGATCAAGCCATCCTCCGCGCCTGCGTTAAAGCCCAGAATGTTCAACCGCGCTTGCAGGTCGCGCGCGGCATTTCGGCTCAACTTGACATCTTCGTTTAACGGACCCGCCGTTTCGGGCTGAGCCGTAGGTGGCTTAACAGCCGACCCCGTGCCGGGTTTCAAAGCGGCGAGCCTGCGCTTGGCAAGGGAAAGGAACTGCCCATTTGGAAACCGCGCGATGTAGTCCTCAAAATCGCTGGCTGTGGTGCTGTCTTCGATGCTCTGCCAAAAGGCCAGATCAATGGCCAGCAGCGTGTCGGGGGACACGCCTTCTCCTTGGGGCGCCCGGGGTGCGGACGCGGGCGTGGGCGGAAGGCCGGGGGTTTGGGGCTTGAAAAACACCGGTTCCGCGCTGAGCGATCCGTAAAGGAAGGGCTCTTGCTGGCCGGAGGTCTGCGCGATCACCGCATCGCGGACCTGGCGAAAGAAAGGCCCGATCTCCAGCCCCGGACGCGCCAACGCGTCAAGAAAGGCCAGCGCATAGGGGCTGTTCTGCCCCTCGCCATCCAGCGCGACCGTGCCCTCGCGCGCGGAATAGGCGACCAGCGAGTTGCCTTCGGGCTCATAGACGGCAAGCCCCCGCCCGATGGTGCGTGTCCCCAGCGTGCGTGTCATCGTGTTGAGAAAAGGATTGTCGCGGCAGGCATCCAGCACCACCAGTTGCAAGTCCTTGCCGCCGGAAGTGGCTGCCACCAGCAGCGAGAGCGGCACCGCCTCATACTCGATGTCGATGTCCTGTTTCAGCTCGGCATCCACCGGGACGACGTAATTCTGACGGCCGATCTCCAATCCGTGGCCGGCGTAGTAGATCACCGCGTGCTCGGCCCCCAGGCTGCGTCTGCGAAAGCCGCGCAGGGCGTCCAGCAGTTGCGCACGGGTCGCGTTCTCCAACATCTCGACCTCATAGCCCAAACGGTCGAAAGCGGCCGCCAGGTCAGCGGCATCATTGGCAGGGTTGGTCAGCGGCGCGGCGTGTTCATAAGCACCGTTGCCGATCACAAGCGCCACGCGTCGGGCATCGGCTTGCGATCCCAGGCCGAGCAACAAAAAGAGCGCCAAAGTCCTGACGAAAAGGAGCATGAAAAATCCACTCTGAGTGGCTTCAGTCTACCCCTAGATGAGATTCGAGCAAGCGCGCTGCCTTCACGCGCTGCCCAGCCGGGCCGCGCGCCGCGCAGGCTGCTCTATGCGATGTGCTGGATCGCTGAAAACCCTTCGAACTTCGGCGCGCCTTCGTGCAGCTTCGTCGTCTTGCCCGCGCCCTTATGCGCCTCACGGAAAGCGGCGCTCTTGGTCCAGGCGAGAAAGGCCTCCTCGCTGGCCCAGACAGTGTGCGAAGCATAAAGCAGTTGGCCGTCGGTCTCGGGCCCCTTGAGCATGTGAAATTCGACAAAACCTTCCATGCCCTTGAGATGGCTGTCGCGCCCAAGCCAGAGCGCCTCAAAAGCCTCCGCGTTTTCGGTTTTCACGGTAAAGCGGTTCATCGCGATGAAGGTCATGACTGTGGGCTCCCTATTTGGCTGCGCGCGCAAGGGTCTGCCAATTGTATGCGATTGTCGACATCCCTCTGTGTCAAAAGCGGTTTTTTGCGCATTTTGAGGGAGCGATTTGCCGCCCAACGCGTTGTAAAATAACACGAAGGTGATGCTGGGCCCCTTATCGCGACAACCTGCCCTACTATATTTGATAGACATCAAAGCGCGGGGTGCTACTTTCCCGCGTCAGGTTAGGGCGACCCGCTCAGCCCAACAAAGTAAAAACTGAAAGGATGACACATGTCACTCAATCGCCGTGCGCTTCTCGCCTCTGCTGCTGGATTCGCCCTCTTTGCGGGGACGGGCCTGCGTGCAGATGGCCACGCCACACACACTGTTGAAATGCTCAACAAGGACCCCGACAATCCGCGGGCACGCAATGTTTTCAAGCCGCGCATCCTGCGCGTGAAGGCCGGTGACACCGTCCTGTTCAAAAGCGTGGACCGCGGTCACAACGCCGCTGCCGTGGACGAGATGATCCCCGAGGGCACCGAAGAGTGGAAAACCAAGATCGGTGCAGATGAAGAGGTCACCTTCGCGCAGCCGGGCATCTACGGCTACAACTGCACGCCGCACGCCTCCACCGGGATGGTCGGTCTGATCATCGTCGAGGGCGAGGGCATGCTGGACAACCTGGAGGACGCAAAAGGCGCCCGCCAGCGCGGCCGTGCGAAGGCGGTCTGGGAAGAGATCTGGGAAGAAGCAGAAGCCGAAGGCCTGTTGGAGCCCGTTTCCGCATAACGCGACTTGCAAATCAAACACCAAGAAGGGCGGCGCGCACCGGCGGGCCGCCTTTTTCATTGGCACCGCGCCGCACGCCCCTTTGCGGCTTGTGAGGCGGGGGCAAATCCACTAGCACTTGCGCGCCCGAAATCCGCGAAAGACCCGCCCGATGGACCTTCTTGACACGCTCAACCAGATGACCCGCGCGGCTTTTGAGGCGGCGGGCTATAATCCCGACTTCGGCACCGTTCGCTTTTCTGACCGACCGGACCTGTCTGACTTTCAGTGCAACGGCTGTATGGCCGTGGCCAAGAGCCAGCGGATGAACCCCATGGCAGCCGCCGAGGGCGTGATGTCCGCGCTTGACCTCAAAGACCTCTTTACAGTCGAGCTGACCCCGCCAGGGTTTTTGAACTTCAAAGTGACGGAGGCGGCCCATCTGCAATTGGCGCGGGCAATGCAGGACGCCCCGCGCTTTTTCGCGGACCCGGTTGAGGCCCCGCAAAAGTTCCTGGTCGACTATGGCGGGCCGAACCTTGCCAAAGAGATGCATGTGGGCCATCTGCGCGCCTCTCTTGTGGGGCAGGCCTTGGTCAACATCCTCAAATTCGCGGGCCATGATGTGGTAGGCGACGTGCATCTTGGCGACTGGGGGCTGCAAATCGGCCAGCTGATCGGCTTCATCGAGGATGAACGGCCCGATCTGCTGTCGGACCCGGACGCGCGGGTCTCCATCGAAGACCTGCAGGAGTGGTATCCGAAAGCCTCCGCCCGCTCCAAGGAGAGCGAGGCGTTCCGCGAACGTGCGCGGCAGGCGACCTCTGCCATGCAGGAAGGCGCGCCTGTCTACATGGGGCTTTGGCAGCGGATCATGGAGGCGAGCCACGCGAGCCTGAAGCGCGATTTCGCGCGCCTGGGCGTGGAGTTTGACTATTTCTACGGTGAAAGCCGGTACCAAGAGATGCTGGGCGGGATCGTGGAGGACCTCACAACCGCGGGGCACGCGGTGGAGGACGATGGCGCCATCGTGATCCCGCTGCCCGAGGATCAGAAACTGCCGCCGCTGATCCTGCGCAATTCAGCGGGCGGCTACGGCTATGGCGCGACGGACATCGCCACCATCGTGGACCGCGTGGCGGAGGATGATCCCGACACCATGCTTTATGTCGTGGACGGGCGACAAAAGCTGCATTTCCGCCAGGTGTTTCAGGCCGCGACCCAATGCGGGCTGGCAGGCAAGGCGCAGCTGGAACACACCGCCTTTGGCACCGTGAATGGCCCCGATGGCAAGCCCTTCAAGACCCGGGCGGGCGGCGTGATGCGCCTGCACGATCTGATGACAACGATGCACGGTCTGGCCGGTGAGCGGATCCAGTTGGGCGATGAAGTGAGCGATGAAGAACGCCATGCGGTGGTGGAGACGGTGGCGATGGCCGCGATCAAGTTCGGGGAGCTGAGCCACGACCGCGAAAGCGCTTATGTCTTTGACATGAATGCCTTCGCCCAGTTCGAAGGCAAGACCGGGCCCTACTTGCAGTATTCCACTGTTCGGCTGAAAACACTGCTGGAGAAGGCAGCGGCAGAGGCGCTCACACCCGGGGAGATCACCTGCATCAACGCGCCTGCGCAGGACCTGATCCTGGCACTGTCCGAGTTCGCGCTGCGGATCGACAAGAGCATCGAGGCGCGCAAACCCTCGGTGTTGGCGGGGCATGTCTACAAGCTCGCCGGGCGAGCAAATACGTTCTACCAGTCCTGCCGCATCTTGGGCGGCGATCTGCCGGAGGATGAGATCGCGTCCCACCTGGCGCTGATTTCGATGACGGTGCGGCAGTTGGAATTGGGCCTCGGGCTTTTGGGCATCGATGTGCCTGCGCGCATGTGATCCTTGCCTCTCAAAGGCTGACAGCGCGGCGCGGCGGTCTACCTCTTCAAGGACGGGCGTACATGCCCTTTGACCTTCCCGGAAGGACCCGCACATGACCGCCATAGCCCGCGCGCCCACCGCAGGATCGCTGAATTTCGTTTTGCTGCTGACGTCGAATGCGATCCTCGGCACGGCGCTGCCGATGATGATCGTTCTGGGTGGTCTGGCAGGGCTGATCCTCGCACCCTCGCCGGGGCTGGCCACGCTGCCAGCCTCCATCTCCACGCTCGCAGGACTGGTCGCAGCGGCACCCTTTTCGCTGTTCATGGGGCGCTATGGCCGGCAGGCGGGCTTTCTGCTGGGCGCGCTCTTTCACGGTGTGGGCGGTGCGGCAGCGGTGCTGGGGCTCATGCAGGGCAGTTTCCTGATTTTCCTCATCGGGCACGCGCTGCTGGGCGCGGCTCTCGCCTGTTTTTTGTTCTTCCGCTTTGCCGCGGCGGAGGTGGTGGCGGAGCGTTGGAAATCGGTCGCGATCTCGCTGATGCTGACATCCGGGTTGATCGCCGCACTCATCGGCCCGGAAGTGTTCGAGCGCACCAAGGACACGCTGCTGCCCGTACCCTTTGCCGGTGCCTATGCCGCGATTGCGGTGCTCGCAGGCCTGGGCGCAGTGCCGCTTTTGTTTTTGCGCGGGCTTGGCGCGGCCTCGGTCTCGCAGCCTGGAACCGCACCCAAGGTAGACACAAGGGCAGTGCTGCGCCGCCCGGCGGTGGCGGGCGCGATTGTGGCGGCGGCACTTGCCCAAGGCGTCATGGCGCTTTTGATGGTGCCCACGCCCATCGTCATGGTCGCCTGCGGCTTTGATGCAGCGACGGGTGCCAGTGTCGTTGGCCTGCACGTGGTCGCGATGTTCGCGCCCAGCTTTTTCACGGGTTTTCTGATCCAGCGGCTGGGCGCGCGCCGGATCGTCTACGGCGGTCTTTCGCTCTTGGCCGTATCGGGCGGGATCGCGGCCTCCGGCATCACGCTTGGCCATTTCTACGCCGCTCTGATCCTCCTGGGCGTGGGCTGGAACTTCGCCTTCATCGGCGCGACGAGCCTTCTGACAGATGCGCTCGCCCCGCAAGAACGCGCGGTCATCCAGGGCATCAACGACACCGCGATTGCGCTGGCCTCCGCCCTTGCTGCCTTTGCCTCTGGTGCTCTGTTCGTAGGCGTTGGGTGGAGTGTGCTTGCGCTGCTGGCCATTCCGGTTGTGACGGGGGCCGCGCTGATGCTTTTTTGGACCGGTCGCGCGGCCCCGGCGCAGGCATAGGCGCAAACGCCCAAAGCCATTGCAAGGCCCTACATCGCGCTGCTACCAAGTGCGGGCGCCTGGGGGCAGAACGATAGAGAAGACACTTTTCAGCTTCATTTGGAAGTACTCCAAACGGCAGCAGCTTGTCCTGCTGGCGGTGACGCTGTGCCTGTTTCCCCTGCTTTACGCCACGCTGGAGCTGCCCAAGCGGATCATCAACGACGCCATTGGCGCGGGCCAAAGCACGGTAGACGTCTTTAGCATATCTTTCTCGCAGATCGGGTTCCTGATGCTGCTTTGTGGCGCGTTTTTGCTGGCCGTGCTCTGCCACGGGCTGCTGAAGATGCGCATCAACACCATGAAGGGCGTGCTGGCGGAGCGTTTGTTGCGGCGGTTCCGCTACCAGCTGGTGACCCGGCTTTTCCGGTTTCCAAAGCCGTTTTTCCAGCGCACAAGCCAGGCTGAGATCGTCTCCATGGTGACGGCTGAATCAGAGCCTCTGGGCGGGATGATGGGGGATGCGATCAGCCAGCCGATCCTGCAGGCGGGTCAGATGCTCACGATCCTGGCGTTCCTGTTTCTGCAAAGCTTTTGGTTCGGGCTGGCGGCCATCGCGCTCATCCCCCTGCAAGCCTACATCATCCCGATCCTGCAACGGCGCATCAACAAGCTCAACAAGCAGCGCATCAAGGAGGTCCGCGTGCTGGCCGCAGAGATCGGCGAGACGGCAGCAGGCTCCACCGATTTGCGCACCTCGGGCGGGCATCCCTACCGGACTGCGCAGCTGACCCACCGGCTGGGACGGCTGTTCTTTATCCGGCTGGATATCTACCGCAAGAAATTCTTCATGAAGTTTCTCAACAACTTCATCACACAGCTCACCCCTTTCTTCTTTTTCTCCATCGGTGGCTATCTGGTGATCCAGGGGCTCGTGTCCATCGGCGCGTTGGTGGCGGCACTTGCGGCGTACAAGGACCTCTCCGCGCCCTGGAAGGAGCTTTTGACCTACTACAACCAGTTCCATGAGATGGCGCAGCGCTGGCAATTGATCACCGAGCATTTCGCGCCGCCGGGCGTGCTGAACCGCGACCTCGTAGAAGGCGCGCCGGAAGAAGACGTGGCGCTGGAGGGGGAGATCGTCTTTGAATACGTGGACGCGCGCGACAGTGACGGGCTGCCGGTGGTCGAAGGCATTGATCTGACCCTGCCCGCGAGCGGGCGGATCGCACTTCTGGCGCAAACGGAGGAGGAGCGCCGCGCGATTGCAGAGCTTTTGAGCCGCGAGGTTGTGCCGACCCAGGGGCGCATCCTGATCGGCGGGCGCGATCTGGCGGGTCTGCATCAGGCCACCATCGGCACCCGCATCGGCGTGGCGGAGGCCGCGCCCTATCTCTTTGCCGGCACCATCGGGGACAACCTGATGATGTCGCTGCGCGCGGCCGCTGCCGCCGTGCCTGAGGGAGGCGATGCCCATGCCGCCGACCGGCGCGAGGCGGAGCGTTCTGGCAATGCCATCGCCTTGCCTGAAGACGCCTGGATCGATCCCGAAAAACTGGGCCATGCGGACATGACCGCGCTCAGAACCTGGTGGCTGTCGCTTGAGGAAGGCATGGGCACCGACAGCAGCGTGATCCGGCGCGGGCTGGGCCTGATTGCCGATCCGGATCAGATGCCCGAGCTTTGCGCGGCAACGGTTGCGCTGCGCGCGGACATCGCGGTGCGGCTGGACGGTGACGGGCTGGCCAAGAGCCTGCGGGCCTTTGATCCCGCAGAGTATCATGTCGCCCTGCCGCTGGTGCAAAACATCCTCTTCGCCGTGCCGCCCGTGGCCGTCAGCCAGTCGGAGCTGGCCGCGCAGGCCGAATTCATGCCGCTGCTGGAGGAGTTGGGCCTGGCGGATGACATCCAACGTGTCGCCTGTGAGGTCACGGACCTGCTGCTTGCCACTTTCGGCGCGGATGGCACGCACCACCCGCTGTTCAAACGTCTGGGCATTGATGCGGCAGAGTTTGAGCAAACGCTGAAAATCCGCGCGCGGGTTAACGGGGGTGCGGCTCTGAAGCCTGATGAACGCGCGTTGCTGCTGGCGATGCCCTGCGTGCTTGCACCCGCGCAGGTGCTTGATTTTGTGGGGCCGGAGCTGCGGGACAGGATCGTGGCAGCGCGGCCGCGCGCGCAGGGCAAACTGGCCACGCTTTTCGAGGCGCTGGCCGCTGATGCTTATGTGCGCGGCCTCACGCTCCTGCAAAACGCCACCTTCGGCATTCTGCGCGAGGATGCGGGCGCGCGCGGGGAACTGGTGGCAGGCACGGTGGCGGCGGTCCTATCCGAGCACGGGATGCGCGCGGAAATCGCCACGCTGACCCTGGGCGAACAGACCCTGCTGGGCGGCTCGAACCTGCCCGCACCGATGCGCGAACGCATCGGGCTGATGCGCGCGGCCATCAAACGGCCCGACATCCTGATCCTCAACCAAGCGCTGGCCAGCCAGGATCCGGAGGCCCGCGCCGCCGCCTTTGCCCATCTGCGCCGCGCCTTGCCCAGCACCACGCTGATCCAGATCGAAAAGGAGCTGCCCGTCGCGCAAGCCCAGGATTTCGACATGGTGGTGGAGCTGAAAGCGGGCCGCATCGCGCAAGACAGCGCGCCGCAGTCCAGCGCGGAAGAGACCCCGGCGGAGACCGCCGCGCCCGATCTTTTGGGTAAGCTCCAGGCGATCAAGCAGACGGTCTTTTTCTCTGGCGTCGCGCAAAAGCAGCTGCGCCTGCTCGCCTTCTCGGCGCAGTCCTTTCACTACGACACCGGAGAGATGATCTTTGAGATTGGGGATGATCCCACCGATGGCGTCTACCTGATCCAGAAGGGAGAGGCGGATTTCTTTCTGCCGCTGGAGGGCGGGGAGGAAAAGCTGATCCGCACCGCTGGGCCCGGCAGCCTGGTGGGCGAGTTGGGGTTGATCCTGGGTGAGCCCCGCACGCTGTCCATGCGCGCGCGCAGCCCGGTGTCGGGCCTGCGCATCGGGGCGGAAGAGTTTCTCAGCGTCGTGCAGAACGACGCGGGAACCTCTTTCAAGTTCCTGCAGTTGATCGCGGGCTATGTGCAGAATGCCCCGGCGAAAGCAGATGACTAGAGCCTCCAATCCAAGACCTGAGGCACTCCGCTCAATTCTAAGCTTCCGCCCAACTGGCACTTCCCTGCTCCGCCGTCCCGCCCCCGTTACGCCGGAGGCGTGCTTATAGCACGTCACGCCAAAGGCGTGCTTTCAGCACGTCACGCCAAAGGCGTGCTTTCAGCACGACGGGCGGCGCAACTACGCCACCCGGCGGGACGCCGCCTGAATTTCTGTCCTGTCTGTCTCAAGTCTTGGGTCGGAGGCTCTTGAGCGTCAATGGGCGCTTCTACTTGCGGGCCAGGAAGGTCCTGATTTCGCGCTGCGGCGTGCCGTTGTTCAACCGGCGAAACAGAAGCTCCAACCCGCCTTCGGCCAGCGTGCGGTGATATTCCTGCATCTCGTAGCCACCCACTTCGTTGATGAAAAGCGAGAACACGGTCAGCGTATCACCCTCAAACCGCGCCCACACAAAGG
Source organism: Pseudomonadota bacterium (assembly GCA_039024775.1). Lineage (GTDB taxonomy): Bacteria > Pseudomonadota > Alphaproteobacteria > Rhodobacterales > Rhodobacteraceae > Sulfitobacter. The sequence goes on from JBCCPS010000011.1 coordinate 28,072, forward strand.
GTTCGCCTTTCAGCGGGTCCAGCGGCTCCGCCTTGCCGAAAACATTGGTTTTCATGGCAGAGGCATAGATGCCGTCCCGCCCGCTGGGCAGGAAGTCGATGGTGTAGCTGGTGTCCTTGATCCGCCCATCGGCCTTGTAGATCACGGACCTCCAGCTCACTTCGAACCCGTCATCCTTGGCGGCGATAGTTGCGGACATGTCGCGCCGCTCCATCTTGCCGTCGATCTCAAACTCCGCGCTGCCTTCGTAACTGCCCAGAAAGTCGCTGAGGGTCGCCGCCTGGGCGGCAATGGCACAGCAGGCCAGCAGGATCAGGGGGAGGACACGGGTGAGGGGGGATATGATGCGCATACTTTGACTGTAGCGCGCAAGCTTGGGTTTGTCAGGCATGAACACGGTCAAACTTGCCGGGCGGCTGCCTCTGCGTCGTGTCATAAGAACGATCAGGCCTGTGCCTTTGCCGCGCGTCAAATTGTTGATAAACCATGAAATATGGAAGAATCCATCGGGTCAGGGGGGCGCGTGTCGGGCGAGATCACCATCAGGGTGCTGGGCGCTTTTTCTGCGAGCGCGGCTGCAACAGGCCGCGATATATCGCCCAAAGGGCGCAAGGCGCAGGCGGTGATCGCGATGCTGTGCACCGGACGCGATGGCAAACGGACCCGCGCCTGGCTTCAGACCCACCTGTGGAGCGACCGCGCGCCGCCGCAAGCCGCGGGCAGCCTGCGGTCCTGCCTGCACGAGATCAGATCGGCCTTTGGCGATCTGGCGGGCTGCATCACCGCGGATCGCACCAAGGTGGAGATCGACCTGGAGCGGGTGTCGGTTGACGTCCGCCAGATGTCGTCGACGCAGTGGCTCGATGCAGTGTCTGAAGGGCGGGAGTTCCTCGAAGGCTGCGACATCATCGATCCCCAGTTTGTCGATTGGCTGGCAGAGCAGCGGGCCCATTGGGCGCGCAAGGCAACGCTGCCGCTGGCGGACGCTGTGCCGGCGCATGCGGTGCGGGACGGCGCGGCGGAGCGCCAGATGGAGCGACCCGATTGGGAGCTTTCGCTGTGCGTGCTGCCGCTTGAGAACCGGTCGGGCAATGAGCGCAACGCCTTTGTCGGATCTGGCTTGAGCGATGATCTGACCAATTCGCTTCAGCGCTTGCGGTGGTTGCCGATTTTGCGCCCGCCCGTGATGGCAGCCTCCGGCGCGCCGATGGACAGCACGCGCGCGCAGTCGATGGTCGAAAATTTAGGCGCACGGTACTTCGTGAACGGCTCGGTCACGCAGGACAGCAACGCGGTTGTAGCGCGCTTTCAGCTCAACGACGCGGAGGATTGCAGCGTGCTGTGGTCCGACAGCTACCAGCTCGACAGCTTTTTGCAGGAAAACGCAATGCAGAGCGTTTTCAATGAGGTCGCGGGCGCCATCGAACGCTCCGTCAGCCAGTCCTATCAGCGGTTCGTGATGAATTCCGAGGACCGCGAGGAGAACTTTCAGGATCAGATCTGGCGCGGGCGCTGGCATCTGGCGCGGCTGACGCGAGAGGATTCAGATCTGGCACTCGCCTACTTCACCCGCGCGTTGGAGCTGCAGCCTTTCTCATCCGAGGCGCTTTTGCAGATGGCGTTCTGGCATCTGTGGCGCACCTGGGTCAGCCGGGATGGGGACAGCGGCCTGTCGCGGGAGGAGGATTTCGCCCGCCGCGCGATGGAGCTTGACCCCGACGATGGCCGCGCCTTTGCCATCCTGGGCATCGCGGACGCCTGGCGGCGCAACCATGACGCCGCGATTGCCTGTCTTGAGCAGGCGCTGGAGCTCAACCCCAACCTCGCGATTGCGCACCATCAGCTGGGGTCTGCCTTCATCCACAACGATCAGCCCGAGGCCGCGATCGGGCCTTTGAGCCTTGCGATGCGCTATTCCCCCCGCGACCAGCTCGATTTCGCCTTTCAGACCGAAATGGCCGTCGCGCTGGCGCGGACGGGGCAATACGAGGAAGGTTACGTGCGCGCGACCCGGGCGTTGATGATGAAGCCGCGCTATTGGTACGGGCATCTGGTGCGCATGATCTGCGCGGACCGGCTGGGCGATACCGCGCGGCTGGCGGAGGCACGGCGGGCCTACGAGGCGGCGGACATGCGGGTGGAGCCGCGCAGCATCAGCTGGCTGCCGTTTTCCAGCGACGAATGGCCGGATCAGCTGCGCAAGGTGCTGAGCTGAGAGCCCGATCACGTCGCGGCCGCGTTATTCCTTGATCCGCAGTGCGATCGGGCCTGCATACTCCAGATGCTCAAAAGACAGCACCGCCATAATGCAGCCCATCACCGCCGCCAGGCCCGCGTCCTTGCCCGGGCAGGCGTGCACCGCCGTGCCGTAATCTCCGCCAAAGAAAAAGCTCAGGGCGCTCTCTGGCTCCTCTTGCGCTGCCGCGCCCAAACTGCCGATCACGTGATCGCCTTTATGCACCGGGCAGCCGCCGATCTGAGTGTCCTTGACTGCAGTGCGCTGCACCAGATCGGGGGCAGTCCGTTTGCGCTGAGCCGCGACCATGAAGGGCAGAAGGTGGCGTTGCGCATGGGCAAAGAGCGCCTCTGACTGCTCCGGCACGCCCGCCTCTTGCAGCTTTTGCTGGTGCCGCCAGATCATACCGGTGGTGATCCATTCCAGCATGCACATCATGAAGGACCCCATCACGGGTGCCACAAGTCCCGTCGTCACCGAAGACAGGACCGAGGCGATCTTGGCATCGTCCCAATAGGGCTCTTCTGATTGAAGCTGGCGCAAATGTCCCAGCAACGTGCCCTCTGGCGCGCCGCCTTGCGCTACCAGACCGTCAAGCGCGGCCCTGACCAACTGGCCGCGCATCTGCGCGTAGCCAGCCAGCTGCGGGCTGGGATGGGGGCCAAAGATGTAGGCGGCGGTGTTCAGAAAATCGCCCGGGCAATGGGCGCGCGGTGCCATCGGCACCTCCGGCCCGCCAAAGTCCATGTCCGCGCCCGCCAGGCCAAACATGTCACGGCAAAGCCAGGCAGAGACGTTGTTGATCAGCCGGTGCATGGACACCATGCGCCCCATGTCCGGCCCGTTCAGCGCACCGCCTGCGGTCGGCGCAACCTCTCGCGGCCGCGCCAGGATGCTTTCGCGCGCCATGGAATAGGCCATCTCGAAGGCGCGGGGGGCGGTGATGATCTCATTCATGAACCCCCAAACCTCCGCCGCTTCCCGGTCGTGGTCGAAGCCTTGCGTCTTATGCGCTTGCGTCCTGTCAAAGCCCAGAAACTGCGGGCCGACCGTTTCCAGCATCCGGTCCAGGTAGGGCTGCGCGGCAAAGGCGTCGTCCTTGTTCGACAGCAGATCGCGCATCGCCTGCGCGCCGCCGACAAGCACGCCATAGTCGCTGCGCCGCGCGCCGCCCTCCGTCTGGATGTGTGCCCAGATCTGGCGGCGCTCAGCGCGCCGCGCCTCGTCTCCGTCCTCCAACACGCGCTGCCAGGCCTCTTTTGTTTGCGGCAGGTTGGGCAGGGGCGCAAGTGCCGCGTCCTCTGGCGCCTCGGCAATTGTGGCATCGGCGAGGCTGCGCAGCCCTTCCAGCGAGGGCGTGAAGGCATAGGTGCCCCATTGCAGCTGACCCACGGGGCGGTCGGGCAAATTGATGGACACCACCCGCTCCGCGCCTTCCGCCCCGTGCACGAAGCGAAAGACCTTCTGCTCGCCGGGCCGTTTGGGCGACAGCAGCGGATCGCCGTGACCGCTGGCGATACCGGTCGAATTACCGCCCGCGACCCAGCGCTGGATGATCTCGAACTGCTCTGCGAGGCTCGCGTTATAGCAGATGAACATCAGCCCGCGGTCCGCGTCGTCATCGCCGTCGTAGGGACCATAGGAATAGCCGCGGCGCAGGATGCGCGGGGTCTTGGCCTCGCGCGGGTTGCAGCGGCGCACGTGCGATTGCAGCGGCGTATCGGCACCATGGGGGTCCGCGCTGTGATCAAAGTCCGTCTCGCTGACGGCGTCCTTGGCAAGCGGCGTCCCGTCCTGCCAGCGGCCCATCATCTTGGCCTTGACCAGCGCCTCCGGCAGATCGTCCCCCGCGACAGAGCTGGCGGCCTCGTGAAACGCCCGCCGGTCAATCCGGAGCTTGCGGATGACCTGAAACGTGCCATCCCGTAGCGGCGTGTCCACCGGCTCAAAGAGCCCTTCGGGATCAAGCTTGCTGCTGTGGCCCAAAAGGATATCGCCGATGCGGGCACGCTCGGGCTGGGGCGGGCGCAGGGGGTGTTCATCCGCCGCGTCATATTCGCGGCTGCCGTCGAGCCGGGGCTGGCTGATGCCGTCCTCAAACCCCAGGTGCCCCACCGCGCGCCCGGGCGTTTCGGGGTCAAACCGGCTTTGCATGGGTTCCACCGCTTGCAGTGTCACACCTTCGGGCAGATCCTTGGCCAGGGCGGCCACATCCGCGTGCAGCGGATGATTCTGGTCGAAGATATGGGAGGTGTCCGTCAGCTTGGCGGCACCAGAGACCTGCACGATGATGTCGATCGTTTGTGGCGCGATGGCGCGGGGCGCGCAGCCCAGCGGCCAATTGCCCTTGGGCCAGACCCAGACATTGGGATGGTTGACATCCGTGTCGCCTAAAAGACCCGCCCGCGCGGTCATGCCCTCCATGAAGGCGCGGGGAAACTTCGCCAGGCGGTCTTCGTGCACGCCAAGCGCATAAAGCCCTTCGCGCGTGATGGAGAGGTTCCAAGCCCGCGTCTGAGGCTTCTCGGGCCAAAGCCTGCTTTCCATGTGCGTCAGAAACGCGCGACCCGCGCCGGGGTCATCCACCCGCAAAAGCATCATCGCCGCCACGTTGTGCTTGGCCGCCGGGGCCAAAAGCCCTGCTTGCACAGACCCCGGCGCGCGAGGCTCAGGCTTGATCACCGCCGCTTGCCCGCGCGGTTTGTAACCGAACCAGGCCAGGGGCTCGGCATAGGTTTGCAGCAGATGATCCAGCAGCGGATCGCGCGCGGGGTCATTGCCCTGATGCACCGCTTTGTAAGCCGCACCCGGATCGGCTGGATCAAGCCCTGCGATCAGGCCCATCTTGTCCGCATCGCTCAACCCCGGGACGCGCCGGATCAGCAGCTCCCAAAGCCCGGGCATGAGCGTGCGCACGAGGTTGTAGTAGATCACATCGTCCGAGGTCTGCCCCTCTGGCGCCATGGGGTTGGGCGGGAAGAAGGGCGCCAGACCAAAAAGCGCGCGCAGGATGCGAAAGCTCTGATGGAGCAGCTGGTCGGGGTTGCGCGCTGCGGCCGCAAGCAGCTTTTCAGGCGGGGAGGTGAGCTTGTGACGCGCCATCGCAAGTGCGGGGTCTTCCCAGGCGCCGCTGCGGATATTGGCGTCCGCCTCCAGATAGAAATCCGTATCATCGACGGACGTGTTGGGCGCGGAGGCCGCGAAAAGCTCCACCGGGGCCTGGTTGGCTTCAATAAAGGCCATGAACTTGTGAAAGCCTTGATCGGAGGAGCATCCGTCAAAGCCCACGCAGTGGCAGAACACGCTGTCCAGCAGTCCGCCTGACACATCCACGATGCGCCGGATGTAGGGCTCAAACGGCTGGTCAAAATTCACCGACAGCAGCATGCGCGTGTCATTGTCGATCATCGTCCAGGTGATGAATTGCAGGGTCCGCAGGCTGTCGATGGGCCCCACGTAGTTGCCCGCGCTCTCGGTCTCCAACCCGCTGCGGCGCAGGGCATCGACAAGCTTCAGATGCCGGCGCAACCGGGCGGCATAGGTGATGGGCGACCGGATCGGGACAAACCCCGGTTTGATATCGGCAAGCACCAAAAGCTCGCTCGAACTGCCGATATGGTTGCTGAACGTCCGCATCACTGGGCCCCCGCCTCGCTATCATCCGTCTGGCGCTGCTGGGTATCTCAACCCGCACCGACCCTGCTGCTTCACTGTGAAAGGGCTTGCTGCATTTGTTAAGAAATTTGCGTCCTTGCGGCGGGCGAAACAGGTCAAATTCACGCTGAGTTAACGCTGGAGTGCGCGGTCTTTGACCCTCAGGACCGGCTGGAGACCTCTTTCAGTGTGCACCAAGATCGGAACATCCGTTCCACGGCATCCGCATACAAGCGCCTGCGTTCCAGACGCATCTTGACGGTGAGCGGAACAGAAAAGCTCGATTGCGACTGCGTGGTGTAGACAGCGCAATCAGCGGCTTGCTCCACCCCTTCCGGCCCCAGATCGAATTGCGAGCCAATGGCCATGGGGGGCAAGGACTTGTAACCGCGCACCGTGTCGATCAGCAGCATGTTGTAGAACTCATCGCCGTTTCTGTGGCGGTTCTTGAGCACCAGTTCACACCGGCCGTTGGCTTCCAGCGCGGTGCGAATGTGCGCGCGCGCCTCGGTATTTTCCAGGTCGCTTTGCAGGAAGCGACAGTTGTGCCCCAGCATCTCCTCGCCAAAGCCGGTCATCTTCGTAAACGCTTTGTTAAGGTAAACAAGCGGATGATCAGGTTTCGACAGATCAGAGACCGTCACCGCATGCGCCAGGCTGTCAAAGCTCTCCGCTAAGGAGCCAAGTTGGTGTTTGAAATCGCTGCGCATACGTGTTTTCGTGTGTAAATTGAACCTCATAGCCACCTTAGGTACCCATCCATGACTTCACAAGACGTCTCAACCACTACACAACCCCCAATTGTTGTTGGTGTCGGCGCTTCAGCTGGAGGTTTGGAAGCCTTTCAACAATTCATGCGCGGCCTGCCTGATCAGCACTCCATGGTGGTCGTCTTGGTGCAACACCTTGATCCGGATCATCATTCCATGATGCCCGAATTGGTGGCGGCAAAAACCAAATCACCGGTCTACAGTGTTGAGCACAATATGCCGATGGACCCCGGGTCGATCTACCTGATCCCGCCGGGCTATGAGCTTGAGATCAAAGGCGAACGGTTTGAGCTGGTGGAATTCGAGTCGCCCCGCGGTCTGCGGCGTCCGATTGACCGCTTTTTCCGCTCTCTGGCACGCGAGCACGGGGAGAATGCGATTGCGGTCGTCCTGTCAGGCACTGGCAGCGATGGTGCGCAGGGCGCGCGCGAGGTGAAGGGCGCGGGCGGGCTGGTGTTTGTTCAGGACCCCAAGCAGGCCAAATACGATGGGATGCCGCAAAGCGTGCTCAACCAGGGCGGCGCGGACGTGGTTTCCAAGGCCGAAGAGATTGTCGATGTGGTGCGGGACTACTTCAACCTGCGCGTCGGCACGCAAAACGATTTGACCGACGATGACGAGTTTCTGAGCCGCCTGATGCGCCATGTCAGGTTCCGGACCGGTCATGATTTCGTGGACTACAAGAAGGGCACGATGATGCGGCGCGTGGCGGTGCGCATGTCGGTGCTCAACATGACGTCGCCCGGCCAGTACCTAAAGTACATGGTCGAAAACAAAGATGAGGCCGATCTTCTTTTCCGCGACCTGCTGATCAACGTCACCAGCTTTTTCCGCGATCCGGAGCACTTTGACACGCTGGCCGCAGATGTGATCCCCGATCTGGTGGGACGGTGCCCCGAGCATGGGGAGATCCGCGCTTGGGTCGCCGGTTGCTCCACGGGAGAGGAGGCCTATACGCTTGCCATTCTCTTTGCGGAGGAGGTCGCGCGCGTCAACAAGCTGTGCAAGGTCGTGATCTTTGGCACCGACATTGACAACCTGGCCCTGCGCACTGCCCGCAACGGCCAATATGCAGACACCCTTGTTGAAGCCGTGCCAGAGGCGCTGCTGGACCGTTATTTCCGCCCTTCAAACGCGGGCTATGAGGTGGGCCCCCAACTGCGCGAGATGGTCCGCTTCTCGCGTCACAGCTTTGTCAAGGACCCGCCGTTTTCCAAACTTGACCTGGTCTCTTGCCGTAATGTCCTGATTTATTTCAAGGAAAACTTGCAAGAAACATCTATGAAGGTGTTCCACTACGCCTTGGTGGAAGGTGGGTATCTGTTCATGGGACCCAGCGAAAACCCCAAGGCGGTGCAGGATTACTTTCAGGAACTGGCCCCGCGCGCGCGCCTCTACCAGCGCAGACCGGGGCCTGCACGGCCGCCGCAGCTTGGTTCGCTGTCCGGGCTCAGCACGATCACCGCGTTGCGCCAGGAGGAGGCGATTGCCAGCCACCGCAGCTTTACCGATGTGGAGCGCACGCTGTTGGACAATCACATGCCGCCCTATTTGCATATCGGACGTGATGGAGAGGTGCTTTATTCTTCGGAAGCCGCAACGCGCTATTTGAAAGTGCGTGCGGGCAAAATGTCCGCTGAGCTGAATTCAATGATCGCGGTGGAGCTGGAACCTGTTGTCCGGCGCGTCGTGCGCGTGGGCGCGCAGTCCGGCGATTTCATGGAGCGCAGCTATCAAGGGCCGGTGAATGAAACGGAAGCGCGGATCATCATCCGCTCAAACCGCTTGGCAGACGGCACAGTGCTCCTCACGTTCTATGACCAACTGCAGCTGCAGGAGCGGGGCTCGGAAAATGATCCCGCGTCTCATTATAGCGATACCTATGTGCAAGAGCTTGAAAGCGAGCTTGATGAGGCGCGCGAGGCCGTGCGCACTACGGTGGAGGAGTTGGAGACCTCTAACGAGGAGCTCAAAAGCTCCAACGAAGAAATGATGTCGATGAACGAGGAGCTGCAATCGGCAAATGAGGAACTGACCACCATCAACGATGAGCTTCAGGAAAAGCTGCGCGAGCTTAACCAGGTCAATAATGATCTGGAGCACTTTACGGCGAGCGCGCGGATCGCGACCGTTTTTCTGGACGCCCATTTCCAGTTGCGACGCTACACGCCGGAGGCGGAGCGCTATTTCAGCTTCTCAAGTGTCGATCTTGGCCGCTACATGGCCGACCTCAATTCGGTCATCGATCAGGACTTGCTAAGCCATCTGTGCCGCCAGACGGCGGAGGATTTGCAACTGCGTGAGCATGAGTTTGTCACCACGGACCAAGGGCGTAGCGTTCTGGCGCGCATCTTGCCTTACCGCGCAGAGGGGGATGAGGGTGAGGGGGTCGTCTTTACCCTGCAAGACGTGACCGAGCTGCGCCGCGCCGTGAAAGAGGCACAGAAAAACAAGGAAACTGCGGAAGACAGCCTGAAAGAGATCGAGCAGATTTACCGCACGAGCCCCATGGGCATGGGGTTGATCAGCACGGACATGAAATATCTGCGGCTCAACGAACAGCTTGCCGAAATCAACGGGGAAGCGTTGGACCGCCATCTGGGGGCCACCATCCGCGACATCATCCCATCTTTTGCGGACGAAGTAGAAGGGATCGTGCGCGAGGTGATCAAAACAGGCAAACCGATCCGGGGCAAGAAGGTGACCGGGTCGACCCGCTCAGACCCCGATAAAGAACGGATTTGGGAAAGCGAATGGGTGCCTTACGAACGGGGCGGTGAAACCGCCGCGGTCTCCGTCACGGTGCGCGACATCACCGACATCGTGAAAACCGAAGACACCCTGCGCCGCCTGATGGGCGAATTGGAGCACCGGGTTAAGAACATGCTCGGCAATGTCTCTGCCCTCGTCAACCAGGCCCGCCGCGAGGCCAGCGTAGAAAAGGACATCTATGACAAGCTGACGCGGCGGATTGAGGCCTTGGCCAAGACCCACGCGCTCTTGACGGCTGAGCGCTGGTCATCGGCGGCGCTCAAGGACCTCATTGGGCCCGAAACGGTGGAGGTCTATGGCCGCGAGCGCGTCACGCTGAACGGCCCTGACATGCGCGTCAACAGCCAGGCCACGCTCGCACTGGGCATGGCGGTGCATGAAATGGCGACCAATGCGGCCAAATACGGCGCCTTTTCGACCGACACAGGGACGGTGGAGGTGTCCTGGGCGCGCATCAACGACAGCGGCGGCGACCGGCTGGAGCTGAGCTGGGTGGAACGCGGCGGACCGGAGGTGTTCGCGCCTGAAAAGCAGGGCTTTGGCAGCCAGCTGATCCGGGCAACGCTGGAAGGCACTCTTGGCGGCAAGGTGACCACCAATTGGGAGCCGCAGGGCGTGACCCACGTGATCGCGTTTGACTTCGACACAGTGAGCAAAGTGCATGAAGAACAATAATCGCCTTCAAGACTTATGCGTCCTTTACCTTGAGGATGAGGCGCTTATTGCATTTGACACCAGCCAGCTTCTTGAAGAGATGGGGTTTGGGGAAGTCAGCTGCGCCTACCGTCTGTGTGACGCCGAAGCCGCCGCCGCCAAGCAACACTTTGACCTTGCGATTTTTGACATCAACGTCGATGGCGGTCAGACCTCCGTTGCGCTGGGCGAGGATTTGGCCGCCAAAGGCACGAAGGTGATCTTCGCCTCCGGCAGCACAAAACAGGCCGCGAAGATGGCAAAGAAGGGGTATCCCAATCTTGGCAAACCCTTTTCTTCTGAGCTTCTGGAGCACGCAATTGCGGCTGCATTGCGCGGCCACGCAGAGTTTTTGAACGACGGCTAGTGCCTTGGCCTTTTAAAGCTGCACCCACCCCTCTGGCGGTTCCTTGCCTGGGTGAAGCGCATTGCATTGCGGGCAGGTACGTTGTTCAGGTGAGCTATAAAACGCTTCATAAACCGGGGGCAGGTCGTCAACGATTGACTTGAGCTGCATTTCCGACCGGTGCACCAGCGCATTGCATTCAAAGCAGTACCATTCGATGGCGTCCAGTTCGCCGATTTGTCGCTTGGGTTCGATCACCAGCCCGATGGACCCTTCCTGCGGACGCTGGGGCGAGTGGCGCACATGCGGTGGCAGCAGGAAAATTTCACCCTCCCGGATCGGCACGTCGTAAAACTCCGAGCCATCAAAGATCTTGAGCAGCATGTCGCCTTCAAGCTGGTAGAAGAATTCCTCCACCGGATCATCGTGATAATCGGTGCGCTTGTTGGGCCCGCCCACCACTGTCACCATCAGATCTGCTTGCTCGAACACCTTCTTGTTGCCGACGGGGGGTTTGAACAGGTGGCGGTGTTCTTCGATCCAGCCCTTGAAGTTGAATGCGCCCAGTCGTGCCATGTCCTCTCCCCATACCTTTTCGCTGGTCTTAGGGTGGGCCAGCAGGCGGGCCTTGGTCAACTGTCTTGCTTATCTTCCGCAAGGGTAAGTTGAAGCCCCCGACCCAAACTTGGGAAACTGCGCTCCCTTCAAAACACCCGCCCAACAGGCACTGTTGGGCTGCGCCGACCCGCCCCCCTGGGGCGGCGCATCAGCGCCACCCCGCGGGACGGCGCATGAACTGTTGTCGTTTGTGTCTCATGCTATGGTTCTGGAGCGCTACGCCCGGCAAAGGCGGGACTTGCAAAAGAGGGCGCGGTTCTATGCTCTAACCCCCGGAAGGAGCCATTTATGAAGTACCGCAAGCACGAGGCGAAGGACTACGCCAAGGAACATATGCGCGGCATCTGGGCTGCGGCGCTGAACCCGTTTCACGCAGATGGCAGCTTTGACAAAGACGGCCTGCGCGCCAACATCCGCCATTGGATCGACGCGCTGGGCATCGCGGGCCTCTTCATCGCGGGCAAACAGGGCGAGTTCTGGGCGATGTCGCTGGAGGAGCGCAAGCGCAACATGGCGATTGCTGTGGAGGAATGCGCCGGCCGCGCCGCCACCATTATGTCCGCCTCCGATCAAAACGTGGACACGGTGCTGGAGCTTGGCCGCTATGCGCAATCCATCGGGGCCGATTACATCGTGGTGCACGCCCCCATGCTCAGCTTTTGCCATGACCGGGCCGCGCTGCTTTACGCCTATTACAAGCACCTGTGTGATCATCTCGACATCGGGATCGCGATGTGGAGCCATCCCGACAGCGGCTATCTGATGCAGCCCGAGGAATGCGCGGCCATCGCGGAGCTGCCCAATATCGTGGCGATCAAATACTCCGTCCCGCGGGAGATGTATGTGAAGCTCACCGCACTTGTGGGCGACAAGATCCAGGTTTCCACCTCGCTGGAAGACGACTGGCTGCGCAACATAGAGGAGCTGGGCTGGGACCTCTACCTCTGCTCCTCCCCGCCCTACCTGCTGCAAACCGCCGCCGACCGGCGGATGCATGAGTATACCCAAGCGGCCTTTGCAGGGGATTTTGAGAGTGCTTGGCGCATCCGCGACAGCCTTGAGCCGGTGCGCGCGGCGATCAAATCCACCAAACCCCCGGGCAAGCCGACCGCCCATGGCAAATACTGGCAGTCGCTTTTGGGGCAAGTGGGTGGGTATGTGCGCCATCCGATGATGGAACTGACGCAAGCCGAAAAAGCCGCGACGAAGGCCGCGTTTGACGCTTGCGGGCTCAGGCTCTGACCCGCGCTCAGGCGCCTGCGGCCTTGGGGTGTGCGCTGTCGTAGACTTCCAGCAAACGGGCGGTATCAACCGCTGTATAGGCCTGGGTGGTCGACATGGAGGCATGGCCCAAAAGCTCTTGAATGGCGCGCAGATCGCCGCCTGCATCCAACAGATGGGTCGCAAAGCTGTGGCGCAAGGCGTGAGGTGTGGCACTGGCGGGCAGACCCAATTGCATGCGCGCGTCCGCCATGACTTGGGACACGGCACGCGGCCCCAGCGCGCCGCCGCGCACGCCGCGAAAAAGCGGTCCATCGCCTGGCAACTCAACCGGGCAGGCGCGCAGGTAGGCGTCAACCGCCGCGCGCGCCGCGGGCAGTACCGGCACCACGCGCTCCTTTCCGCCCTTGCCTTTGATCCGCAAAACATCGGGCAAAGGCGCGTCTCGGCCCAAAAGGCCAAGCGCCTCTGAAATGCGCAGCCCGCAGCCCCAAAGCAGTGTCAGAACGGCGACATTGCGTGCCGAAATCCACGGTGTGTCTGACTGCAAGTCAACTTGATCAATCAGCGCTTTGGCGGCCTTCACCTCTAACGGGCGGGGCAGTTTTTTCTGAAACTTCGGCGCGCGGGTGGACAGGACGGCGGTGGCCTCAAAACCCTCACGCTCCGCCAGCCAGCGGTAAAATCCCTTCACGGAGGACAGCTTGCGCGCCAAGGACCGCGCGCCAACGCCTTGGCCGCGCGTGCGCGCCATCCAGGCCCGCATGTCGCTCACCGTGATCCGGGAGAGCGCTTGCAGGCCGTGCGGCGCGCCCTTGTGGTGGGTGATAAAGGCCAGAAAATCAATCAAATCGCCCTGATAGGCGGTGAGCGTGTTCTCCGCCGCGCCTTTCAGGCTGCGCTCATGGGCGAGCCAGGTGGCAAGCGCATCCGTGGCCGCGGGGCTGATCGCGCTAAGCGCTTGATCTGCCGGGGCGTTCAAGACAGCCAGCGGCGCATCGCACGCTCAAAGACACCCGCAAAGAAGGTCAGCAGGTCCGATCCGTGCTGGGGCGAGAACATATGCGGATCCTCGCTGCCCAGGATCAGAAGGCCGGGAAAGCGTCCTTCGCCGAAGTCGAGCTTGAGACAAGCCTCAGATCGGATCCAGTCGGCCTTTTCGCCATAGATCACTTCCAACCCGTCTTGCACGCCCCGCAGCGTCACCTGACGCGGTGAAGAACCGCGTCCCTGAAGGATGTAGGCATCCACAAAACCGGGCTCGGACACGCTGAGCACATCGCCCATGCGCGCAATGGCCGGATCATCCTCGTTGCTCTGCGCGGATTCCAGCACCAGGCGCAGCGCATCGACGCGCAGGATTTCGGCCACATCCCCACCAAGACGGCGCAGGAAGGTCTCAAAATCCACCGGATCCAACATGCTGAGGATCGCGCGGTGCACTTGGTTGGTGCCCGCAAGGTTTTCATAGGCTGCCGCGATCACATTGCGGTGAGTGTCCTCCAGCCGGTCCAGCCGGGTCTCCAGGCGCTCCATCGCGATGCCGCGCAGATCGACGATATTGCCGCCCATTGCGCGTTCGTTGGCCGCGATCAGGGCCTGCATCACATCAGTGTCATCCAGGATCACATCGGGGCGTGAAATGATCGCTTCGCGCAGGGCGTCATCAATCTTGGGCTGGCTGCTCATGAACTTCTCTTCTTGGTTTTGAGCTTGGTAGCACGCCCTAGCGTGGATTTCTGCCCCCGATCCACCTGCGCGCCCGCAACATGCGTCAGATGTGGCCAATTGGTGCCAGAGGGGAAAAAGCGCCGCAGTTTCGCCGTGAAAGCGGCGCATTTGTTTTCTAACTGGATGCCATGAAAAACGATGCTGCCCCACAATCGGCTGCCCAGCCGCCCGCCAACCCGCTTTTCCCGCTCAGCCCCTCGGCTGTGCGCGCGTTGCTTGCAATGGGTCAACCTGAGCAGACGTAAGCGACGTCGCGGTCTCAGGCGCGCAGGTGATCAAGGATACCCGCAGCCATCCCGATGTCATCGCTATCCAGCGGTTTGTTGACGTAGGCGCGCACCACGTCGTAGCTGGCAGCCCGCTCCTGATCCTTGGGGTTGAGCGAGGTGGTGAGCATCATCACAATGGGAATGTCGAAGGAAAGTCCGATCTTTTCTCGGACAGCCTCAAGAAACTCAAAACCGTTCATCCGCGGCATGTTGATGTCGAGCAAGATCAGATCCACCGGCTCTGTAGCCGGGTCACAGAGGTACTCAAGCGCCTTCTCCGCGTAGGTAAAGCTCAGGATTTCGTCGGTGAGGCCGGACCTCTCCAACACTCTTTTGTAAAACATCTGATCCACGGCCTCATCGTCAATCAGCATCACGCGGCCAATTCTGGTCTGCTCACTCATGCGGCGGCCTTTCTTTGCGGGGCGTCTTCATTGGATGTGTCTTGTGGTTTGTTGGGGTTTGCCATGCATTCCGGGCAAGGCAGGATAACCTCAAAGATGCTGCCCTCGCCCGGGGTAGATGTCACATTGATGTGGCCACCATGACTGGCGGCGATGCGCTGGCAGGTGGCAAGGCCCAGCCCGGTACCGGGATAATCCTCCTGCACGTGCAAGCGCTGAAACAGGCCAAAGATGCGCGCCTGATCTTCGGCCGCGATGCCGATGCCCTTGTCTGTGACGCGCAGAATGTGACATTGGCCATCTTCGGCTGGCATGAATTCTAGTTTGACGTGCGGCACTGCGCCGCTCTCACAATACTTGATGGCGTTGGTCAGCAGATTTTGCACCAAGAGGCGCAATTGCTGCTGGTGCCCCTTCATCTGACCGGATGCAGTGATCTCAAGCACCGCGCCCGAATGGGTCAGGTCAGCAGCAAGATCAGCGCGGACTCCTGCAACGAGCGCTTCAATATCCACGTCGGAATATGCCGCCTTTTCATGGGTGGCCATGGAGTAGCTCAACACATCGGTGATGAGCTGGCTCATCCGGTTGACAGCGCCCTGGGCATGATCGATCAGTGTGCGCGCATCCGGATGGGGGCGCGACTGTTCAAGGAGCGACATTTCGTTCAGCAACAGCCGTATGGTATTGGCCGGGGATTTCAGATCGTGGGACACCGCATAGGTGAACTCCGCCTGTTCGCGGCGCATTTCCTCGCTCTCCTCGAGTGCCGCGTCCAATTGGCGTGTCTCCTCCGCCAGACGTGTCGTGCTTTGAACCAGGGACGCATTCGTCTGCGCGAGCGCGTTCTTCTGCTGGTCGAGCGCATCAAAACTTTTGCGCAGCAGCCT
This sequence comes from Pseudomonadota bacterium, assembly GCA_039024775.1. Lineage (GTDB taxonomy): Bacteria > Pseudomonadota > Alphaproteobacteria > Rhodobacterales > Rhodobacteraceae > Sulfitobacter. The sequence continues at coordinate 43,676 of JBCCPS010000011.1, forward strand.
GTGGCCGGGCAAAAAGACAAAGATCAACTCGCACAGGATAATCGCCAAAGCGACGCCAAGTGACAGCAATTCCATGAAACGAAGCCGGTCGATCTTTGCAATCGACTCCCCTTCAAAGGCGGTCACAATGGTATCGAGATCGGCCAGCAGGCCAGCGCGCTCAATGCCTTTAAGCCGTTCCAGCAGAACTGCATTTTGCGGTTCATCAAGAATGCGACGGGCCGTATCGATGTAGGCACGTACCCGGGCGTCCAGCGATGGCGGGCCATTAGAAGAAAAGTAGAGCTCCCGTATGGTCGGCGAAAGCGCGGGATTGTCTGTCAGCACGCTGTGAGAGTTCGCAAATAGTTCGATTGCGCTCTCAAACTGATCAATGGCAGTGGCAAGCTGTGTTGCTGTTTCTCTTCGCTGCTCCGGGCTGACTTGTTGAAGCTCGACCGCCAGATAGATGATGCGCTGGCTTAGCATGCGCTGACGCCCCGACATGTTGATGCGGCTAGCGTCCTCAGCGATCTGAGCCGCCTCCATTTCCGTCAGGATTACGGAGCCGAGAACGCTCGCAAAAAGGACAGCAAGGGCCATGACATAAAAGCGGAACAGCCGCGAAATGGATCCGCGCGCCTGATCAGGGTTACTTGGGTAAACAAACATCGAAAGGCTCTGGCTCATGGGCAAAGCCCGATTAAGCCAGAAGCCTGAAAATTGCGCTAACGTTCCAACGTGCCGTCAGACGATCTTGATGTTGGCGTCCGCCGCGTCTTTGAGAAACTGGGCGAGCCCTTTGTCGGTCAGCATGTGGCTGGCAAGCTTGTGAATGACCTCCGGCGGGGCCGTCATCACGTCCGCCCCGATGAGCGCGCAGTCTTGCACGTGGTTGACCGACCGAATGGAAGCCGCGAGGATCTGGGTGTCAAAGCCGTAGTTGTCATAGATCGTGCGGATGTCCTGGATGAGGTCCATGCCATCCAGGTGAATGTCATCCAGCCGCCCGATGAAGGGGGAGATGAACGTGGCACCCGCCTTGGCCGCCAAAAGCGCCTGATTGGCCGAAAAACACAGCGTGACGTTGACCATGTTACCCTCATTGGTCAGCACGTTGCAGGCCTTCAGCCCGGCCCAGGTGAGCGGGACTTTGACCGCGATGTTGTCCGCGATCTTGGCCAGCTCGCGGCCCTCCGCGATCATCGCGTCGGCCTCCGTGGCCACGACCTCGGCGCTCACCGGGCCCTCGACCATATCGCAGATCTCGCGCGTGACCTCCAGAATGTCGCGCCCGGATTTCTTGATCAGCGACGGGTTGGTCGTCACTCCGTCCACCAGACCTGTCTCATTGAGTTCTGCGATGGCCTTTGTGTCGGCGGTGTCTACGAAGAATTTCATGCCCTGTCTCCCCTTGCGCGCGGCGGGCGCTTTGGCTTACTTCCGGCGCGCGATGTTATCGCTAACAAAAAAGCGCCTCCCTTGGCTTTAGCGCATGATCTGCGATGCTGAAAGTCCGAAATTCCGGGGCCAGGGACGGAGCACGGGGTGCAGCAGCCTGAATTCTATCACGAAGGCGATCTTGTCGCGGTGCTCACCACGCAGCCGCTGGACCGGACGCTGGACTACAAGGCGCCTGAGGGTGGCTGCATGCTGGGCGCGTTCGTGGAGGTGCCGCTGGGGCCGCGCAAGGTGCTTGGCGTGGTCTGGGGGCCGGGGGCCGGGGATTATGATGCGGCTAAGGTCCGATCGGTGATCCGGGTGCTGGATGCCGCGCCTATGCGCGGCGAGATGCGCAGCTTTCTGCAGCGCTCGGCTGCCTATACGCTGACGCCGATGCCCGCGATGTTGCGCCTTGCCACACGGGCGCCGGGGCTGGGCGATCCGCCCTCGATGCGCAAGGTCTACCGGCGCGGCACGGGGGAGCCTGACCGGATCACGGACGCCCGCAAAAGGGTGCTGGAAGTGCTGGCCGACTATGGCGATCTGTCGTTTACGCTCAATGAACTGGCGGAGATGGCGGCGGTGACTTCCAGCGTCGTGAAGGGCCTGGTGAAGCAGGGCGTTGTCTTTGAAGAAGACGCGCCGCGCGATCTGCCTTTTCCGCCGCTCGATCCCGCGCGACCTGGCAAGGAGTTGACGGCTGATCAGGCGGCGGGGGCGCAGCTGCTGACGCAGGCTGTGCGCAGCGGCACCTACGGCACCACGCTGCTGCGCGGGGTCACTGGCTCGGGCAAGACGGAGGTCTATCTCGAGGCAGTGGCGGCCTGCCTTGCGATGGGCCGTCAGGCACTAGTGCTTTTGCCGGAGATCGCGTTGACTGAGCAGTTTCTGGCCCGGGTGCAGGAGCGCTTTGGCGCGGCCCCGGCGGAGTGGCACTCGGGCGCCACCATGACCGAGCGGCGCCGGATCTGGCGCATGGTGGGGCAGGGACAGGCCCAGCTTGTGATTGGCGCGCGTTCCGCGCTCTTTCTGCCCTATCAGGACCTTGGCCTGATCGTGGTCGATGAGGAGCATGACAGCTCCTACAAGCAAGAGGATGGGGTACTCTATAACGCGCGCGACATGGCGGTGCTGCGCGCGGCGATCTGTGACGCGCAGGTGGTGCTGGCCTCTGCCACGCCCAGTCTGGAAAGCTGGGCCAACGTGGAGGCGGGCAAATACACCAAGCTGGAGCTGACATCGCGGTTCGGCCCCGCGGTGATGCCGCAGATGCAGGCGATCGACATGCGGGCAGAGAGCCTGCCGTCCGACCGCTGGATATCCACTGAACTCAAGGCGGAGATCGACAAGCGGGTCGATGTGGGAGAGCAGGCCATGCTCTTCATCAACCGCCGGGGCTATGCGCCGATCACGCTGTGCCGCGCTTGCGGGCATCAGATCGCCTGCGATCACTGCGACGCGCGCATGGTGGAGCACCGGTTTCTCAAGCGTCTGATGTGCCACCAATGCGGAGAGACCCAGCCGATGCCGACCACCTGTCCGGCCTGCGGCGCGGAGGACCGTCTGGCGGCGGTGGGCCCGGGTGTGGAGCGGCTGGGCGAGGAGGCGCGCGCGCTCTGGCCGGACGCACGGATCGCGGTGCTGAGCTCTGACATGTACGGCACCGCTCGGGCGCTGAAGGCGGAGATCGCGGGGATCGCTGAGGGTGCCGCGGACATCATCATCGGCACGCAGCTGGTGGCCAAAGGCCATAACTTTCCCAAGCTGACGCTTGTGGGCGTGGTGGATGCCGATCTGGGGCTCATGGGCTCTGACCTCAGAGCGGCGGAGCGCACGTTCCAGTTGATGCGCCAGGTCGCGGGCCGTGCGGGGCGGGCGGAGGCGCCGGGCACCGCGCTGTTGCAGACCTACCAGCCCGAGCACCCGGTGATCCGCGCGATCCTCGCAGGCGACGAGGAGGCGTTTTGGGACGCGGAAGCGAAGGAGCGCAAACAGGCGGCTGTCCCGCCTTACGGTCGCATGGCGGGGATCATCCTGAGCGGCACGGATGTGGCGCAGGTCTTTGACGCAGGAAACCTGCTGGCGCGGCAGGACGGGCCGCTGCGGCAAGTGAACGCGCAGGTCTTTGGCCCCGCGCCCGCGCCCATCGCCCGGGTGCGGGGGCGTCACAGGGTGCGGCTGCTGGTCAAGGCGGAGAAATCGGTGGCCTTGCAACCGGCGTTGGCGCGCTGGGTGGGGCAGGTAAAGCTGAAAGGCGATCTGCGGCTGGCCGTCGATATCGACCCGCAAAGCTTCTATTAAGGCCGAACGCAAAGCGTTCGGCCAGCGGGATGAGAGTCTTTGCGGCAGCAAAGGCGCGGTCCTGCCCCGTTGAAAATTCAAGAGCGCTGGCCCCGCCGTGCGGCGCGCGCCTGCGGCGACGCCCCGCCCGCCGTCCCATTTGGCGCATGAACGTCGTGCTCTGTGCAAAGACGCAGAGGCCCCGCGCTGTGATGCCTCTCGCTATTTGCTGGGGATGGGCGTAAGCGAAAGTATGGCGCGATTTGTGACACTGGATCAGGCAAAGAACCTGCCGTTTTGGCGGCGGCCCGTGGCGTTGCTGTTTCTGATGGCCTTCGCGATGCCGGTGGCCTTCAACACCTGGGGGGCCTTGCTGAACAACTTTGTCGTCGAGGCGGCCAATTTCGACGGCTATGACATCAGCCTTCTGCATCTCATCCGGGAAATCCCGGGCTTTCTGGCGGTGGGTGTCATCCTCGTCCTGCTGGTCATGCGCGAACAAGTGCTGGCGCTGTCTTCGCTGGTGCTCTTGGGCGTGGGCACGGCGCTCACGGCACAGTATCCGTCGCTTGCGGGGATCCTCACGCTGACGATGCTCTCCTCAATCGGGTTTCACTACTACGAGACTGTCAACCAGTCGCTGCAACTGCAGTGGCTCAAGATCGAGGACGCGCCGCGCGTCATCGGGCTCTTGGTCGCGGCGGGGTCATTTGCCACGCTTTTGGCCTATCTGCTGATCATCGGGTTCTGGCAGGCCTATGATCTGAGCTTTAACACCGTTTACATGATCGGGGGCGGTGTGACCGTGCTCTTGGCGATCTTCGCCTTTGTCGCCTATCCGCAGTTCGAAGCCCCCACGCCGCAGACCAAAAAGCTGATCTTGCGGCGGCGCTACTGGCTCTATTACGCGTTGCAGTTCATCGCGGGCGGGCGGCGGCAGATCTTCATGATCTTCGCGGGCTTCATGATGGTCGAAAAGTTCGGCATGGAAGTGCATGAGATCACGGCGCTCTACCTGATCAATCTGGTGATCAACATCATCGTGGCCCCGATCATGGGGCGAGTCGTGCAGCGGTTTGGCGAGCGCAATGCGCTGGCGTTCGAATACACCGGGCTTATCTGCGTCTTTCTGGCCTATGGCGGCGTATACTATCTGGGCTGGGGCATCGTGATGGCCTGCGCGCTCTATGTCATCGATCACATCTTTTTCGCGCTGGCCCTGGCGCTGAAGACCTATTTTCAGAAGATCGCGGACCCGGCGGATATCGCGCCCACCGCCGCGGTGGCCTTTACGATCAACCACATCGCCGCCGTGGGCCTGCCGCTGCCCTTGGGGCTTTTGTGGCTGAGCAATCCTGCGGCCGTCTTTGGCGTGGCCGCGGGCATGGCGGCGGCCTCTTTGATCCTGTCACTCATGATCCCGCGCCACCCCGCGCCGGGGAATGAGACTATCTTTGCAAGGGCCGCCCCGCAGGCGGCGGAGTAGTGGCCGAGGGGCGGTTCCTCACTGGCTCGACCATGGGTCATGTGGTGCGCATGACCATGACGGGGGCTGCCGGCATCACCTTCGTGTTCCTGGTGGATGCGGCAAACCTCTTTTGGTTGGCGCAACTGGGAGAGCCCCAGTTGGTCGCCGCCATCGGCTTTGCCTATGCGATCCAGTTCTTTTCGGTCTCCTTCGCGGTGGGGCTGATGATCGCGGCGACCGCCGTGATCTCGCGCAGCATCGGTGCGGGGGACCGGGAGCGCGCGCGCCGTCAGGGCGGGGCGGCACTGCTGATCGCGGTCCTGATGGTGAGCCTCGTGTCACTGCTCATCTTCGTTTTCCGCCATCAGCTTGTCGCCTGGGCGGGCGGCGAGGGGGAGACGGCGCGGCTGGCCGCGCGCTATCTGGCGCAGACGATCCTGTCGCTTATTCCGATGTCGGGCGCGCTCATTTGCTCTGGCGCGCTGCGGGCGGACGGCTATGGCGCGAAAGCGATGTATGTCACGATGTTTTCCGGCGTGGTGCTGATGGTCGTCGATCCGATCCTCATTCTTTGGATGGGCCTCGGCCTTGATGGCGCGGCCCTAGGGCTCGTGCTCTTCAGGTTTTCGCTGCTGGGCTTTGCGCTCTACTACGCCGTGCACCAGACCGGGTTGATCGCCCGGCCCAAGCTCAGCACGCTGCGCAATATTTCTGCGCCTTTCGTGGTGCTTGCCCTGCCTGCGATTGCCACGCAGATGTCCACGCCTGCGGGCAATTACCTGCTGACGATGGTGATGGCACAGTTCGGCGATGATGCGGTGGGCGCTTGGGCGGTGGTCTCGCGCCTGACGGTGCTGGTCTTTGGCGGCGTCTTTGCGCTCTCAGGTGCCATCGGCGGCATCTTTGGCCAGAACTACGGCGCGGGTCACATGGACCGGGTGCGCAGCACCTATCTGAATGCGATCCTCTTTTGCCTTGGTTACGCCCTTTTTGCCTGGGCCGTGCTTTTCGCCAGCACCTCCATGGTGATCCGCGCCTTTGATCTGGGCGGCCAAGGGGCGGAGGTGCTGCGCGCGTTCACCGCCATCGGCGTGAGCAGCTTTGTCTTTCTGGGCGCGCTCTTTGTCTCCAACGCGGCGTTCAACAATCTCGGACGACCGGGCATCGCGACACTGCTTAACTGGGGCAAGGACGCCGCCGTGAGCTATCCCGCCGCGGTCTGGTTTGCCGGTCTCAGCGGTGCGGTGGGCGTAATCTATGGCCAGGCGCTGGCCGGGGTGCTGATGGGCTGTATCGCAGGGCTCTGGGGCTGGTGGTTCGTGCGCGGGCTCAGCGCCCCTGAGGCGCTTGACCTGCCGCCCGCACGCGCCTACCCGAACCCCGACCGATACCGGAGACGCTAAGATGCCCACATTCACCGCACTCACCACGCTGCCGGGCCGGGAGGCGGCCTACCGATTGGAGGCCGCGATGGAGCGGATGGACCCGGCACCAACGGGTGTGGGCGTGTTTGAGATGGAAGACGGCTCAGGCCTGTGGGAAGTGGGCGGCTACTTCGAAGCGGCACCCGACAGCACCGCCTTGGCGCTCTTGGCTGCGGCGACAGGCGCGCAGGCCTTTGTCGTTTCTGAGCTGCCCGAAACCGACTGGGTTGCCCATGTGAAGCGTGAATTGGCGCCGGTCGAGGCCGGGCGCTTTTTTGTCTACGGCAGTCACGACGCGGACAAGGTGCCCGCAGGTTCCGAGCCGCTGTTAATCGAAGCGGCGATGGCATTTGGCACCGGGCATCACGGCACGACGCTGGGGTGCTTGCGCGCGCTCGACCGGCTGGCGGAGGCGGGGCTTGCGGCCCGCAACGTGGTCGATATCGGCTGCGGCACCGCGGTTCTGGCCATGGCCGCCGCGCGCATCTGGCCAGACCCCGTGCTGGCCAGCGATATCGACGCGGTGGCCGTCGAGGTGGCTCAGGCAAATGTGGCGGCCAACGGCCTCACCGGTCGGGTGAAATGTGTCGAAGCTGCCGGATTTGATCATCCCACGCTTGCGCAGGCCGCGCCCTTCGATCTGATTTTTGCAAACATTTTGAAAGGTCCGCTTGTCGCGCTCGCGCCAGAGCTTGCGCAGGCGCTTCAGTCGGAAGGTTATGCGATTCTTTCAGGCATCCTGAACGCGCAGGCAGACGATGTAATTGCCGTTTATGCAGGCTTTGGCATCAATCTGCTGCATCGGGAGGAGATTGGTGAATGGACAACGTTAACGTCAGGTAAACGAACGCTCGGATAACGGGAAAATGCCGGATTTTGCACGTATTTAAGATCAATCCGACCCATTTGCCCAGAATTCGCCACATTCCGGCGGTACCTCTATTTTCAACGCGGTGGGGGCCGTGTTTGAGAGAGACGCTGCCATGGTTGAGACCCGAGATCATTTCGTGAAACGCCTGAATGTGCTTGGCCGCAAGCACGCGCAAATGGCCCACGTGGGCTATACGACAAAAGTTGGAAAGGATGGCCTGATCCGGGTCAAGCCCAAGCGCAAGCGGAGCGGCGGCCTGCCGGTCAAGGGGCTGATGTTCCTGGCCCTTGGATTTTTTGGCTTCAAGGCCTTCACCCTCGCCGCGACGGGGCCGGTGACGTATAACGAGCGTCTGTCAAAGCTCGAAAACGGTACGGTGATCGAGCAATATGGCGCCAAAGCGCTGGCAATTGATCCGGTGACTGAAGTGATCGCGGGCATCCTCGGACCGGTGCTGCGCTGAACGTTCAAAACATCCGGGGTGGATGAAAAAGCCGCGCGTGTCTCAGACAGGCGCGGCTTTCTTTTCGGGGCCCGTGCGCTGCAGCGCACGTCACCTTTGGGGCATTTACCGGACGATGAACCCGTCGTTGATGTCGTCGAGGTCACCGCGGGTGAGCCCGATGTCGTTCAACTCACGATCCGTGAGCTGAGAGAGCGCCTTGCGGGTCTTGCGCGCGTCGTTCCAAGCGGCGACGGCTGCGAAAACAGCGGTCGCGAATGCGGAGATTTTGCCAACGGCCAAAGAGGAGCCGTATGCGGTGCGGGTGGTGTCGAAAGCTGCCATGAGAGCCGTCCTTGTGCTGAGTGTGGTGCCAAATTCTTCGGCGTTGTGAGCCGCATCTAGGCTGCGCATTTCAGGGTTACAAATGTCCAGATTGCATGTGTGCTCTGCGGAAATTGCATGGGTCGGAAAGCGGCATAAACTTCTGAAATTATGTGAAAAATGCGAAGTGTCCGGGGTCGAAAACAGGCCTCGGAGTGACGCATTTGGTTGCCGTCCTTCAAAAGCGACAGGGCCGATGTCGCGGCCAGGCGATCCGTTGAAAGGCTTGGCGCATGTTCGCCTTTCGTGCTAGTGCATCCAAAAAGCAACAATTTGAGCGATCGAGACAGATGACACGGGTGATCGGCATTGATCCGGGGCTGCGTAACCTCGGTTGGGGGGTCATTGACGTGGACGGCCCGCGGCTGGCGCATGTCGCCAACGGCATCTGCCGCAGCGAGGGCGCGGCGTTGGCTGCGCGGCTCCTGTCATTGCACGATCAGCTGGCCCGCGTATTCGCGACCTACCGCCCGGATGTCGCAGCGGTGGAGCAGACCTTTGTGAACAAGGACGGCGCGGGAACGCTCAAGCTCGGTCAAGCGCGAGGCATCGCGCTGCTCGTGCCCGCGCAAGCTGGGCTTGAGGTGGGCGAATACGCGCCCAATACGATCAAGAAAACGGTTGTTGGCGTGGGCCACGCGGATAAGGACCAGGTAGCGCATATGGTGCGGTTGCAATTGCCTGGCGTGTCGCTCGCGGGTGCGGATGCCGCGGATGCGCTTGCGATTGCGATCTGTCATGCTCATCACGGCGGCGCGCGGCGCGCGGTGCGGGTGGTCGCGTGATCGGCAAGCTAACAGGCCGCATTGATTACCGCGCGGCGGATCACCTGCTGATCGAGGCCCGGGGCGTGGGTTACCTTGTCTATTGCTCGGAGCGCACGATGGCCGCCTTGCCGGGCACGGGCGAGGTCGCGGCGCTCTACACCGATCTTTTGGTACGTGAGGACAATCTGCAGCTCTTTGGCTTCACGACGCTGGTGGAAAAGGAATGGCACCGGTTGCTGACCTCCGTTCAGGGCGTGGGCGCCAAGGCGTCGCTGGCCATCCTGGGCACGCTGGGGCCAGAAGGGGTCAGCCGCGCCATTGCCCTGGGTGATTGGAACGCGGTCAAGGCCGCCAAGGGCATCGGGCCAAAGATCGCGCAGCGGGTGGTGTCAGAGCTTAAGGACAAGGCGCCGGGCGTCATGGCGATGGGCGGCACGCTGGCGCAGGCTTCAGGGGTGGAGGCGACAGAGGTGATCGAGACGCCCGCGTCCTCGCACGCGGCACAACCGCCCGCTACAGCCTCGGCCCAGTCCGATGCGCTGTCGGCGCTGGCCAACCTGGGCTATGCGCCCGGGGACGCGGCAGCGGCGGTGGCGCAAGCGGGCGGAGAGGACCCGGAGGCCGGGACCGAGGCGCTGATCCGCGCGGCGTTGAAACTTCTGGCACCCAAGGGATAGGGTGCGCACATCAAGCCCCTCGGGGGCTTTCTTCGCCTGGACGCCATGACCGATATCGATCCCACTGTAAGGCCTGAGCCCCTGCCCGAAGACGCGGACCGCGCCCTGCGCCCGCAGCTTTTGGCCGAGTTTGTGGGGCAGCAGGAGGCGCGCGCGAACCTCGCCGTGTTCATCGAAAGCGCGCGGCGGCGGGGCGAGGCGATGGATCACACGCTTTTTCACGGCCCTCCCGGGCTGGGCAAGACCACGCTGGCGCAGATCATGGCGCGCGAGCTTGGGGTGGGCTTTCGCATGACCTCCGGTCCCGTGCTGGCCAAGGCGGGCGATCTGGCGGCGATCCTGACCAACCTGGAAACCCGCGACGTTCTGTTCATCGATGAGATCCACCGGCTCAACCCGGCGGTCGAAGAAGTGCTCTACCCCGCTTTGGAGGACTTCGAGTTGGACCTGGTGATCGGCGAGGGGCCTGCCGCGCGCACGGTGCGAATTGAATTGCAGCCCTTCACGCTGGTGGGCGCCACCACGCGCATGGGTCTGCTGACCACGCCCCTGCGCGACCGTTTCGGCATTCCTACGCGGCTGCAGTTCTACACCGAGGACGAGCTTTTCATTATCGTGGAGCGCAACGCCCGCAAGCTTGGCGCGCCCGCCGATGAAGGCGGCGCGCGCGAGATCGCCAAACGCGCCCGCGGCACGCCGCGCATCGCGGGCAGGCTCTTGCGTCGGGTGGTTGATTTCGCGGTGGTCGAAGGCGACGGGCGCGTCACGCGCGATCTGGCGGATATGGCGCTGACCCGGCTGGGGGTGGACGCGCTGGGCCTGGACGGCGCGGACCGGCGTTATCTGACGCTGGTGGCAGAGAACTATAACGGTGGCCCGGTGGGGATTGAGACGATTTCAGCGGCTTTAAGCGAAAGCCGGGATGCGCTGGAAGAGGTGATCGAGCCCTTTTTGTTGCAGCAGGGGCTGATCCAGCGCACGCCGCGGGGCAGGATGCTGGCGCCTAAGGGCTGGGCGCATCTGGGGCTGGCAGTGCCCCGGTCACAGAGCGATTTGTTTGAGTGAAGCGGTGAGTTTTGAGTTTATTTGGAAAGATAAAGATGGACGCCAGCGACATTGAAGTTCTGTTTACGCGGTCTGACGGCAGCTACACTTTCGCGCGCTGGGGCCGACCCATCGCACCAATTGTGTTTGGGGTGGAGGACGCAACGCTGGAAGTGGTCAAAGGCGCGTTGGAGGCGGTGACGGTGTTGGCCACACACAAGATGGCAGAGACGGATCCGGAGCTGGGGTCTAACCTGATGATCTTCTTCTTTCGGGAGTGGAAGGAACTGCCCGAGGTGCGCGGCATGGACCGGCTGGTGCCCGACCTGGGCCCGCTGGTGGCGCGGCTGGAGCAGATCGAGGCCAATCAATACAGGTTCTTCCGCTTCGACGCCGAGGGCGCGATCAAGGCCTGTTTCGTCTTTCTGCGCATGGACCAGCACCTGAGCGCCGTGCCCGCTGAAACGCTGGCGCTCAGCCAGATCGTGCAATCCTACCTGCTGTGGTCCGACACCGCCTTTCAGGACCGCTCCCCGCTTGCCGTGGCGGGCGACAAGACCATCCTGCGGCCCGAAATCGCGGCACTCATCCGCGCGGCTTATGACCCCGTGATGCCCAACGCCGCGCAGGATGTCTCCCACGCGCTGCGGCTCTCCGCCCGGATCGGGGTGATGCAGTGAGCCACGTCTTTCCCGTCCGCGTCTTTTATGAAGACACCGACATGGCGGGTATCGTCTATTACGCCAATTACCTGCGCTATATCGAGCGGGCGCGCAGCGACATTGTTGAACAACTGGGTCTCGACCAGCGCGCGATGCGTGAGGAGGGCATCGTTTTCGTTGTCACCCGGGTTGAGGCGGATTACCTAGGCACCGGGCGCTTCGGCGACCGGCTGGAGGTGCATACGACGCACTACGCAAAGGGTGCCGTGCGCTGGGTCTTTGATCAGGAGGTGCGGCGGGAGCAAGAGGTGATCTTTCGCGCCGTGGTCACAGCCGTCTGCATGAACACCGAAGGCAAACCCCAGCGGTTGCCAGCAATTCTTCGCCTACCCCCGCAAGACACGCCCACGTGAGCGTATATTTCTAGCTTTCCTTGAGACTCTGCGTTACTTTCGCGCCAAACGGAGCCTGAAAACAGGCCCTTGAGGCGGACAGCCCTGCGGGACGCGGGCACAAGACAAGAGCAGGACAAATGGAAGCAGAAACGCTGGCCTTGGCGCATGATTTCTCCATGTGGGGTCTCTATCAGCGGGCAACACTCACCGTAAAGCTGGTCATGGTCGGGCTCGTTCTGATGTCCTTTTGGTCCTGGTCGGTGATCATTCAAAAGCTCTTGCAGTACCGCCGCAGGCGGGGCGAGGCGGGCTGGTTCGACCAGGCGTTCTGGTCGGGTGAGCCGCTGGATGAGCTTTACGACCAGATCGGCGCGGAGCCCGAGGGCCCCAGCCAGAAAATTTTCGCGGCCGGCATGACCGAATGGCGGCGCAGCCACCGCGATGACGGCGGGCTTATTCCCGGGGCCACCGCGCGCATCGACAGGGCGATGGACGTGGCCATCGCGCGCGAGGGCGAACGGCTGCAAAAGGGCCTGCCGGTGCTCGCCACCACGGGCTCCACCGCGCCCTTCATCGGGCTTTTCGGCACCGTCTGGGGCATCATGAACGCCTTCATCGAAATCGCCGAACAGCAGAACACCAATCTGGCCGTCGTCGCCCCCGGCATCGCGGAGGCGCTCTTGGCCACCGGTTTGGGCCTGCTCGCGGCGATCCCGGCGGTGGTCTTTTACAACAAGCTTTCGGCGGACAGTGACCGCATCCTGGGCGGCTATGAGGCTTTCGCGGACGAATTCGGCACGATCCTCAGCCGCCAGTTGGACGCCTGAGCCGTGGGCGCCGGTGTCATGCAAAAACAGCAGCGCGGGGGCAGGGGCCGCAGGCGCGCCCGCACGCAACCCATGGCTGAGATCAACGTCACGCCCTTTGTGGACGTGATGCTGGTGCTATTGATCATATTCATGGTGGCCGCCCCGCTTCTGACCGTCGGCGTGCCGGTGGAGCTGCCAAAATCCGCGGCGGGTGCCCTGCCCACGGATCAGGAGGAGCCGCTGACCGTGACCGTGACCGCCGAAGGTGCCGTGCAGATCCAAACGACGGATGTGGCGCGCGCGGAACTGGTCACGCGCCTGCGCGCCATCGCGGCGGAGCGGAGCTCTGACAGGGTGTTTTTGCGCGCCGACGGCGCGGTTTCCTACGCGGTTGTGATGGAAGTGATGGGCGCGCTCAACGCGGGCGGATTTTCCAACATCGGGCTGGTCACAGACATCGGCGGGCCTGCGCTGGATGGCAGCGTGTCGGACGGCTGAGGCCATGCACGCGGGCCAGTATATCTCCGGCGCGGGCCATCTGGCGCTCATCGGCTGGGTGCTTTTTGGCGGCGTCTTCCGGTCGGAGCCTCCCGCCTTTGAGATGACGGAAGTGTCGGTGATCACGGGCGCTGAGTTCGACGCGATCCTCGCCGCGCAGCGCCCTCCTGATCAGGTAACAGAGGTCGCTCAGCCTCAAGCGCCCGTGCCTACGCCGGATGCGCCGGAGGTCGCGGCCACAGCGGATGCCCCGATCACCCAGCCCGATCCGGTTGAGACGCAAGTGCCCCCGCAAGACACCGCACCCGAGGTTGTCCCGGACGATCCGCCCCCGCCCGCGGAGGTCACCGATGCAGCTCCCACGCTCGAAGACCCCGGCGATATCGCGGAAATTACGCCCGAGCTTGCGCCCGAAGCCGCGCCGCGCCCCGTGGAACGCGTGGCCCCAGAGCCTGTCGCCCAGCCCGAACCCGAGGCCACGCCGGATCTGGATGAACAGCAGGCCTTGGCCCCGGATGAGGCGGGCGAGGAGACGCAAGAGGCGCAAGAGGCCACCGCCCCCGAAGAGGCCACAACTGAAATCGTGACGGAAGCCACAGCTGCCCCCGCCCGCTCTGCTCGCCCGCCGGGGCGGCGCCCTTCCGCGCCCGCGCGCCAAGCGCAAGAGCCCGACACGGACAGCCAGGCGGACGCCATCGCCGCCGCGGTCGCCGCTGCGCAGGTGGATACGCCGACACCCGCCGCGCCCAGCGGCCCGCCGCTCACGCAAGGGGAGCGGGAGACGCTGCGGCTGGCGATCAAGGCCTGCTGGAACGTGGGCTCGATGTCCTCCGAGGCGTTGCGCACCATCGTTGTCGTGGGCCTCGACATGAACAGGGACGGCACGCCCATAGGCTCCACCATTCGCCTGCTGTCGCACTCCGGCGGCTCGGCGGGGGCGGCGCGGCAGGGCTTTGAAACCGCGCGGCGGGCCATTTTGCGCTGCGGCGCGCGGGGTTTTGAATTGCCGGACGAGAAATACAGCCAGTGGCAGAGCATCGAGATCACTTTTGACCCAAGGAAGATGCAGTGACCGCTTGCGCCGCGCAAAATTCTGCTTTGGCTGTCCGCGCGGCAAAGTTCCCCTCGCCATCATCTGCCGAAGGGCAGTACGTTTCAGACAAGGTTTCGTAAAGGGATGCGTATCAGATGAAATCCTTCCTCCTCTCTCTCGCCGTGGCTTTAACGGCTCTGCTGGTCTTGGCCCCGCAGGCCCAGGCCCAGGAGCCCTTGCGCATCATCATCGACGAGGGCGTGATCGAGCCGCTGCCCTTCGCCGTGCCCAGCTTTCAGCCCGAAACGGCAGAGGCGGGGCAGATGGCCAGCGACATCACGCGCGTCATATCCGCCGATCTGACGGGCACGGGGCTTTTTCGCGAGATCGATCCGGGTGCCTTCATCTCCACGGTGAGCGATTTCAACGCGCCGGTGCAATATGCCGACTGGAAGGCGATCAATGCCCAAGCCCTGATCACAGGTGCCGTGGCCGTGACCGGTAATCAAGTGACGGTCAAGTTCCGCCTGCACGACGTCTTTTCCAGCGCGGAGCTGGGCAGCGGCCTGCAGTTTTCCGGCACCACGGACGCCTGGCGTCGGATGGCGCACAAGGTGGCGGATGCGGTTTATTCCCGGATCACCGGCGAGGGCGGCTATTTCGACACGCGTGTGGTCTATGTTTCCGAAAGCGGGCCCAAAAATGACCGCAAGAAGCGGCTTGCCATCATGGATTATGACGGGGCCAACGTGCAGTACCTGACCGATTCAAGCGCGCTTGTCCTCGCCCCACGGTTTTCGCCCACCGGTGACCGGGTGCTCTACACCAGCTACGAGTCTGGGTTTCCGCGCATCTACGTGCTCGACATCGGATCGGTGCAGCGCCGCGTTCTGGAAAGTGGCGAGGGCACGATGAGTTTCGCGCCGCGGTTTTCGCCCTCCGGCCAGTCGCTGGTTTTTTCGATCAGCCAGGGCGGGAACACGGACCTTTACGCGATGGACATCAGCGGCGGCAGCTCGGTGCGCCTGACCAACACGCCCAGCATTGAGACCGCGCCCAGCTTTTCGCCCGATGGCCAGCGGATCGTCTTTGAAAGCGACCGCTCTGGCTCCCCCCAGCTTTACATCATGAACGCCACGGGAGGTGCGGCGCAGCGGATCTCCTTCGGGGAGGGGCGCTACGGCACGCCTGTCTGGTCCCCGCGCGGCGATCTCATTGCCTTTACAAAGCAAAATCAGGGGCGGTTTCACATCGGCGTGATGCGCGTGGACGGGTCCGAAGAAAAGCTGCTGACCGCGTCTTTTCTGGATGAGGGACCGACCTGGGCCCCCAATGGCCGCGTGATCATGTTCGCGCGGGAGACGCAGGGCGCGGGCGGCTCGTCCTCGCTCTATTCGGTGGACATCACGGGGCGCAACTTGCAGTTGGTGCGCACGCCCGAAGGCGGGTCGGACCCGTCTTGGTCGCCCCTGCAGAACTGAGTTCAATTCCCATGGTCCATGCGCTGTGCTAGACTGGCGGGCAAATAAGAAACAAGAATTGAGAGGCGACAGACAGATGAA
>JBCCPS010000012.1:0-54773 GCA_039024775.1 Pseudomonadota bacterium
GGTGCACGCCCCCCGCGGCATGGTCGAGTTCTGGGTGGACCCCGATAGCCCCTATTTCAAAGAGGTGTTTGGCCAGGAGGGCAAGAAATACGTGTTCCACTGTGCCAGCGGCTGGCGCTCCGCGCTCACGGTGGCCACGCTCCAGGACATGGGATTTGAAGCCGCACACCTGCGCGAAGGCTTCTCCACCTGGGAAAGCCAGGGCGGCCCGGTGGAGCGCACCGCGCCGAAAGACTGATCGCCGCGCCTGCGCTGATGCGGAGCGCGCTCACTCTCGTGCCCGCGCGCCCCTGAACAGCAGAAGAAAGACAAAGACCGCGCCGATGGAGGTTGTCACAACGCCCACTGGCAACTCTTGAGGGGCCAGCAACAGGCGGCTGATGATGTCTGATCCGGTCAAGAGCGCCGCCCCCACCAGCGCGGCGGTAGGGATGAGCGGCGTATGCAACGGCCCCGCGATGCCCCGGGCGATGTGCGGCACCATCAGACCCACGAACCCGATCACACCTGCGACCGAGACGAAGGCCGCCGTGGCAAGTGCTGCAACGAAGAACGCGGTAAAGCGCAGCCGTGTGACCGGAACGCCCAGTGTGCTGGCGGTCAGATCGCCTGTCAGCAGCGCATCCAGCCAGCGGGCGCGGAGGAGCGCGTAGCACAGGATCAGCGCCAGCCCCGCCGCCACCAGCGGAAAGGTCTCCCACCGGGCCAGACCCAGCCCGCCCAACATCCAGAAGATCACCGTATGCGCAGCACGGCTGTCGCCCGCGAAAATCAAATAATTGGTAACGGCTGCAAAGAGGAAAGACACCGCGAGCCCCGCAAGGATCAGCTTTTCCGGCGCGCTTGTGCGCAGGCTGTGCACCAGTGCGAGCACGATGCCTGACGCGATGAGCCCGCCGCAAAACGCCGCCAGCGGCAGCGTCCAAAAACCCAGGATATCCCCCGTCACCGTGATCACAAAGACAGCGCCCGTCGCGGCACCGGAGGACAGGCCAAACAGAAACGGATCCGCCAGATTGTTGCGCGTCATGGTCTGCAAGACCACGCCTACAATCCCCAACCCCGCGCCGATGACCGCGGCAAAGAGCGCACGCGGCAGGCGCAGGTCAAAGACAATGCGGTGCACCGGCGCCATCTCCCCCTCCGTCAGGCCCAGGCCCAGCAGCACGGCGCGCATGACATCGCCTGCTGCAATCGCGGTCGTGCCATAGGCGGTGGACAGCAGCAAAAGGGCGGCCAAAACGACCGCCCCCAGCATCTGCATCAGGCGCAACCGCGCCATGTCAGTTGAGCGTCGGATGCATGGCCCGCGCCATTTTGGAGATCGCCTCGATATTGGCGGGCCCCGGGGTCAGCTCTTCGTATCGCAGGCCGATCCAGCGAGCGTTTTTCACGGCATCGGTGTCTTTCATCACCGGATGCTCTTGCAGGAACTTGAACGTGTCCGCCGCTCCGTTCCCGGTTTGGTAGTCGAGCAACACCAGGAATTCCGGGTTCGCCGCCGCGACCGTCTCCCAGGAGGTGCGGCCCCAGCTTGTGTCCATGTCGCCCGTCACGTTTTCGCCGCCCGCCGCTGCGATCATCGCGTCGGGGATGGCGAACTTTCCGGCGGTGAAAGGCGCATCCGCCGGACCATCCAGCAAGAAGACGCGCGGCTTGGCCAGATCGGCGGTCTGCGCCTCAATCGCGGCCAGATCGGCGCGCCAGCCCGCGACCAGTGCCTGCGCCTTAGCCTCGACGTGCATCACCTTCCCCAGACGCAGCACATCGCCAAAGAGCAGCTCCATGCTGGCCTCGGGCCGGTCTTTGTCGAGATGCACGCAGCTTTCGGTCAGCACCATGGTCTTGATGCCAAAGGGGGCGAGCGTGTCGGGTGTCACGTCGCCGCCGGGCTTCATGCCGTAGTACCAGCCCGCGAAAAAGAGATCGGGGTCCGCGGCGACGAGGTTTTCAACCGTGGGATACTTCGGCGCAAGCTCCGGAATGTCACCGCGGGCGATGTCAAAGTCGGGGCTCGTTTTATACCAACCGGTGATGCCGGTCAGACCCACGATTTTGTCTTGCAGCCCAAGGGCAAAGGCCATCTCGGTCATGTTCATGTCATGCACAACCAGCCGCTCGGGCTGCTCTTCAAAGACGAGCGGGGTGCCGCAATTGTCGACCGTGACCTCATGCGCGGTGGCGCCGGTGGCCAGCGCCGTGAACATAGCCAAAGAGAGGATGTGTTTCATTTCAACGTGTTCCTTGTTGCAGTTGAAGCGGAAGGTGAGGATTTACGAATGTCGAGCGCGGGCACCTGGCGCCCCTGATGATCGAAGCGCAGATAGGCCACCCCAAACGTGGCATGCACCTGAGCGGGCGTGAGCGCGTCGGTCACCGGGCCAAAACTAACCAGCCGCGCGGCATTCAGCAGGGCCACATGGGTGGCAAATTCGGGGATCAGCACAAGGTCATGCAGCACCATGACAACGGTGATGCCCAGATCTGCGATCAGCGACAGCATTCGACCTTTGGCATCCGGGTCCAGGTGGTTGGTGGGCTCATCCAGAAAGAGCAGCGCTGGCTGCTGCGCGAGGGCCCGGGCGATATGGGCGCGTTGACGCTCCCCGCCAGACAGCACGGCCATCCATTTGTCAGCGAGCGGCGCAAGGCCAGTAAGGTCCAGCACGCGCGCCAGATTTTGGGCATGTTGCGCGGGGGACAGATCGGTCTGGATGGGGATTTGACCCAAGGCGACATAGTCGCGCAAGCTGAGCCGCCCGTCCGGTTGCGTGTCCTGGCTGACAACAGCGATCAGGCGGGCGCGCGCAGGCGCTGAAAGACCGCGAAGCGCCTGGCCTGCAACGGTGATCTCTCCCGCCTGCAAGGGCACTGTGCCGCTCAAAAGGTTCAACAGCGTGGTTTTGCCCGCGCCATTGGGTCCCGCGATAGCCAGGATCGCGCCACTTTGCAGCGCAAAGGACACGTCCTCCAGCAACACCTGCCCGCTTGCCGCGCAATGTGTGATGCCGCGCGCGATCAGGTCAGCGGGGGGCTGGGTCAGCTCTGGTTCAGGGTGTGCCACCGCACCGCGCTCCGCTTGGAGCCAAGCGCGCGGAGAGGGTGCAAATGGGGTGACCGCAGAAAACGCGTGCCATCAAAGCCTCCTTCCAGGACGCCCCGCCCCGGGTTGGTTACGTTTTGATGGCAGGTCTCCTGACTTGCGGGTCGATGCTTGGCCACCCTTCCCGGTCTTGTGCGACCAGTGGTCTGTGGCGTCGCTCTCCGCTTACAGTTGCGGGGGCAGTCACGGATTCGGCAGCGTCAAAACCGCCCCACCGTATTCCCTTTTCATCCCGCGGACAGGCCGCGGAACACCATCGCATGCGACGGTCTACGAGTTTTGCAACAGCGTCAACACTGAATCGCAACGGCCTGCGTCAGTTCAACTGGACAGTGCGCCCGTCAATTGTACTTTTGCAGCCGCTTTTCCAGCAAAATCAGCGTGATACCGGTCACCACGACACCCGACAAAAGGAAGAGCGCGGAGGCCCAGAGCCCGATGTAGGCGGCAAGGGCAAGCCCGATCAGCGGCGCGAAAGCCGCGCCGACGATCCAGCTGAGGTTCGTAGACAAGGCGCTCCCTGAATACCTGTACCGCGGCGGGAAGCGGTTGGGCACGATGGAGCTCGACTGGCCGTAGGAAAAGCCCAACAAAACGAAGCCGAAGATGATGTAGACCGCCGGGTAGCTGTCGAGCGTGTAAATTGTCAGGCAAAGCACCGGGATCAGCCCGATGCTGACCCAATGCACCAGCCGTTTGTTGTAGCGGTCCGCCAGCATGCCGGATGCCATCACCGCACAGATCGCCAGAACGCCGCCCACCAGCTCGATCAGCAGGATGGTAGAGATATCGTGCCCGCCGTAGAGCAGCGCGTAGCTGAGCGGGAAGACGGTGACCATGTGGAAGAGCGCATAGCTTGAGACAGGTAGAAAGGTGGACAGCAGCACGCTGCGCCAGTGGTTGCGCAGCAGACTGCGCAAAGGGGCTGATCGTAGTGGCGTTTCATCCGCGCCGAAGTCCGCCGTCAGCAGCCGCAGCCGCGCGAAAAGTGACACCACGTTAACTGCAAGCACCGCGAAGAAGGCAAAGCGCCAGCCGTAGTTGATGAATTCCTCATCCGTCAGAAAGCCCACGAGCACGAAAAACAGCGCACCCGCAACGCAGAACCCAATCGGCCCGCCCAGTTGCGGCACGGCGCTATACACGCCTTGGCGGTGCTTGGGCGCTGCGGATTTGAGCTGCAGCGTAATCCCGTCCCAGGCGCCACCCTGTCCGATCCCCTGCATGAACCGCAGCAGCGCCAAGAGCGCGGGCGCGGTCCAGCCGATCTGGTCATAGCTGGGCAACAGGCCGATCGCGACGGTGGAGGTGCCCAGGATCATCAGCGCGAGCGTCACCTTGCCTGCCTTGCCGATCTTGGTCTGCACCCAACGGCCCGCAAGGCTTGCGATAGGCCGCGCGATGAAGGCCAGCGAGAACACCGCAAAAGAAATCAGCGTCCCCGTCAGCGGGTCATACATCGGAAAGAACAGGCGCGGGAACACCAGCACGGAGGCGATGGCGTAAACGAAGAAGCCGAAGAAATCGGTCACGCGTGCCATCACCACCGTGGTGACGACATCATCGATGGAGGCGGTCTGTGAAACGGTGGATTCGCTCATGACGCAGTCCTTACCCAAGGGCAGGCGTCAAAGTCGAAAAAATCGCGGCAGGTGCGACGTTTGGTCAAAGCACTCTCCATTTCTAAACCGGTGACTGCCACCTATCTCGATCAAGAGTAGAACTCACTGAGCCGAAAGCTACATCGGTGTCGTGGAAAGGTCGTGAATTGTGTCTCAGAACGCCAAAACAGCCGTAACACCAGAGCATTGCAAAGGAGGTGCCGCATGATCTGGCTGCGCCGTTTGTCACTGCTGTCCCTGGTGGCATTGCTGTCGGGCTGCAACCTCATTGTGCTCAACGCGCCGGGTGATATCGCGTCTCAGCAGGGCGATCTGATCGTTTATGCCACGGTCCTGATGCTGATCGTGATCTTGCCCGTTATGGCGCTGACCGTGTTTTTTGCCTGGAAGTACCGCAAGGGCAATGACGCGGCGAGCTATGACCCGGATTGGGATCACTCCATCAGTTTGGAGATCGTTGTCTGGTCCGTGCCGCTGGCCATCATCATCTGTTTGGCGGGCCTCACCTGGGTCGCGACGCACCGGTTGGACCCCTATCAGGACCTGACCCGGATTTCGGCTGACAAACCGCTGGAAGAAGGGGTGGAGCCCATGCAGGTGCAGGTCGTGTCGATGGATTGGAAGTGGCTCTTTATCTACCCCGAGTATGACATCGCAACCGTGGGTGAGATGGCCGTGATCACCGACCGACCGGTGGAGTTCAAGCTTACCTCCGCCGGGGTCAAGAATGCCTTCTACATCCCCGCGATGGCCGGGATGATCTATTCCATGGCCGGGATGGAGACAGAGCTGAACGCCGTCATGAACACCTCCGGCACTTACAATGGCATCTCCGCCAACTACAGCGGGATAGGCTTTAGCTACATGGATTTTGACGTGCACTCCTTCGATGAGGAGGGCTTTGACGCCTGGGTGGAGACAGTGCGGACCGGTGCGGAGACGACGCTGGACCGCACCGAGTATTTGCTGCTGGAGCGCAAGACGGTGGACCATCCCGTCACCTACTACGCGGGCATCGAAGAGAACCTTTGGGATCACATACTCAACATGTGCGTTGGGGAGGATGATCTGTGCATCAACGACATGATGATGGTCGACGCGCTTGGCGGGGGCGGCATTGCCGGGCTCTTTAACCGCGAGCTTTACCGCGGCATCTGCAGCGCGGATGACCCCGGTGCGCTGTTCGCGATCCTGCGGCCTGACCTGCAGCTGCGCGAGGGAGAGATCATCTCTGCCATGTCCCTCTTACCGCCTGAATTGCCGGACCTGTCCGTCGCGCCAAACAATTGACTTAGAAACGGAGCCAAGAGCCAAAAATGG
Source organism: Pseudomonadota bacterium (assembly GCA_039024775.1). Classification (GTDB taxonomy): domain Bacteria; phylum Pseudomonadota; class Alphaproteobacteria; order Rhodobacterales; family Rhodobacteraceae; genus Sulfitobacter. The sequence goes on from JBCCPS010000012.1 coordinate 6,046, forward strand.
CCACCTCTGACACCTCATCCGCCGCCCAGACCGCCAATGGCTTCCCAGATAGCGGGGCCCATTGGTTCTGGGGCAAGCTCGATTGGAACATCTTCCCGTTCTACGACCCGGTGATCTTCGGGACGTTCATCGCGGTGGTGATCCTGACCACTGCCCTGCTCGGCGCGCTGACGTATTACCGGCTCTGGGGTTATCTGTGGAATGAGTGGTTCACCACCACCGACCACAAGAAGATCGGGATCATGTACATGGTGCTGGCCACCGTGATGCTGGTGCGGGGCTTCTCGGACGCGGTGCTGATGCGGCTGCATCAAGCGCTGGCCTCGGCGGGCTACGTTGGGTTCCTGCCCGCCTATCACTACGATCAGGTCTTCACCGTGCACGGTGTGATCATGATCTTTTTCGTGGCGATGCCCTTCATCACCGGTTTCATGAACTACGTGATGCCCTTGCAGATCGGCGCGCGGGACGTGGCCTTTCCGTTCCTGAACAACTTCAGCTTTTGGCTGACTGTGTCGGGTGCCGTGCTGATCATGATCTCGCTTTTCGTGGGCGAATTCGCGGCCACCGGCTGGCTGGCTTATCCGCCTTTGTCGGGCCTCACCTTCAGCCCCGGCGTCGGCATGGATTACTACCTCTGGGCGCTCAACATCGCAGGTCTCGGCACGACGCTGTCGGGCATCAACCTGATTGTAACACTGGTAAAGATGCGCGCGCCCGGCATGACCTGGATGAAGATGCCGATATTCTGCTGGTCCACGCTTTTCACCAACATCCTGATCGTGGCGACCTTTCCGGTCCTTACGGCCACGCTCGCGCTGCTGACCGCTGATCGCTACCTCGGCACGCATTTCTTCACTTCCGAGATGGGCGGCAGCCCGATGATGTACGTGAATCTCATCTGGATCTGGGGCCACCCGGAGGTCTATATCCTTACGCTGCCGATCTTCGGCATCTTCTCGGAGATTGTGCCCACCTTCGCGCGCAAGCGGCTCTTTGGCTACACCTCCATGGTCTACGCCATCGCGGTGATCATGATCCTGAGCTACATCGTCTGGCTGCACCACTTCTTCACGATGGGCGCAGGCGCGGATGTGAACTCCTTTTTCGGGATCACGACGATGATCATCTCGATCCCCACGGGGGCCAAGCTCTTCAACTGGCTCTTTACCATGTACAAGGGCCGGATCGAGTTTGAGCTGCCGATGATGTGGGTGATCGCCTTCATGCTGACCTTCGTGATCGGCGGTATGACGGGCGTGCTGCTGGCGGTGCCGCCTGCGGATTACGTCCTGCACAACTCGCTCTTCCTCGTGGCGCACTTCCACAACGTGATCATCGGTGCGGTTGTCTTCGGCATCTTCGCGGGCATCGTCTTCTGGTGGCCCAAGGCCTTCGGGTTCAAACTCGACCCCTTCTGGGGCAAGGTCAGCTTTTGGAGCTGGGTGGTGGGCTTCTACTTTGCCTTCATGCCGCTTTACGTGCTGGGCCTGATGGGCGTCACGCGGCGGTTGAGCCAATTCGAAGACACGATCTATGCGGGCTATTTCTTCACCGCCCTCATTGGTGCGCTGATGATCGCGGTGGGCGTGGTGGCGTTCCTCATCCAGATCTTCGTCTCCATCCGGCGGCGCGAGGAGCTGGCTTGCGGGGATGATCCCTGGGGCGGGCGCACGTTGGAGTGGTCCACGACCTCGCCGCCGCCCTATTACAACTTCGCCTTCACGCCGCAGGTCTATCAGCTGGATGCCTGGGACCACATGAAGCGGGTGGGCTTTGCCAAGCCGACCTCCGGGTATGTGCCCATCCACATGCCGCACCACACCGCGAGCGGGATCATCATCTCCGGCTTTCTGACAGTCATGGGTTTCGCGCTGATCTGGCACATCTGGTGGCTGGCCCTGCTGGGCTTCCTCGGCGCGCTGGCCTGGGGCATCGGGCACACGTTCAACTATGACCGCGACTATTACATCCCCGCCGATGAGGTGCGCGCGATGGAGACCAAAAACGCCATGTCCACAGCGCCAGCGGAATAAGTCAGATGGTATCGCACAGCCCCATTCCCGCCCCCAAGGACGGCTTTGACTTCTACATCTTGGAAGAGCCGCACCACGATCACGCGGCCGACGACGCCCATGCCCACGATACTGGCACGATGCTGGGGTTCTGGCTCTACCTGATGAGCGATTGCCTGATCTTCGGCATCCTCTTTGCCGTGCACGCAGTGGTGGGCCAGAACTACGCGGCGGGTCCCGCGCCGGTGGACCTTTTCGAGATCGACAAGATCGCGATCGCCACGGCCTTCCTGCTGCTGTCCTCGATCACCTTCGGCTTTGCCGTGATCAACATGCAGCAGCGCAACAAGGCCGGCTTGATGACCTGGCTTCTCGTGACGCAAGTCCTCGGGGCCGCCTTCCTCTACATGTCATTGGAGGAATTCGCGCATCTGTGGCACCTCGGCGCCACGCCGACGGCCAGCGCCTTCCTGTCGTCCTTCTGGTTCCTCGTGGGCACCCACGGGTTGCACGTGCTGGCGGGGGCCATCTGGCTCACGGTGCTCCTCGCGCAGGTGCAGATGCACGGGCTGACGCCCGCCAACGAGCGCCGGGTCCTGTGTCTCAGCCTCTTTTGGCACTTCCTCGATCTAATATGGATCGGCGTCTTTTCCTTCGTATACCTCACAGGGGTTCTGATATGAGCGTTCAGTCAAACGACGGCCACGGCGCGGAGCACGCCCACGGCTCCTACCGCTCCTACATCATTGGCTTTCTGCTGTCGGTGGTGCTGACGGTCGTGCCGTTCTGGGTCGTGATGGGCGATGTGCAGGTTTCCCTGCCCTGGGCACTGGTGATCATCTTTAGCCTCGGCGCGCTGCAGATCATGGTCCATGTCTTCTACTTCCTGCACGTCACCGTGCAGGCGGAGGAAGGCTGGCAAGCGATGTCGCTGCTCTTTACCGCCGTGCTGCTGGTCATCATCCTCGCGGGGTCGATCTGGGTGATGCTGCACCTCAATGAAAACATGATGCCCGATCACGACGTGATCGAGCGCGTGCGCAACCTGCCGTGACAGACACCGCCGCAGAGCCGAGCGCGCCGCTCTGGCGGCGCGTCTTCGCACTGGCGCTCTGCGGGCTGGCCTTTGCGACCTTTATAGCGCTAGGCACCTGGCAGTTGCAGCGCCTTGAATGGAAGCAAGATCTGATCGCAGCAGTGGACGCGCGCGCCTTTGGACCGCCGCAAGCGCTCCCCCGCGACTTTCGGGCAGAGGACCACGCCTACCTGCGTGCCCGCGTGGAAGGCACGCCCATGGACGCGGAGTTGCGGGTGAAAGCACTGACAGAGCTTGGCCCCGGCGATTGGGTCATGAGCCCGCTTGAGACGCGCTACGGCATCCTCTGGGTCAATCGCGGCTTCGTGCCCTCGCTTGAACCCAGCACCCTCACACCCCTGCCCACGCAGATCACCGGGCTATTGCGGCCCTCAGAGCCTGAGGGCACGCTGCTGGAAAGCAATGACCCCGAGGCGGGCCGCTGGGTGTCGCGCGACACGCTCGCCATGTCGGAGGCGGTGGGCCTTGGCGAGACGCTGGATTACTTCATCGACGCCGATCACACGGACGCTGAGGATGACTGGCCGCGCGGCGGGATGACCATCATCACCTTCCGCAACACCCATCTGACCTATGCGCTGACCTGGTACGCCATGGCCGCGTTGTTACTTGGCGCCGTAGTCGCCGTTTCCTGGCCTCGAAACAGATCGAACGGGCGCTGAACGCGTTCAGCCTCAGGCACGCATCGCCGCACTTTCCGGCCCTCTCTGATGCCTCGGGCGCGCGGCAAAACGGATCGCTTCTTCCACAGGCATTGCCTTAGCAAAGTAATAGCCCTGCCCGTAGTGCGCTCCCAGATGCTCCAGCACATCGCGCTCCGCCCCGGTTTCAATGCCTTCCGCCACGATCTCCGCATTGGTTTCCCGCGCGAAGACCGTCAGCGCATTGGCCAGTGACCGGCGCACCGGGTCCTCATGGATGTTACGGGTGAGCGACATGTCCAGTTTGATCACATCCGGTTGCAACTGAAGGATATGGCTGAGGCTGGAATAGCCCGCGCCCGCGTCATCTACCGCGATGCGAAAGCCTTGCGCCTTGTACTGCGCAATCCGCGCGCCAAGGGCGGCGTAATCGCGCACCACCGCGTGTTCCGTCACCTCCAGCAAGAGCCGCTCGCGCGGGCAGTCAAAGAAGATGTCCATCAGGCTTTCGCTCAGCAGGCATTCCGGCGACAGATTGAGCCCGATGCTCAGACCGTCCGGCAGATCGCGCATCGTCTCAAGCGCCTTGCGGATAACCGCAAGCTCCAGTTCCACGCCAAGGCCCGCCGCCTCCGCCTCCCCAAACCATTTGTCGGGCGTCCGGTAGGGGGTGCCCTGGAACCGGCAGAGCGCCTCAAACCCTTTGAGCTGCCCGCTTTCCAACACCACGATCGGCTGGAAATGCAGGTCAAAGGCCTCCTCCTCGATCACGGCGGACACCCGCGCCAGGCGTTCAGCATGCTCGCGGCGGTCTTCAAGCTCCGCGTCGATCTGCTCTGCCACGATCTCGGCAAAGAGCTTGATCGACCTCAGATCGCGGTCATTGAGCGTCTCATTCGGGTGATGGCCCAGCGCGCAGAGCGAGCCGTAGACCGTGCCATCCTCCCGGTGCAGCGGCACGCCGATGTAGCACTGGATGTTGAAATCATGCCGCGTCGGCAGGTCGCGCGCCAAGGGGATTTGGGACGTGTCGTGAATGATCTGAGGGATCTCACCCGAGACCATGTGGGTGCAAAAGCCCGCGGCGCGCGGGATGGTCATCTGATCGGGCAGGTCGGCGGGAAAGTCGGGCGAGCAATGGGCGCGCACGATCATGTCATCGCCGTCGAGTTGAGAGATATAGGCGATGTCGAGCCCCAGATGCTCTCTCATCCGCTCCAACGTCCGCGCCACAACTGCCATGATGGCCTCCTCTTTAAGTTGAGGAGAGATTAGCCGGAGAAAGGCTGAACAGGCGGTTACCGCGGCCCGGTGTTTCAGGCCGCATTCGATGCAAATGCGCCTTGGGCCCGGCGCGGGCAGTCAGACCTTTGAGAGCGCTTGAAGGACATCCTGTTTGAGGTCTTCCACATCCTCCAGACCGACGGATACGCGGACCAGCCCCTCCGTAATGCCAAGCGCGGCGCGCTGGTCTTCTGAAAGGCGCTGGTGGGTGGTGGTGGCGGGATGGGTCATGATCGTCTTGGCATCGCCCAGATTGTTGGAGATGATGCCGACCTCAATGGCGTTAAGAAATCGGAAGGCCGCGTCCTTGCCCCCCTGAAAGTCGAGCGACAGCACGGTGCCCCCCTGCCCCATCTGCCGCTGTACCAATGCGTTTTGGGGATGCGAGGCCAGACCTGGATAGATCGTACGGGCAAGGGCGGCTTGCCCTTCGGCGGCCTCCGCCAGCGCCAGTGCAGTGGCGGTCTGCGCCTTCACGCGCAGCGTCATCGTCTCAAGCCCCTTGAGCATGACCCAGGCGGTAAAGGGCGACATGGAGCCGCCGGTGTGCTTCATGTAGGGCTCAACCGTCTTGCGGATGTACTCTTGCGTGCCCAAGATCACCCCGCCCAGCGCGCGGCCTTGCCCGTCCATGTGTTTCGTCGCAGAATAAATTACCACATCCGCCCCCTGCTCAAGCGCGCGGGAATAGACCGGGGTGGCAAAGACATTGTCGACCAGTACGCCCGCGCCTTTGGCATGGGCCAGCCGGGCCACTGCTTCGATGTCGATGACTTCCAGCGTGGGATTAGCCACCGATTCGAAGAAAACCACTTTAGTGTCGCCCCTGATCGCCGCCTCCCAGGCCGCAAGGTCGGTGCCATCGACAAAGGTGACCTCCACGCCGAAGCGCGTCAGCACCTCTTCGAGCACATAAAGACAGGAGCCAAAAAGCGCGCGGGCAGAGACGACGTGATCGCCCGCTTTCAGCATTGACATCAGTGCGCCGGACACGGCGGCCATGCCCGAAGCAGTGGCAAATCCGTCCTCCGCCCCCTCCAGCGATGCGATCCGGTCCTCGAACATCGCGACCGTGGGATTGCCGTAGCGGGCATAGATGAATTCATCCGGGCCGCTTTCCAAAAACCGCGTTTCCGCGTGTTCAGCACTGTCATAAACGAAGCCCTGGGTGAGAAAGATCGCCTCGCTCACCTCGCCATACTGACTGCGGCGCGTGCCTGCGTGCACCGCGCGTGTCCCTTTGCTCCAATCCTTGCTCATCTGACTTGCCTTTCCGCCCAGGAACCACCCTGGACTCAAAAAACCCCGATCGCGGTCAAGCGAAAGGGGCTTTCTCCTGACCTTTTAGCGACTTCTTTAACGTGGCCCGCAATCCGGTAACAAATCACCACACGCATGAAGTACGCCGATGTGCGTGACGCGTCAATATGGGGCCAAATGGCGGGGCAACACCGCACCCACGCGCCTCCATGCCGCGCCAAAACCGCTTGAGGCCAGCCTGTGGGCCCTTTTGGCGGCGGCCAAATGTTCTCATTGCCGTGGATGCTCCGGTACGGGTGTCCCTTTCCCACGCGCAAAGCCGAACTTCCGTCTTTTCGGGGCCGCGCCGCCTCGCCAATCCAAGGCGTGCAAAATACCGTCGCGCCAAATTCAAGGAGGCCGACATGAAACAACTACTGATGTCCCTGGCGCTGGGGCTTGGCACGCTGCTGCCCGCCGCATCCCAGGCCGAAGACACCACCGCGCTTGAGATCGGATACATGCCGATCTTGCCGATTTCTCAGCTTTTCGTGGCGCTTGAAGAAGGCTGGATCGCGCAAGCTCAGATCGAGCCCGAGCTAGTGCAATTCCAGAATGGGCCCGCCATGGTGCAGGCGCTTCTCGCAGGCCAGCTCGACGTGGCCTACATCGGCATTGGCCCCGCCATGGTGTCGCGGGCACGCGGCGCAGACATCAAGGTCGTGGCGTCCAACATCGTCGAACAGATCTCAGTGATCGCTCTGGGCGAACTGGCGCCCTACTTTGAAGAAGACCCCGCCACGGCGTTCAAGCGCTTTGCATCGGACAAGGGCCGCAAGCCGGTGATTACGACCTTCCCGGTGGGATCTGTGCCAGAGACCGTTTTCCAGTATTGGTTGCGCAAGCAACTGGGCGCAGACCCAAATGAGGTAGAGATCATCTACCAGGGGGCCGCACAGGTGCAGCAGGCCCTGCTAACAGCTGCTGTGGACGCCGCAGCGATCCTGGAGCCCATCGTCAGCATCGTGCTTGACCGAGAGGAGACGGCAACGGTCGTGGCGAGCGGCTCCGAGCTTTTCCCCAGCCAGCCTGGCGCGGTCCTTGCGATCCGGCAAGAGGCGATCCTCAATCACCCGGAGGCCATCGAAGCGCTGGTGGCCGCCCACGCCCGCGCGACCAATGTGCTGAAAACCGATGCGGCGCGCGCTGCACCTTCCGTGGGCAAATACGTGGGCGGTGGGCGGCTGCCCGCGCACATCGTGCTTTCCGCGCTGGAACGCTCGGCTGCCTCTTTTGTCGCTGATCCAAACTTCATCGTGGACGGCACGCAGGCCATGCACGACTTCCAGGCGGAACTTGGCACGCTGAAAAAGCCCGTGGATCTGGGCGCGCTTTTCGACGTGTCGATCTTTGACCGTTTGGGAGGCTCTTGAGCCTCCCATGCGCGCGACGTTTCACCCCCAGGTCCGGGCGATCCTCATGGGCGCGCTCGGGCTGATCGCGTTCATCGCGCTCTGGAAGGCCGCGGAGGCCTACGAATGGGTGCGGCGCGGCACCATGCCTGATCCTTTTCTTGTGCCCGCAGCGGCGCTGGAGGAATTCAGGACGGGTCGGCTGCTGCCGGCCATCGGGTCGAGCCTGATCCACTACGTCTGGGGCCTCGCCATCGGGAGCGTTTTTGGTTTCCTGGTCGGCGGATTTGCGGCCACGAGCCGCTCGTTTGACGATGTGCACGCCTGGCTCGCACGCATCCTACGGCCCATCCCGCCGCTGGCCTGGGTGGTATTCGCCATCGCGTGGTTCAAGGTGAGCCACGCAGGTGCGGCCTTTGTCATCGCCATCGGGGTCTTTTGGGTCAACTACTTTGCCACCTATTCAGCGGTCAAAAACGTCGATCCGCGCTTTGCTGAATTGGCCCGCGCTTTTGGCCAGGGGGCTTATTTCAGGCTCCATTCCGCCGTCACCTTGCCCGCCGCGATGCCCGGCATCCTGTCGGGCCTGCGCACCGGCGTGGGACAGGCCTGGATGACGCTCATCGCCGCAGAGCTTTTGGGCGTGCCCGGCATGGGCCAGGAAATGAATGCCGCCGCGGGCGTGGGCGCCTATGAGGCGGTTGTGGTCTACATGCTGGCGATCTCCGCCGTCTATAGCGCCAGCGACTGGATGTTCAGTTGGGCCGAACGAAGGGCATTGAAATGGCGACCGTCCTGAGCGCACAAGACATCCGCCTGCAGTTCCCCAAGGCGCAAGAGCCGGTTCTGGACCGGTTCAGCCTTGAGGTGACCCATGGCGAATTCGTGGCCATCGTTGGTGGCTCTGGCGTGGGCAAATCCACGCTGCTGCGGGTCCTTGCGGGGCTGCTCGAACCGCAGTCGGGCGCGATCCGGCTCAACGCGGAAAAACGCAACGATCGGCGTCGCCGGGGGATCGTGTTTCAGGACGGGCGCCTGATGCCCTGGCGCAAGCTGGCCGCGAATGTGGCCTTCGGGCTTGAGGGGCTCTCGCTGTCCAAGCCTGACCGCGCGGCCCGCGTGCGCGAGGTCCTGCGCCTGACCGGACTGGAGGCGCTTGCCGACCGCTACCCGCACCAGATGTCTGGGGGTCAGGCCCAGCGCGGGGGCATCGCGCGGGCGCTGGCAGTGGAACCGGATGTGCTATTGATGGATGAACCTTTTTCCGCTGTGGATGCGCTGACCCGCGAGGCCCTGCAACAGGAACTGCTGCGCGTCTGGGAGGTCAGCCGCAAGGCGATCATTTTCGTCACCCATGATATCATGGAAGCAGTGCTGCTGGCGGATCGGGTCATTGTCCTGTCCGGAAGCCCCGCGCAGATCGCGCTGGAAACAAAGATCACTCAGGCGCGCCCGCGTCACAAGGCGGACGAGGACGTGGCAAAACTGGTCAAGCAAATCGCAGAGGCACTTTGAACCCCGATAACCGGCGGGGGCGCTCAGACTTCGCACAACGGGCAGCGCAATCCATTGCCCCGCATTGGTCCATGGCTCAGACCATCTCGCCTCCAACGCGAGGCCGCCCGTCTTCGCGCCGACCAAGCGTGCCCTCATCCAAGCACCACCCCAGCCCGCCATGAATGGCACGGCTGGCAGAGGCTCCATCTTCGCATGGAGCCTGGAAAACTCATGAGTCAGGCGGTCCTTTTACAATGACACCGAAACTAACAGCATTGCAGAAGACGAAATCCCAAATCGTTTCAGCCCATGAAGCAGGTACAAAAATGTCGAAACTGTCGTCCCCGGTGCAGTGGATCATCACACCGACATGGTGCACCACTGTCTGCACATAGCAACCGGCTGGAAATGTCCGTTCGCGCATGTCCAACGCCACAACCGTGCTTAACACGTCGCGCGCACAAGAGCCTTCTAGTGTGATCACAGCCCGTGCATGTCCGAGATCAAGAACCGCGAGCGCGTCGGACGTGTACTTCGACAGGTCCCCTGCCCCCTCGATCAGGATCTTGCCTGGAGCGGCGCGCCAGGTTGTGACATCACCCCGGACCTGTGCCTTGCGATAGTCGCCAAGGCCCGCAAATCCCAGCGATTTCAAAACAGGCGCGGCCGCCTTGTCAAAACTGTCCCAACCCGCGATCTGAGACAGCCCCCGGACAGGACGTGTTCCCATCACGACGGCGGACAGCCCCTGCGCACCGTATGTCCCCGGCACTTGCTTTTGGGCAAGAAGCGTTACCGGCTCAACCATTCTGCCGCACGCCATCGGGGTCAAAGAAATGGTGGGAAACGACCTTGGCCTTCACAGTTTGATGACCCACGAAATCAACGATTTGCACCGTTTCGCCTTTGCGATTTGCGCCGTTCTTTAAAAGGCCCATGGCAATGTTCTTGCCCAGCGCCGGTGAATAGGTCGTCGAAGAGACCCACCCCTCGCCATGACCTTCGGCTTTTGCGGTTTCAGCAAACAGAAGCGCACCCGGCTTTGCCCCTGTTGCCCCGTCGATTTCCAGACCGACGAGAACGGGGCGGGACACATCTTCCAACACGGGACGTTTGCGTAGAACAGACCCCACGAAAGGCTTTTTCGATGAGGCAAAGCCTTCCAGACCAAGGTCTTTGAGCGTCGTCCGGCCTTCGATTTCGGGACCGGCGATGTGCCCCTTTTCGATCCGCAGGGCGCCCATGCCTTCTGTCCCGTAAGGGATCAGGTTGTACTTGGCGCCTGCCCGATGGATCGCCTGCCAAACCTGTCGTCCATACCCAGAGGGGCAATATACCTCATAGGCCAATTCACCCGAATAGGACATTCGGTGGATACGCAGAGCCACATCCGCGATGCGCGCCTGTGTGAAATGATTGTTGGGCAGCGCCTCCTTTGAAAGGTCGGCTTTCGTGACATCGCCCAAAAGCGCGCGGGCGTTTGGACCAGCAACAGCAATCGCTGCCCAGTGATCTGTCACACTGGTGACATGAACTTTCAAATCCTGCCACGCCGTCTGCAAAAGAAACTCCATCCTGGAGAGCACCTTGGCGGCGTTGGCCGTTGTCGTTGACATGAAATAGTCCTGCGCGCCCAGGCGCGCTGTGGCGCCATCGTCCATGACAAAGCCATCCTCGCGCAACATGACCCCATAGCGGAGCCGCCCGACAGCTAAGGTTTTCCATCCATTCACATAGACACGGTTCAAAAACTCGGCGGCGTCAGGTCCTTGAACGGCAATCTTGCCCAAAGTAGAGACGTCGACCATGCCGACATAGGACCTCACATGGGCGGCCTCCCGGATATAGGCCTCGCGCAATTTTTCGCCTTCTTGCGGATAATACCACGGGCGCATCCAAGCGCCGGCCTCTGTCATTTTGGCGCCATTTTCGACATGCCAGTGATGAATGGGCGAAAAACGCGTTGGCTGAAAATGACGTCCGTGTTCGTGCCCAACAATCGCACCCATTGAGATCGGCGTGAAAGGTGGACGGAACGTTGTTGTGCCGACGTCCGTGATCGACGCACCGCGCAGATCTGCCAGCCGTGACAAAGCGTTTACGTTCGATGTCTTGCCCTGATCTGTCGCCATGCCAAGGGTCGAATACCGTTTGAGGTGTTCGACCGAGATGTACCCCTCTTGATGGGCCTGATCGATGTCGCTGAGCTTCACGTCATGCTGCAGATCGACAAACGCCTTTCCTTTTGGTTTGCCCGAAGCCGCAAGTACGACCCAGTTTGGAGAGCTGTCATGCTGCCAGAACGGACCGGTCTTGAAACGGTCGGGCGCTTGACCGAAAGGCCCGTCTATCTTGGCCGCGCGCGCCGCTGACACGCCTTCTTGGAAGCCTTGTTCAATGACCTCTTCAATTGAGGTGGCTGCGGCACTGAGACCTGCAGGCTGGATCGGACATCCTGGGTCTTCTGGCGCAACGAACGCATGCCCGTTTTCCCTGTAAATCGGCTTTCCGAAGCGCTGGGACCATAGATGCACCACCGGAGCCCAACCGCCGGACACGGCAATTGTGTCCGCAGGCAAGACATATGGGTCGCCGATGGCGCGCCCCCTCTCGTCTACCGGCGCAATGACCGCCGCTTTCACCGCTTGCCATCCTGTGGCCCGCAAAACCCCGTGACCCAGGTGCAGCGTAATGCCTGCACCGGCGAGACGGTCTTTTAACCCTTCGGCGACAGAGGCGCGCATGTCCACCACTGTCACAGACGCCCCTGCCCCCGCCAGATCAGCCGCAGTTGCATAAGCGCTATCGTTGTTTGTCGCGACGACGATTTGTGCACCGGCAAGGAATGCGTAGCGATGCAAATAACTGCGGACCGCCCCTGCAAGCATCACGCCTGGTTTGTCATTGCCCCCAAACACAAGCGGTCGCTCCAATGCCCCGGTCGCCATGACGCAGCGGGGTGCGTTTATCAGCCAGTAGCGTTGGCGCACCTGATTGTTGACCGGGGCAGCCACGTGATCAGAGACGCGTTCGATCAAAGCAAAGACCCCACCGTCATAGGCGCCAAAAGCAGTCGTCCGGGTCAGAATACGAACGTTTTCAAGCGCTTCTAGTTCTGCGATCCGGGCAGCGCGCCATCGATCGCTTTCACCTTCAACAGGGTCCGATAGGATTGCACCGCCCAATTCGATGTCCTGTTCGACCAGAATGACATCGGCACCGGCACGGCCAGCCGCCAGAGCGGCCGACAGCCCAGCCGCACCACCGCCGACGATCAGAACGTCACAAAACGCCGTGCGTTTTTCGTAGGTGTCAGGATCGGAAAGGGTGGTCGCCCGCCCCATCCCTGCGGCTTTGCAAATAAAAGTCTCACAGATCATCCAGAAACGTGTGGAGTGCCTAAAGGGCCCAATGAATGTCTTGTAGTAGAAGCCAGCGCTCAGAAACGGGCTGAGCATGTTGTTCACAGCGCCAAGATCAAACCGCAGGTTCGGCCAGGCGTTCTGACTGCTCGAGACAAGACCCTCAAAAGCTTCGGTGACTGTTGCACGCACGTTGGGCTCTTGGCGATCACCTTCGCGCAGATGCACCAGCGCTCCCGGCTCTTCGACGCCTGCTGAATAGATGCCGCGTGGGCGGTGGTACTTGAAACTGCGCCCAACCACCGAAACACCGTTTGCGAGCATGGCCGAGGCCAGGGTATCCCCCTTGAACGCCTGCAGTTGCCGACCATCAAACGTAACGCTTAGCGGTGACGTCCGCTCAATCCGCCCGCCGGAGGCGAGCCGTTTCATACGACCACCTCGTTTGCCAAGCTCACCGCCACAATCTCGTGAGTCAGTGTGTTGCGTTCAACGACCAGCCAATGACGCGCTTGAATATGTTGCCAGTATTCCTTGTGTGTGCCGCGCGGGTTGTCGCGCAGGAACACGTAATCCAGCCAGGGCTCTGGGGTGTCCTCGCTCAGTTCTGGGCGCTCTACAGTCGCGTCCCCACCGTAGACAAACTCGGTCTCCGGGCGCGGTCCAAAAATCGGGCAGTCAATCTTGATCATCGGCTTTTCTCAATGCGCATTTGGCTGCGGGCCTACGCCCTTTTCATCAATCTGAGAGCCGCGCGCGAAACGGTTCAGGTTAAACTCAGCATTATCTGGATGAGGCGCATCACGGGCGATCGTGTGAGCAAAACACCAACCTGAGGCTGGCGTTGCCTTGAACCCGCCATAGCACCAGCCCCCATTCAGATAGAGCCCATCTACCGGTGTCTTGGTAATGAAGGGCGAGCCATCCATGCTCATGTCCATAACCCCTGCCCAATGCCGCAAGAGCTTCAGCCGCGAAAGGCAGGGCATCAGCGCCTTTGCACTCGCCAATGTGTGCTCGACGATGGGCAGCCCGCCCCGCTGTGCATAGGAATTGTACATGTCCAGATCGCCGCCTAGGACAAGCCCGCCCTTGTCGGACTGGCTGATATAAAAATGCGCGGCACCAAAGCTGATGACAGTGTCCACGAGCGGTTTGTAGGGTTCCGTTACAAACGCCTGCAGCGCATGAGTCTCAATTGGCAAGCGCAGGCCAGCCATTTTGGCCAGATGCCCAGAATGGCCTGCAACACATAGCCCTACCTTCCTCGCGCGGATATCGCCGCGGTTCGTTTGCACACCGACGATCTTGGCCCCGTCATAAAGGTAGCCGGTTACTTCGCGCTGCTGCAGAATATCGACGCCGCGCCGGTCCGCGGCGCGCGCAAACCCCCAAGCCACAGCATCATGGCGCGCTGTGCCCGCCCGGCGCTGATAAATTGCGCCATGAATGGGAAAACGCGCGCTGTTGGCGTAATCCAGATACGGCAGGCGGCGCTTGATTTCCGCGCGGTCAAACAGCTCAGCATCAATGCCATTTGCCCGCATGACATTCCCGCGCCGCCGTGCTGCATCCATCTGTCCGGGAGAATGGCACAGGTTGTACTGGCCCCGCTGGGACATCATCACGTTATAGTTGAGATCCTGGCTCAGGTTCTCCCAGAGCTTCATCGACCGTTCATAGAACATCGTATTGCCGGGCATCATATAGTTGGACCGCACGATCGTCGTGTTCCGCCCGGTGTTGCCGCACCCCAGCCAACCCTTTTCAATCACCGCGACATTGGTGATCCCGTGTTCCTTAGCGAGGTAATAGGCCGTTGCCAGACCGTGCCCTCCGCCGCCCACGATGACGACGTCATAGGTCGGCTTTGGTTCGGGATCACGCCAGGCGCGCGCCCAGCCCTTATTGCCGCCAAGCGCATGCTTGAAGACCGAGAATGCGGAGTACTGCGTCATCATGAACCATTTGCTGCGAGTCGGGCAAATTATGCAGCGAATGCTGCGAATGACAACACACAAATATCATTTGCTCTATTTTTGGCGCCCCTTGAGTTGAGACCTGCAGAAAAATATCATTTGCTGCGCAAGGAGAGCGTGGTGCGACATGGATATTGTTCAAAAGTTGCGACAGGAGATTCCCAACCTTCCAAAGAAGTTGGCGCTCGCCGCACGATATGCTGTGGACTACCCGGATCAGATCGCGCTGAACTCCATGCGAAGTGCTGCGAACACTGTTGGCGTCACGTCCACGACGATGCTGCGGCTTGCGCGCCAACTCGGTTTTGAGAACTACGAGGACTTTAAAGCGAGCTTTCAAACGCAGCTCATTTCGACCGGATTTGGAGCCCGCGCTGGTGCACTGCATCGACCCGATGGCGACGCAACATCAAGCGTTTTGTCAGAGCGCCTTTTGGCATCAAGCAAAGAGAACTTGCGGTTGACCCTCTCTGCAACAAACCTCGCCAACCTTTCAGACGTCGCTCATCTGATACGGGACGCCCCTAAGTGTCTTTTGGTAGGTTCTGGGGCGGCCTATGTCATGGCGACACTGATGAAAGCGACGGGGTCGATGATCTTGCCAAATCTCCGCGTTATTGGTCCGGAGTATGCTGTTGCGGCAGAAGATATAGGGACGCTTTGTGATGCAGACGTTGTGATTGGCATTGGCCTTAATCCTTGTGCGACGCGCACGGTCGATGCGCTGAAGTTCAGCAAAGCGCAGGGCGCCCGCATCATCGCCATGACGGACCGACCAAGCTCTCCGTTGGTCGAACATGCCGACTTTGCCCTTTTCGCAGAGACAAGCAGCCCGCATTACTACCCGTCATTGGGGGCCATGGTTGGCTTGATCGAAACGCTTTTGGCAACCGTGGTTGCGGAAGGGGATGAGGAGGAACAACGGCGCATCAACGATTTTGAAAAACGACGAAAACTGGCCGGCCGCTATATCGAGTATTGAGGCGTGACCGCCTCGCCTACCGGCACCTGTTGCGCGGATTGCGCGCCTATTGCACCGGGTGTTCTGCGCTCACATGTGTCGGATGCGTGCGAAAAGCGCAGTCTGCCCGCGTCAGCCCCCTTTTTTCCGGTGGAAAACTGCGTTGCGCGGGATTTCAGAAGTCCGATACCTCCACCGCGCCACGTTGCAAGCGGGCAAGCCCATATTGGCGATGGGACAGATCTGGTGTTTGGCCTCGGGCCAGCGCCGCGGTCAGCTGCCCCACGCCGGGTCCAATGCCGAACCCATGCCCCGACATTCCCGCAGCAAGAATGAAGCCGGGCGCCACTTCTTCGATGACAGGCACACCATCTGGCGTGCTATCGATGTAGCCGGCCCACCCGTTCTGCAACGCTGACGCACCCAAAGCCGGAAAAAGCAAACGGGCACGGCGCAGGGTTTCGTCAATTGTGGCCTGATCGGGGATTGGATCGAGAATGCGAACTTTCTCCATCGGTGTGATTTGGTCGAGCCGCCATTTGCGCAAGGTTTCATGACCCGAGCGAAGCGCCTGCATCCCGCCCGGCTTGAGATAGTCACGACGTTGGATAAACATCGGAATGAAGCGGTTGCCGTAGCGCAAGGCCTGAAATGTCGGATCGATACGCGCAAGGCCCGAGATGGCCAACGTATATCCACCGGTGCTGCGTTTGGTGATGGAGACCATTTCTGAATGTACCGCAGGCGGCAATTTTGAACCTGGGTCTGTAATCGAAAGGATCGAGCTTCGGACCGAGGACTGCGGCACCGATATTCCAAGCTGACGACAGAACGATGACGCCCAAGCGCCGCCTGCCATGACGACACGCTGCGTGGCGATTGTGCCGTGCTCCGTTACCACACCGCTGATGCGGCCCGCCTGCCGCTCCACGCCCCGAGCTGCACAAAACTGGTGAATGGTGCCCCCGTGCTTTTGAACGGCGCGCGCGATGGTGGGGCCTGCAATTGCGGGATCTGCTACACCATCGGTGGGAGAGAAAATCCCGCCAAGCCAAGGCTTTGCACTGTCCACCGCCCGTTCCATGGCCTGTGATGCAGACAGGACTTCCGTTTTCATCCCGTCGGACTTGGCCGCGGCACACCACTTGGCCCAGCCTTCCAGTTCGGACGCTTTGTCTGTGAGATAGAGAAGCCCGCACCTGGAAAACCCGAGATCTTCCCCGGTTTCGGCTTGTATCTCTTCCCAAAGTTCGAGGCTGCGGGTCGCAAGCGCGAGTTCGCGTTTGTCGCGGTTCATCTGACGGCACCAGCCCCAGTTCCGGCTGGATTGCTCGGCAGCGATCCGACCCTTCTCGACCAAGGCGACCGAAACGCCGGACCGGGCAAGAAAGTAGGCCGTACAGACCCCGACAATGCCACCACCAATGACCACAACATCTGCTTTTTCAGGCAGTTCTACGTCCGAATGAACAAGTTGCAGCGGTGCGGGCATGGCTGGCCTTTCAACAGATCAATTTTGTCAGGTATTTGTATGGCTTAACAGCGCTAGATTTTTCTGTATTGGCCAATCGTGCGATAGATTATGCTCTTTTTTTGGCCTGCTCATGCAAGGCAGCGCGCTGAACCGCTCCGTTTTCGCTATATTTCTTCCCTTTTGGCAGATTTTTTGACAGCATAAAATTCTGCGAGGTCCCGTTTTGAGGAGAAACCGATGAGTCCGTACAAACTTGACCGCATAGACATCAATATTCTGTGCCAGTTGCAGAAAGATGGGCGCGTGTCGAATGTGGACCTGGCCAAACTGGTTCATCTCAGCCCGAGCCCCTGCCTCATGCGGGTAAAAAAGCTGCAAGAGGCAGGATATATCTCGGGCTACTCCGCAGAGGTCGATCTGAAATTGTTGGGCGAGTACCTGACCGTGTTCACGGAAGTCACGCTGAAAAACCACCGCCAGATAGACTTCGCGCGCGCGCAGGAGGCCTTTAACAAGCTTGATAACTGCGTGGAATGCCACCTGATTTCCGGCGGCTACGACTATCTCCTCAAATTCATAACCTGCGGTGTTGTCGAGTATCAGGAACTCATGGAACGGCTGCTGAATTCCAACGCGGGGATTGATAAGTATTTCAGCTACGTTGTCCTGAAATCACCCTTCGTGAAGAGCCACCTGCCCCTTGATCGACTGTTTCCTGACCATGTTTCAAGCGCTTAGCCGCGCAAAGTACGGTCCAGGACTGAGAGGTCTGGCCCGGTCCTAAAACGTCATCGCGTCCCTGATATCGGGGTCATCAAGTGTCTCATCCAGAACGATCTGCGTGCGCTCGACAATCAGATCGATCTCATCCGAAGAGCAGCACAGTGGCGGGGCAAATCCAATCACACCATTTGCGAAAGCACGGACAACCAACCCTGCCCTCCAAGCGCGATCAAAAATGCGGTGCGCAGGTGCGCTAGATGGCGGCAATGGGGTCTTCAAAGACTTGTCCGTAACAAGCTCAATCGCGGCGAGCATGCCGCGCCCTCGGACGTCCCCGACAAGCGGGTGATCAGACAGACCATGCAACCCTTTCATGAGCCGCACCCCCATCTTTCGGCCGTGCGCCATCAGCCCGCCCTCATAAAGCGCGAGTGCTGCAAGCCCGACCGCCGCTGAAACAGGGTGCCCTGAGTAGGTAAATCCGTGTCCAACGGCTGCATCGCCCAAGGCATCGGCAATCGTTTGGTACATTCGGTCTGACATGAGCACGGCGCCCATTGGGACGTATCCCGATGTCAGCCCTTTTGCCGTCGTGATCATATCAGGCTTTGCACCCTCCTCGGCGCTCAAGAACAACGACCCCGTTCGCCCGAAACCGGTGATCACCTCGTCAGCGACAAAGAGGATACCCAATTCGTGGCACGCCTCGCCCATTGCCTTCATCCATCCGCGCGGCGGTACCAACACGCCACCTGAGCCCTGAATGGGTTCGGCATAGAACGCGGCGACACGGTCCGCCCCCAATTCGGCGACCTTCGCGCGAAGCTGCGCCACCGATGTCGCGATGATCACGTCGGGGTCTGTGCCAACCGGATTACGGTAGGCGTAGTGAGACGGGATCTTGTGCTGCCAGCGATGGGGCACTTGAAAGCCGTTGTGGAAGACCGGAAGCGCCGTCAAGCCTGCACCAAGCGATGTAGAGCCATGATATCCATACGCGAGCGAGATGAACTGATCCCGTTCAGGGGTGCCCAGGGCGTTTTGATAAAGCTGGATGTAACGGATGGTGCTGTCGATGGCATCAGAGCCGCCCAGGGTAAAAAACACATGATCCAGATCGCCGGGCGCACGTTCGGCCAGCTCGGCTGCCAGGCGGATCGCGGGTTCAGACCCCACGCCGAAATACCCGGTCGCATAGGGTAACTCATTCAGCTGTCGCGTGGCCGCATCAATCAGGCTTTGTTGGCCATAGCCTGCGTTCACGCACCAGAGGCCGGCAAACCCGTCCAGCAGCTCTGCGCCCGTACGATCCGTGATCCAGGCACCTTTCGCACGGGTTATGACCCGCACGCCTGCTTGCTCATGTCCACGCAGTGAAGATACCGGATGCACCCAGTGCGCGCGATCAAGTTCAGCCAGAGAGTTTATGAGCATCGGATGATCCTGCGTTATCCAAGGGCCTGACTGAATAGGCCGAAGGTGGCGTGCGGCGCGCTGCATGCGTTCTTTCGCATCTTGGTCCCACTGGCGACCCGCAAAAGACCGAGACTGCCGAGCCAAGGCGTCAGACCAAGCGCTGTCTCTGTGTCGATGCGCATGAACGCGCCGGTTTTGGAAGCGCCCAGAAAACAGATGAGGTCCTTTGCCTGCTCAATATCGCGCGCCAGCACAGGACCAATGACCCAGCCACGGCCAAAGCGGCGACAGGATGCATATCCGCTTATCGCGCCATCTGCGCCACGAATCACCGCTTGCTCAGAATTGTCGGCCAGCCAGGAGAGCAGCCGCTTTCGATCTGCCGCAGTTACCTGCGCATCTAGCCCTGCGATGTCCGGCATATCCTGCGCTGTTGCATGCGTCGCTGCATGACTGACAGAGGGTATGGCAGACATGATGCCCTGGCACTGGTCGATTTCAGCCTCTGCCACAAACCCGAGCTTTTGATAAAGCGGCAGACCGTCAGGCGTGGCAATCAGGCGCAATTCGCGCCCTTCGGTGCCCGCCATGACCGCCTTCATCAGCTTTTTCCCAAGCCCCTTGCCGCGCTCGGACTTGCTGACGATGATCATATTCAGCGTCGACATCTGAGCGCCAAAATCGGCAATCAGTGCGGTTCCGACAACTGAGTTTCCTGAAATGGCGACATAGCCCGCCGACAGAGACAAAAGCATCTCCCAGTCTTCCAGGCGGTGTGGCCACTGCTCTGCGCGCGACAGCTCAAGCGCGGCAGGCAAGTGGTCAATTGTCATTGGAGAAAGCGTAAGGTCGTGCATCCACCACACCTGTTCATTTGGCTCCTTGCAAAATCTTGGAGTTGCATCCGAATTTGCCACTGTCGATCAGGTTTCTTCCGTAGGAAAAGCTCTATGGCCTCGGATTTTCCGCATTTTGTTTCAGAAACCGCGCAGAGCGTCGCGGAATTTAAAGACGCACACCCAGTCCAGGTACCGGACTTCATTGGTGCGGCGCACCGTTGTTTTTCGCTTCTGCATCGCTTTGTTCGGTGCCGATCACAAGGTGGCCAAGGCGCACGGCGCAAAAGTGCGCCGCCGCACAGACAGCCAAGACAGAACCGAGAAGACCCGTTGCGTTCAAACCAAGGAGAACCGTGAATCCAGACGGGGCAATGGCGCTTGCCGCTTCAGTGCCCCGCGCCTGGAGGCCAAGGCGCGCACCATAGCCGTTTGACCCAAAAAGATAGAGTGGCAAGATCGACTTCACGAGACCGACCATGCCGCCTGGCAAGCCAAAGCCAAAAGCGACCATGGCCGCGACCCATCCGGGCAAGGCTGTGCCGGTAAATGCGAAAGGAAAAAGCGGGAAAATGCTTATCGGCAGTGCCGCATATGTGATGACGGTCAACTGAGTGGGCTTCGTCCAACGCTGGAGCCAAAAAGCGGCGCCGCGGCTCACAAGGTAGGCAGGGCCGATCAGCGCCGCGGCCCAGACGGCTGCAGCTCTGGGCGTGCCCAGCGC
The DNA here is from genome assembly GCA_039024775.1 of Pseudomonadota bacterium. Classification (GTDB taxonomy): domain Bacteria; phylum Pseudomonadota; class Alphaproteobacteria; order Rhodobacterales; family Rhodobacteraceae; genus Sulfitobacter. The sequence continues at coordinate 26,705 of JBCCPS010000012.1, forward strand.
GGTAAACATCTCGATCGCAACAACGCCAAAGCCCACGGTGACTAACCCCCCCAGAGATGCAACCGCAATCATCAAAGCCTGAACCCGTGTCTCTTTGTGGGCTGGAACGCGCGAAGGTGCCGGGGACGGCGCATTCTCCGCATCGTCCAACCGACGTTTGCCCAAAAACCACCACAAGAGAACATGAACCGGCAAAACGAAGCAGAGGGTCAAAGCGGCATAGATCTGCAAAACGCCGCGCCAGCTGTGTGTTGCCAACAACCACTCCGAAAAGGGCCAGAAAATGGACGAGCAAAGGCCCGTGGCGATCGTCAATGTCGTGACCGCCCCAACCGCATCCCGCCCGAGAACTTGCGACAGTGCGGCATAGGCTGATGTGACCAGGCCCACATGAAAGAACCCGCCAATGATCGCCCAAGGGATGAGATAGCCCACCAGTCCCTCAGCGGTCGACATGAGCCAAAGCGCGAGCGAAAAGACGACGGACCCTGTTATCAGCAAGATCAACCCGCCAAAGCGGTCGGCAAGTCTTCCAGCCCTGGCAGAGGTGACAGCCGCACATGCGTAAAGAAGTGTGACGCCGAAAAAAATCTGGCTTTTGGCCAAACCAGTGTCCGCCGCAATTGGCTCTGCGAGGATGCTGACCTGTGAGTACGTCGTGCCCCAGCCTATTGTTTGGGTGGTCATCAGGCCCAAGACCAGGCCGACCCGCGCATGGGAAAGGCTGCATATCATGGCGCGATTATACGATCCGGCAGCGTTACAATATGCCGCAAACGCGCTCCAACTCGGAGTCTTTCGGCAGCATTCGCGTTAACTACAACGCAATCTGCCGAGACAAACCAAGGTTAATATTCAGGTAACAGATGCACTTTTGAGCTGCGGTGAGCGATGCGGATTGCCGCTCTTGCAAAAAGGGGCAAGGTCAATGTGGTAACTGGTTTTGTGGCGACTTTTGATCATGTCTTTCATGATCCTAATCGTTTCAATCGTTGCGTTTTGCGTGCCGATGCTGGGCGGAGAGGACCCCGCTCGTACCATCCTTCTCGCCAATTCCACCTCCCTTGATCTCGATCCCGACCGGGTTGAGGCGATGCGCAAAGAGCTCGGGTTGGATCAGCCGCTTGTCACTCAATATCTCAATTGGCTTGGCAACGCGGTACAGGGCGACTTTGGCAAGTCCTTCGCAAACCGCCAACCTGTTGGCGATGAGATCATGCGCGCGCTCGGCGTGTCGGTGACACTGGCATTGTCTGCACTCGGTGTCGCTTTGTTGATCGCTTTGCCCTTGGGCACAGCGGCGGCGATGAACCCCGGTGGGCGATTGGACAGTTTTACGACGCTGCTGATCCAGACGCTCGTTGCGACACCGGAATACTGGTTCGCGCCTGTATCTGTTCTTTTCTTTGTGGTCTGGCTCGGGTTCTTGCAATCAGCCGGTTGGACCTCTTGGGAGAGCGTCGTGCTCCCGGCTATGGCGCTGAGCCTTCGGCCCACCGCCTATTTCACCCAAGTCACCCGCGCTGCGATGCTGGACGTTCTGGAAGCCCGCTACATCACAGCGGCCCGTGCGCGCGGGCTGTCATTGAAGCAGGCTGTCGTCTTTCACGGCATCCGCAACGGGTCACTCCCGGTCGTGACGTTCTTTGCGCTTTGGTTTGCGGGGCTGCTGGGCGGCGCCGTGGTCATTGAGGTCATCTTTGGCATCCCTGGCATGGGACGGCTTTTGTACGAGGCGGTCGTCAACAATGACATCCCCGTGTTGCAAGGCGCTTTCGTCTCCATCGTCGGCTTGTCCATCCTGATCAATACGGCCGCTGACGTAGGGTACTTGATGGTCAACCCAGTGATGAGGTCCCGAGGTGGTAGCTGAAGCAACAAACCCCGCACCCGTGAACGAAAGTGGCGTGATTGCCATGATGATGTCGCGGCATTGGACCTTCAAGGTTGGCCTTGTGCTCTTGCTGGTGATCGCGTTCCTCGTTGGGTTCGCCGAATGGGTATCGCCCCATGATCCAGCCAAGCAGAGCCTGCTCGCCAGGCTCCAGGGCCCAAGTGCAACGCATTGGTTGGGAACCGATCACCTGGGTCGAGACCTCTTTTCGCGCCTGCTACATGGCGGCCAGTTCACGCTGACGATTGCGGCTGTCACAACAGTTGTGACCATGGCTCTTGGAACATGGATCGGGATCGTTGCGGGCCGCCGCGGCGGTCTGGTGGACGAGTTGGCAATGCGCACGGTGGACCTGCTGATCTCGGTCCCGGATGTCGTGATTGCGATTTTCCTGATCGGCATTTTTGGGCCCAGCCAGATCACCCTGATCCTCGCCCTCAGCCTGACAGGCTGGACGCCCTTTGCGCGTCTGGCGCGCGGTCAGGCGAAAGCGGTGAATGCGCAAGACTATGTGCGCGCGGCAGAGGTTTTGGGCATGCCGCAGCGCTTCATTTTGTTCCGACACATCTTGCCCAACATCATCCGCCCGATTGCCGCAGTCACGTTCATTCGGTTCGGTCACAAGCTCATCACCGTCGGAGGATTGAGCTATCTGGGTCTTGGCGTTCAGCCGCCCGGAAGCGACTGGGGCCTGATGCTGGCATCGGCACAACCCTACATGGAGCGCGCGCCTTTGCTGATGATCGTACCCGGCATCGCCATTTTCCTTGCCGCATTGAGCGTGACCTGGATTGGCCACGGCTTGGAAATCAACGCCAAAGAGGCCAAGGAATGAGCCCGCTTTTGGACATCCGCAATCTGCGCGTCGCTCTCAAAGGTGGCCGCGACATCGTGAAGGGCCTGAACCTTACGGTCAATCCTGGCGAGGTCGTCGCCGTGATTGGCGAATCCGGCTCGGGCAAAAGCGTCACCGCACTTGCCTCGACCAGGCTGTTGCCCCCCGCCTTGGAAGTTGTCGGCGGCGAGGTTCTGTTTGAAGGCCGCGACGTCCTCAAACAAAGCGATGAGGAGCTCAACAGGCTGCGCGGTGGCGACATCGGGATGCTCTTTCAACAGCCGCATGCCATGCTCGACCCGTCTTCGCGGGTCACGGCGCAGATACAAGAGCCGTTAAAGCTGCACCGTGGCATCACAGGCCGCGCGGCACGAAAAGAAGTCGTCTCCCTGCTCGACAGCGTCGGCATTCCCTATCCTGATCGCCGCGCCAAGGCGTTTGCGCATGAATTATCCGGGGGCATGGCGCAGCGGGTCATGGTGGCCACCGCTTTGGCCGGGCAGCCGAAGTTGCTGATCGCCGACGAACCGACCACCGCGCTGGACGTGATCGTGCAGATGCAGATCCTGAAACTGCTGGCGGAGAAGCGTGAGGAATACAACCTTGCGATCCTGCTGATCACCCATGACTTCGCGGTTGTCACAGCGCTCGCCGATCGGGTGGTGGTCATGTACGGCGGCGAGGTCATGGAACAAGGTCCAAAAGACCAGATCGTCCACGCGTCATCGCATCCCTACACGCAAGCGCTTTGCCAGTGCTCCCTAATGAAGCCGAATGCCGCCGGACTGCTGCCGAGCATCGACCACACTGGCTGCAGTTGCGCGGAAGAAGCTTGGGAAAAATGCCTCGTTCACAATGATTTGCCGGGGGCACGACCATGAAGGATGCAAGCCACGACATCCCGCAAGAGCAGGCGCCGCAGGCGTCGAGAGCGAACTATCTGAAGGTCTCAGCGCTTTCGAAAATCTACCTTTTGCAGAGCTTCCCGAAAAGGAAAGAGCTAAAGGCCGTCGACAATGCGTCATTCTCGGTCGCTAAAGGTGAGATTGTCGGTCTGGTGGGCGGCTCCGGTTCGGGCAAATCAACCCTGGCTAAAATGATCACGCGTCAGACACAGCCAAGCGCCGGTTCTGTCTCAATTGATGGCGAAGACTGGCTTGCCCACAAGGGTGAAGCGCTCCGTCAGCGGCGCAGCGATGTTCAGTTGGTCTTTCAGGACCCCTATGCTGCGCTCGACCCGAAAATGACGCTCGGGACATCCATGGGTGCCCCGCTTGCGTTCCACGGCATCGCAGACGCCGATGAACGCGAAAGACGTGTCTCCGCGATGTTAAACGAAGTTGGGCTTGATCCCAGCTTTGCCAGCCGCTTGCCAAAAGAATGCTCAGGCGGCCAGTTGCAACGGGTCGTCATTGGGCGCGCCCTTTTGCTGGAGCCAAAGCTGCTGATCTGTGATGAGCCGACGTCGGCCCTTGATGCATCGATCAAAGCACAGGTTCTCAATCTGCTGTCGGATCTCAACCGCGCCCGCGATCTGACAATGCTCATGATCACCCACGACCTGCGAGTTGTCCAACACATCTGCGCGCGGATCATCGTGATGTTTCAAGGAGAGCTCGTCGAAATTGGCGAAACCAAACAGATTTTCGAGGACCCAAGACACCCCTATACGCGCGCCCTTCTCGCGGCGTCGCGGTTGGAAACTGATGGTCTTGAAGGTGCGGAACAGGTTCTTGCCGATCTTGCAGCACTCGCAAACACGACCTGATCAGTGGGGCATGCCGCCTACCCCATGGGCGCGGCATGCCACGTGTCAGATTCCACACCCATCTGCAGGATTTTCAGCCTTTCAAAATGAGACGAACCCAACAAGGAGAGAACTGACCCATGACGTCCCTGCGTTTCACACTTGCCGCCGCTCTTGCGATGGCCGGAACCACAGCCGGCACCGCGTTGGCCCAAGACAACAGACTGGTTGTAACCGCGGCCTTCGACGTGGCCGCGAACTGGGCAATGTATTCGTCCGAATCCTACATCGGGACACGTGTCGGTTGCTATGAAGGACTGACCCGCGTGAACAACGAATTGCGGGTTGAGCCTTTGCTTGCAACATCTTGGGAGCAGACAGACGACAACACATGGGTGTTTCAGTTGCGCGAAGGCGTATCTTTTTAGGACGGCTCCCCGCTGAACGCTGAGGCCGTTGCAGGGGCGTTGAACCATTTGCTCAACGCGCCGGTCCCCGCGCGCGCATTTTCGGCCAAGGTCGCGTCCAGTGTTGAAGCGACCGGCGACATGGAGGTCACCATCACAACCCCAAGCCCGCAAGTGTCACTCCCTGGCCGTCTGGGTGCACCGGAATCCTCAATTCTGGCACCTGCCGCCTATGTGAGCGCGGACGAGATCAACCCTATCGGCCATTGCACAGGCCCCTATCAAATCACCGAAGTTGACCCCAACCAGTTTGTAAAAGTGGAACGATTTGACGGATACTGGGGGGAAGCAGGCCAATTGGACGGCGCAGACTTTCTGTTTGTGCCCGACGGCAACACCCGCGCCACGATGGCGCGCAGCGGCGAGGCGCATATCTCGCGATTGATCCCCGCCACATCCGCAGCGCAGGTGGACAGCACATCAGGCGTCAGCGCAACGCCAGTGCTTGTCCCCCGTGTGGCAGAGGTTTTGCTCAACAACTCCCGTCCGCCGTTCGATAATGCAGATGCGCGCCGAGCCGTCCGCGCGGCACTCGACGTTCAAGGCATTGCGGCGGCCATTTATGAGGGTCTTGCGACCCCGGCAGACGATCCATTCCGCGTCGAGGAACCCTGGGACACGGGGGCCACGTCGCAAGCGCCCGATCTGAGCGCCGCGCAAGCCTATTTTGAGAAAGCGGGTATCGACCCGAAAGGGCTTGAGCTGGAATTTCTCGTCTACAACTCCAAACCCGCTCTTGCGCAGACCGCTGAGGTTTTGCAGGCGGCCTTGGGTGAGCTGGGCGCAAAAGTGAACATCCGCCTGGCAGAATATTCTGCGCTTGAGGGTGATCTTCTGGGTGGCAATCACGATCTGGCGATGATGTCACGCGGCTACATGACGGATGTACCCGAACCGATTGGGTTCTTCAGCGCGGACTACGCCTGCGACGGCGGCTTTAACGTATCCCAGCACTGCAACCCTGAGATTGACGCCAAAATCGCGGAGGCGGCCGCCGAAGCGGATGCAGACAAACGCTACGCGCTCTACCGCGAGCTTGCCCAATACGTCTATGATGAAGCAGTGACGGTGTTTGTGATCAATGAGACGTCCGTAGATGGTGTGTCTGACAAGGTCTCAGGCTACGTGCCGCATCCGCTGAGCTACTACATTGTGACCTCAGATGTATCCCTGAACCCGTAAGGTGTTCGGGTTTGCCAAGACAGATTAACAACTGCGACCTGCAGTGGTATTGGGCGCCTGTTCCGGCGCCCAATTCTGTGTTTGCTGGCGCCTGTCAATTCGACGCAAGTTGAACCTGCAAACCGCGAATAGGGAGGGCCGCAACCAATGTCTTCTCACAAGATAGCCGTCATTCCCGGCGATGGTATCGGCGTCGATGTGACAGCAGCCGCTTTGGAGGTTTTGCGGCGGGCCATGGGGGAACACGCGTTCGAGGTCCACCAATTCCCCTGGTCATGCGATTACTACCTGCAAACGGGCCGGATGATGCCAGCAGATGGCATCGCTCAGCTGCGCGGGTTTGATGCCATTTTTCTTGGCGCAGTAGGCTGGCCTGAAAAAGTCCCGGACGCCGTCTCCTTGCACGGGCTGCTTTTGCCGATCCGCAAGGCCTTTGTGCAATATGCCAATATCCGCCCGCACCGCCTTTTGCCGAGTGTGAAGGGGCCATTGAAGGCGGACGCATTTGATATCCTGTGCATCCGCGAAAACACGGAAGGCGAATATTCCGGCGCTGGCGGTCGGGTGCATCAGGGCCAAGATGCCGAAGTCGCGGTCGAAACGGCAATCTTCACCCGCAAGGGCGTGGAACGCATTCTGCGTTTTGCCTTTGAGCAGGCCCAAAAGCGGCGCAAGACGCTCGCGTCGGTCACCAAATCGAATGCACAACGGAATTCGATGGTTTTTTGGGATGAGTTGACGAAAGAGATCGCGCAGGACTACCCCGACGTCGCCGTCACACACTATCACATCGATGCAATGGCCGCGCGTATGGTCATGGCCCCCGAAAGCCTCGATGTTGTTGTCGCCTCAAACCTCTTTGGTGACATTCTGACCGACCTTGGCGCCGCGATCCAAGGAGGTTTGGGGTTTGCCGCCTCCGCAAACATCAACCCAGAACGCACCGCACCGTCGATGTTCGAACCGGTCCATGGATCCGCCCCGGACATTGCGGGCAAAGGGATCGCAAACCCATTGGCCGCCATTTGGTCCGCCGCGATGATGCTTGATCATCTCGGTGATCCTGCAGGGTGCGCGCGGATCATCGCTGCGATGGAGACGGCGACGACACGCGGTATCGGGGTGATCCCTGGCCAGCACAGCACGCGCCAGATCACTGACGCTGTTCTTGAAGCAATGATGAAGTGATCGGATGCGGTTAGGCGCAGACAGGTTCGCCGGTTTAGCTGATCAGGTCCTTTGCACGAAAATACGCGCCTACCACGGGCAAAAACCACGGGCGGCCAGAATAAAACGGCATCTTTGGCCAGGACATGCCTGCAAGCGGATTTTCAGCCCTGCCCATGATCATATCGGCAAGCACAACGCCCATTAAATTCGAGATCTGCGCGCCGTGGCCGGAGTATCCCATCGCGTAGTACATGCCGTTGAGCTGACCCGCCCGCGGCAAGCGGTCCTGTGTCATGTCCACAAGACCGCCAAAACAATACTCAATCTCAACGCCTTTCAAGATCGGAAACATACGGCCTAGATCGCGCTGCAAGATCTCAGCAGACTTCGCGTCACTGTTGGCGTCACTCTTGCTGGAAAACCGCGCGCGGCCGCCAAAAATCATCCGATTGTCCGGCGACAGGCGGAAATAGTTCCCGACATTGAGTGAGGTCACATAGGTATGCCCGCCTGGCACGCTTGCAGATACTTCAGCATCGGTCAGAGGGCGTGTGACCACCACGAAGCTTCCCACCGGGATGATCCGACTTGCAAATTCCTGCAGCGGTGTTTTTCTAATTTGCCCGGAATATGCACCGGTGGCGGCGATAACATCTTGCGCCGAAAATGCACCCAGCGGTGTATTTAGGGTCCATGCGGTGCCTGACTTTTTGATCGCAGTCACAGGCGTTTGTTCGAAAATGGCGCCACCATGACGTTCAACAGCCACCGCCAGACCATGCATATAGCGCCCCATATGCATCATCGCGCTTTTCGGATAAAGCATACCGGCATAGGCATCTGCGGTCACGATTGACCCGGCCAGGTCTGAGTGATCCAGAAACACCACGTCTTTATCTGCTTGTTCCTTGATCAGCGCACAAGACGCCTTCAAACCGGCAACATGGCCCGGTTTGGATGCGATTTTGAGCTTGCCACTGCGGCGGAAATCGCAGGCGATCGCTTCCTCTTCGATCACGGCCTCAATCAGATCAATTGAGTCATCAAAAGCATGATAGAGCCTGCGTGCCCCGTCATCCCCAAAACGCGCCATCGCGTCGCCGTAGCCATGCGCCATTCCGTTGTTGAGGTGGCCACCATTGCGGCAGGATGCGCCATGACCCACCTGACGTGCTTCCAGCACCGCCACCTTCTTTCCAGCTTTGGCCAGGTGCCGGGCGGCCGACAGGCCGGTAAACCCTGCGCCGATGACCACAACGTCATAACGCCCCGGGCCCTCACGGGTCGCCGGAACAAAGCGGGGGGCTGTCGCGTGCCAGTAGGATGCCAGTTCCATTGATGCTCCTAAAGACCCAGGACTCCAGGCAGTTCGCCGATATCTGCGATTTCGGTGTACCCATACCCCGGCGCCGCGGGCTCATGACCCCGGTTGACCCAGACCTTTCCTCCGAAACCCAAATCAGTGGCCGTCATGAGATCATAGCGAAACGAGGAAGACACATGCAGACAGTCTTCCGGGCCGCAACCAAGCGCGCCTAACATGTATTCGAAAGCACGAAACTGCGGCTTGTAGGCGCCCGCATCCTCCGCCGTAAAAACATGCGCAAATGGCGCGCCAAGTTTTTCCACATTGTGATGGATCAACTCTCTCATGGAATTGGAGAGGATGACCAAAGGGAACCTATCCGAAACCGCTTTCAACCCGTCAGGAACGTCTGGATGAGAACCCCAGGTTGGCACGCGGGCATAGATCTCATCGGCTTTTCCCTGTTCGAAAGGCAGTCCATGTTTTTTGCATGTGCGTTCGAGTGATCGGCTGACCACATCCGCATAAGGTTTCCAGTTTCCAAGGATTTCGTCACGCCGGTAGCTTGAGAAATCAGCGATAAATTGGTCGATCTGCGCCGCTGAAAGCTTTGCACCGTAAAGGTCCTTCGCTGCGCCTGCCATGTCAAAGTTGGTCAGTGTGCCATAACAGTCGAAAGTGATGAACTTTGGGTGGAAAGACATTTAATCCTCAGGGTCGACCGGCAGGTTCAAAGCGTTTGGCGGCTGAAGGCCACGCTAGCCACTGCGTCTCTTCATATACAGCGCTTTTCGCGCATCTTTCAGCACAAAAAACCTAATGACCCGGTGCCGTCAGCACGTGGTGCTTCGGCAATTCTCGTAGGTTTTCGGCGGGCGGCTGCTGTCGTTGATCCCAGGCCCCTGCTCTTTGCGCCTGAGTTGACGCGCGGTGCGGTATGCGGCGAAAAGAGATGTGCAATGGATGTTGAAGACATGTTGTCGGCCCTCGTTGGCTTTCCAAGTGTCGTTGGGACGTCCAATCAGGACATTGCCGATTTCATTCGCGATTTTCTCACCGAAAACGGTGTTGAGACGCAGATCATCCCGGGCCCGGAAGGCGATAGGGTCAATCTGTTTGCGACCATTGGCCCGGCAGATGTGCCGGGGTACATCCTTTCGGGGCATCTTGACGTTGTGCCCGCCGCCGAGCCGGAATGGCAGGCTGACCCATTCACCTTGCGCCGGAAAAACGGCGTTTTTACCGGGCGCGGCGCCGTTGACATGAAAGGGTTCGTTGCCGCGGTTCTGTCTGTTGTTCCGCGGCTCGTTGATATGCCGCTGAGCCGCCCTTTGCACATCGCGTTATCCTACGATGAAGAAGCGGGATGCCGGGGGGTCGTCCATCTCATCAAGAGGCTTCCCTCTCTTTGCGCAAAACCACTGGGGTGTTTTGTGGGCGAGCCGTCTGGCATGTGCCCGGTGCTGCGTCACAAGGGCAAAGCCGCTTTGACGTTGCGCGCCAAGGGGGTGAGCGGCCATTCATCGCGGCCGGACCTGGGCCGCAACGCGGTCCACACGCTGCTGCCATTCCTCAACAAAGCTGTTGAATTGTCTGACCTGCTGCGGCGGGATGGTGCTCAGCACGCGGCTTTTGAACCGCCCTATTCTACGCTCCAGATTGGTGTGATGAACGGTGGCCAGTCCCTGAACATCATACCGGATCAAGCAACCGCTGAGATCGAAGTCCGTGCGGTTCCAAGCAATGAGCCAAAGGCGCTGCTTGCCCCGCTCTTGGCGATGTCCGAAGCAAGCGAAGATGTCGTGGCGGAGATCGTCGCGACATATCCTGCACTGGATCTTGATGGGCAGAGCCATCTCGCCCGCCTGGCTTCAGGTCTGACCACCAACGCGCCTGTTGAAGCGGTCAGCTATGGCACAGAGGCGGGGTTGTTTCAAAAGGCAGGCGTGCCGGCCATCGTCTGCGGGCCTGGGGACATCCGCCGGGCGCATAAACCCGAAGAGTTTATCACCCGTCACGAACTCCAGCAGGCGCGGCACTTCGTTCTGAACCTCGCCCGGTCATTGACATAGACTGAGCGCAGAGGCTGCGTCACCGGCAAGGCCCGCGTCTGCTACAAATCGACAAGTATCGACTTTGTGCGCATGGCACCCAGATACGCTTCTCGTCCCAAGTCCTTGCCAATGCCCGAAGCCTTGTACCCGCCTGTTGGCATGATGTGATTGTTCGAACGGCCGTATCTATTCACCCAAACGGTCCCCGACTGGATACCGCGGGCCATGCGCATAGCGCGCGACATGTTTGCGGTGTGGACCCCAGCACAAAGCCCGTATTCCGGGTGGTCTGCTAAGGCCAGCGCTTCATCTTCATCCTTAAAGCTCTGAACTGTCAAAACGGGTCCAAAAACCTCCTCGCGCACGGCACGCGACTGCGCTGTTACATTTGCCAAGATGGTCGGCGCGTAAAAGAACCCGTCCCGATCAAGGGGGGTCCCACCACATAGAAGTTCAGCCCCCGCTGCGGTGGTATCGCGTACGATCTCGTCGATCCGCGCGCGCTGATGCTGGGATATGACGGGTGAATATGTGGTCTCGGCATCCCAGGTCGGCCCGGGCCGGATGTCCTCAAGCCTGACCTTGACCGACTCGATAAGCCGCTCTGCAATCGATGCCTCGACCAGGATCCGGCTGCCCGCGACGCAAACCTGACCCGCATTCGCAAGGATGTTATCCGCAATGACATCGACGGTCTTTTCAAAATCGGCGTCAGCGAAAACCACCTGAGGGCTCTTGCCACCCAGTTCCAGTGTAATGGGCTTGAGCCCTGTCCGGGCAACATGCTCAGAGATCGCGGCACCCGCCCAAACCGACCCCGTAAAAGAAACCTTTCCGACATCTGGATGGCTGGTCAGCGCCGCGCCGGTTGTCAAACCATCGCCCTGAACCACATTAACGAGGCCTTGGGGCAGCCCTGCCTTTTCCGCCAGTTGGACAAGCAAAACGGCTGAGTTAGGCGTCATCTCAGAAGGTTTGATCACGACCGCATTGCCCGCAGCCAACGCGGGCGCGAGCTTCCAGACAGCCATCGAGATCGGGTAATTCCACGGTGTAATCGCGCCGATGACGCCGTATGGCTCATGCTCGACCAATCCCAAACGGTTACTTGCCGTCGGCGCCAGAAGCCCCCCTTCTTTGTCGGCAAATTCTGCGAAGAACAGAATTTGTTCGGCATCTGCTGGTATTTCTTCCTCAACGATGTCCTGGATCAACCGCGTGGATGGCACGGCTTCCACTTGGCCGAGTTCAACGGCATGTTTCGCGACCAGATCCGCCCAAGCGGACATTGCGTCAACACGGTCTCTTGGATGGCAGGTAGACCAACCGCTTTGCTTCAAAGCTGCCTTGGAGGTTTGAACAGCTTGGTCAACCAGTTCTGCTGACGCCACCGGGCATCCCGCGACGGCTGCGCCATCTGACGGGCGTATCAAATCCAGGTCCCCGTCTTGGCTGATCTCATTGCCTCCAATGAAATGGGTGGGGCTTATCTTGACTTTTTCCGGGTCAAAACTGAGTGACATGCCGTTCTCCAGACGCAGTGCGTGTGCCTCACAGAAGAATAGTGGGCCCGATTGTGGCTCTCCTCTGCAATTTCCGCTCAAAACCGCAGCAAATGTCGAAATCAAAGCGCTTCCCGGCAGGATTGACCGCAAAGGAGTCCGGCAGGCTGCCGCGGGGCCTTAAACAGCAACGAAGGGCTCGCTTTTGGTGTGCAACCAGGCCGCGCACGCCGCCTTTCCGGGAATGCGGCACGGGTTTTGGTATCTGGTGGCAATCAACTGACGGCATAGACGCAAGGTCTGGCCTGGCGCACCTCAAACACACAGGCGGCGGATTTCTGTGTCCATGCCTTGTCCGCGGCCTTGCCCCGTTTTGGTCCGCCCGAGGTCTTGAATGCGTCATCTGCGGGCCTGTGACATCGGATCGATCAGCGAAGAGGGATTGGGCATGTGGATTGCGCTCTACAATTACAAGCGCGATCAACAGAGGCAGAAAGCCAGGGTACTCACCGGCAAATCTGTCCAAACATGGGGGGGGGTCGCTGAGATACCTGCTGTACCGGATAGATTTTGGCGTCTCATTGGAGCTCAAGTTCATGCGCCGCGGCAGGCTTTGCGATCCAGAATGCATGACGTGAGAAGGGAGACGTCAGACCTATCGAACCAGGGGCGCGCGCGGTGCACAGATCGGGTGCAGCGCCCCTACCCGCTCACGTCCATTGGCGTGAATCCTAGCACCAGGAACCCTACCGCCGTCAGCACGCCGTAGACCCACAGGAGCCACGCGGGCCCCTCCTCTTTCCAGGTCGCGCGATACCTGTAGCCAAAGAACACGGCTGCCACGAAAATCGCCGTTGCCGTCAGGGGTGTTAGAGTTGCGCCGCTCACGATTTTCTCCGCTTTGCGTTTATCAACCTATGTTGCAGTATAGGATACCCAGCCACCTAGGAGGAAGGAGCCTCAATGCCAGCCAATTATCAAGCGCCGATGCGCGGAGACAAGGTCGACAAGCGCACCCTGAGCCAGACCAAGAACACCAATCTCAAAGCCGAAAGCGCCACCGTCGGTCATCTGCTGGCGGGCAAGAACCGGGACGTCTTTACCATCCAGCCCGGCGACACGCTGGGCCGCGCGGTGGAGGTGCTGCGCGACCGGAGGGTCGGCGCGCTTTTGGCCACCGATGATGCGGGCGCGCTGGTGGGGATCCTGTCGGAGCGCGATATCGTGCGCAAGCTGGCGGACACGCCAGGGGTCACCCTGCCCAAGCTGGTGGATGAGGTGATGACCAAAGAGGTGCAGACCTGCACGGAAGAGGATGATCTGGTGTCCGTGCTGCGCCGGATGACGGCGGGAAAGTTCCGCCATATGCCGGTGGTCAACGGCACCAAGCTGGTGGGGATGATCACCATCGGGGATGTCATCACCTACCGTCTGTCAGAGCTTGAGCACGAGACGCTGCAGCTCAAGCAGCTGATCGTGGGCTAGGAAACTCTTCGTCCCGGGCCTGGCCCGGGACTTCCAGCTTATCCAGCATGAGGGATCGCAGCCGCCTCTAGCGGTATTTCCATCCGGTCTTCCCCCCAGATGATTCGCCCCTCAAACACCTCTGCCATCTCCGCCAGGCAGCGCTCTCGCACGCCCAGCGCGTCCATCTGCGGCGTAAAATGCGTGGCCACCAGCGTCTTTACCCCCGCCTTGGCCGCGGTACGCGCCGCTTCCAGATGGCCCGAAGACGTCAGCTGCTGGCCTGGTTTCATGAAAGAGCCGGAGATGAAGTAGCACATGTGGATCAGCATATCCGCGCCCTGCGCCAGCTCCTCGATCGCATCACAGGGTCCGGTGTCCCCCGAATAGACCAGGGTGCCTTCGTCTGTTTCCAGGCGAAAGGCGTAGGGCTCAATATGCCCCGGCTGGTGCCAGACCTCCCGCACGGTCACGCGCCAGCTGTCGCCCTCGATCACCTGCCCGTCATGGAGCGCGGTTACTTGAGGCGCGGGCCGCGCGCGCGGCAGGGTACCGCCCCGGTTGAGATAGACGCGCTGGCTGCCGGCGGAGTTCATGCGGCCATCCAGATCATTGTGAAACACGCCGTTCTCGCCAAATAAAAGGTCCGTCATCCGCTGCATGTAGGCGGGTGCATAGACCTTCAGATCGGGGATCTGCCCCGCCCCCTGATCCCAGCGGCTGTGCACCAGCCGGGCGTAGTCCAGGCAGTGATCGGTATGCAGGTGCGAAAAGAACACGGTGGTCAAATCCACCGCCCGCTTGCCCGCCCGCAAAAAGTTTTCATGCGCGCCGGCACCATGGTCAAAGACCAGCATCTCATCGCCAAACTCCACCAGATAGCCGGAGCTTGCTCGGTTCGTCATCGGCACCGGAGAGCCCGTGCCCAAAAGCGTGACCTTCATCTCATATCCCTTTCATTTTTCTGCAAAAGAAGACCGGAACTTGGCGGCCCAGCGCGCCTCTTCCAGCGTGAAGACCCAGAGCGAGCGAAACGCAGCAAGCCGCGCGCCCTGCCCGTCGAAGCGCCGGATTTCCACGTCCAGATGCACTTTGTTCGCTGCCGCCTGCTGCAACCGGATATCCACCGCCTCTGACCGCGCCCAGGCGCTGCCCGCGCGGGCGCGGAAGTCGGCGAAATAGACATCGGGCGTATCCCAGATTTTTAGCGCAGTACCGCTCAACCTGTAGTGCGGGAAATGCAGCGTTTCGATCAACGCTCTCTCATCGCGCGCATTGAGCGCGGCGATATGCGCGGCCATCACCGCGCGGGCAGCCTGCTCAGGCGTCATGAACCGGCTCCCAGGCTGGAAAGCTGTAGAGCGTCTCGGCGTTCTCCACGAGGATGCGCGCCGCCAGCTGCGGCCCTGCCCAGTCGAAGAGCTGATCCATCAGTGCGCCGTCGTTTGGCATGAGGCCCCCAATCGCCGGATGTGGCCAGTCGCTGCCCCAGACAAGCCGGTCGGGGCGCGCGGCTATGAGCGCCCGCGCCATGGGTGCCGCCGCAGCCATGTCCTGCGGCGCGATGCGGTAGGCACCAGATAGCTTCACCCAGAGCTTGCCCGTCTCCAAAAGCCGCAGCACCGTCTGAAAGCCTGGGTCCGCCACGCCCCGCGCGGCCAGCACATGGCCCATGTGATCGAGCACGACCGGCACGGGGGAACCCGCCACAAGCGCCTCCAGCCCCTCGGCAAGGCTCGCGTCAACTAAAAGCTGCAAGTGCATCCCCGCCTCCGCCAGCCGGTGGGTAAATCCCGGAAGATCCTGAAGCCGCGCATCGCTGGAAAAGAGCATATTGCCCCGGCATCCAACGACGCCCTGAGCCGCGAGCGCCCTAAGCGCCGCGACATCACTGTCGCTGTCCACCACGGCGATACCGCGCAGGGTTTCATCCTCTGCGAGGGCGTTGAGCAGAGTCCGGTTGTCCGTGCCGTTGGTGCTCGATTGCACCAACACGCCGCGGCTGAGCCCCAGCGCGCGGCGCATCCGGCGGTAGTCGGCCATGGGTGTGTCGGCGGGCGTGTAGCTGCGCGCGGCCACCAATCTGGAAAGTCCGCCGGTGACGTGAAAGTGGCAGTCGCAAGCGCCCGGTGGAACGGGGACGCGCGGCGCGCGGGGGTTGGGATCGGGCGGTGTGCTCACGCTTTGGTCGGCGCAAAGCGGGCCAGCACGAGGCCTGTATCTGCGCCATGGCGCGGCGCATCGCAAGCGGGCACGAAGGGCCCGCCATCGCCCAAACGGAAAGGCAGCGTCGGCACTGCTGTGCCGCCCGGCAGGGTCTGCACGAACCCCCGCGCGCGCACCTGATCGGAGGCCAGCGCCTCCGGCAGACTGCGCAGCCGGGCGCAGGGCACGCCCGCGTTTTGCAGGATAGGCTCCCAGTCGGCGGCTATTTTATCTGCCAGTACGGCCGCGATCTCCTCTGCGAAGGCCTCTGCGTTTTGCACCCGCGCCGCGCGGCTCTCAAACCGCGGATCGGAGAGCCAGTCGCTGCGCCCCAGCGCGTGGGCCAGCCGCTCCACCTGGCTGTCTTCATTGACGCCCAGCGACATCACGCCCTCAAGGCAGGCAAAGCTCCCCGCGCCGGGTGAGCGGCTGTTGGCCAGGTTCCCGCGCCGCTGGGGCGCGTTGCCAGTGGCGAGATAATCGGTGACGGTAGAGCTCATCAGCGCCAGCCCCGTCTCCAGCATGGAGACATCGACAAAGCCACCCTTGCCGGTCTTCGCCCGCTCATAAAGGGCTGCCGCTACGGCGAAGCCCGCCGCCATGCCGGTGGCGTAATCCAGCACGGGCGCGCCGGTTCGGATGGGGCCGCTTTCTGCCGTGCCCGTCGCCTCCATCAGCCCGCAGGCGGCCTGGATGTTGACGTCATAGGCGGTGGTGTTTTCCTGCGGCCCACCCCGGCCATAGCCTGTCATCGCACAGTGAATGAGGTGCGGATGACGCGCGGCAATCGTGGTCTCATCCAGCCCCAAACGCCGCATGGTCTGCGGCACATGGTTTTCCACCAGCACGTCCGCACGGGCCAAAAGCGCGTGAAACTGCGCGCGGCCCGCCTCCGTCTCCAGATCGAGAGCCACCGCTTGCTTGCCGGCGCCCTGGGTGAGGTAGGGCGTGCTCATCCCCAGCGCGGCGGCCTGGGCATCGGTGCCGCCCCTGTGGCGCGCGGCATCCCCCTTGCCCGCAGATTCCAGCTTGATCACCTCCGCCCCCAACAGGCCGAGGTAATAGGAGCAGGCGGGCCCGGCGAGCACATGGGTGAAATCGATGACCAAAAGGTCCTTGAAGGGTCTCATGTCAGGGGCCTGCGTAATCTTGGCTTACTTAACGCTAGTCCATGGACCTTGCGCTGCAAAAGGGTTTCTGAGCCGTGCGCAGTGGCCAAGGGCTGAGCCCGGCAAATTAAGGCCCCTGTCCGGCGCATGCTGCATATCTGCTGTTGCAAAGCGCGCCGGATACCTTTCTTATGTGCGGACTTTCAGGGAGAAAACACATGAAATTCACAACCAAGATTGCAGGCGCTGTTGCCGCCACCGCGATGATCGCGGGCGGCGCTGCGCTGGCCGAATACCCCTCTAAACCCGTCAAGATCATGGTCGGCTTCTCTGCTGGCGGCGGCACCGACACCACCGCGCGCGGCTTTGCCTCCTACATGCACGAAGCACCCTCGATGAACGGCCTGCCCGCCTACATCGTGAACCTGCCGGGGGCTTCGGGCCAGAAAGCGGCCTCCGCCGTGCTGGACGAAGAGCGCGATGGCCACACGCTTTACATGATCAACATCGGCACCTTCATCGCCGGCCAGTTGGCCAAGGGCGAAGACGCGCCGTACAACATCCCCGAAGATTTCGTGAACCTGGGCTGCGCGTCGCAACTCGTGACCTCCGTGCAGGTGCACAACTCCAGCGGTTTCACCACCCTTCAGGAGTTCATCGACGACGCGAAGGCCAATGACAAGGAAATCACCTGGGGCACCTCCGGTGCGGCCACGATGCACGCCACCATCGGCCACGTGGTGCTGGATGCCGCGGGCATCAAGCACAAGAAAGTGCCGTTCAAGGGCGGCTCCAAGGCGCGTGCGGCACTTGTGTCCCAGTCGGTTGATGCCGTCTTTGGCGGTGTGAACACCATCCCCGGCTTTGAAGAAGACATTCGCGCGCTGGCCACAGCGGGCGCAGACCGTGACCCCACCGCCCCCGACCTGCCGACCTTTGCAGAAAGCGGCGTGCCGGGCGTGGAGTTCACCGGCCTGATGTGCCTCTTTGGCGCGGCTGGTATCCCCGATGAGGTCAAAGAGGACGTAGGCGCCGCGATCGACTTCATCGCCTCCAGCGAAGGCTATGCCAAGTACATGGGCAAGAACTCCATGGCGGCGTTCTACACCGATTCCAAGACCGCAACCGCCGCACAAGACACCATGTTCGAGGTGATGGGCCCCGTGGTCGCCAACATCATCGCAAACCAGTAAGGTTGCGGGTTTAGGAAAACAGGACAAGCCTGTGAAGGGCTTGTCCTTTTCTGTCTGAAACGACAGCATTTCCATGGGGGCCACATGGACAACCACGACCACAAGATCAAAGTCGAATACGGCGTCAGCCTCGTCGTCTTTTTGACCGGAATTTTCTTTCTTTTCCAAGCATTTACGATTGAAACCTCGCGCGAAGCCGTAGGCCCGCGCACCATGCCGCTGGGCCTTGCCATCGCGTTGATGCTGGGCGGCGCCTACCTGGGCTTTCGCGCCGTGATGGACAAAGCGGGCGAGCTGAAAGAGGGCTACGGGTTTCTGGAAACCGACGTGGGCCGTATCTTTCAAGTCGTCGGATGTGGGGCGTTTTTCGTCGTTCTCTTTTGGGCCTTCGGCTACTTCGTCGCCTGTGTGTTCACCTTCATTGCAATGATGTTCACCTTCGGCGTGCGCAATTGGGCGATCATGATCCCGGCGGGTCTGGTGCTGGCCGTCGCGTTTCAGGCGCTTTTCATGGGCGTGATGTTGCTCAACGATCCGCGCGGAGCGGTCTTTGACATGCGGCCCTACACCAATTGGATTACGGGGGCGCAATAGATGATGCAGAACCAATGCGCGGGCCTGCAAGAGTGGTTCGAAGGCCTAGGCTTCCTCTACATCTTTTTTGACATCAGCTGCGGCTTTGTCATCCTGTTCAACGACCCCTTCGCGCTGGCTTTCGTGGTGCTGGCGGCCTTTGTGGGCATCGTCTTTGGTGCGTTGCCGGGGCTGACCGCAGCGGCCGCCATCGCGATGATGCTGCCCATCCTCATCGCTTACAACGATGAGATCGGCGGGCTCGCGGGCCTCGCCTTTCTCTATGTGATCGGCAAATCGGGCCGCTACGGCGGCTCCATCGCCGCGATCCTGTTCAACACACCGGGCACCGCTGCATCCGCTGCGACCATGCAAGACGGCTACCCGATGACCCAGAAGGGCCAGGCGGGCAAGGCGCTGAAAACCGCCACCGTGGCCTCCGCCTATGGCGATTACTTCGGCGAAATCGTGCTGATCTTCGGCGCTGTCACCATTGCCGCCTTCACCCGGCAGTTCGGCCCGCCGGAGAACTTCGCGATCTATCTGATGGCCTTCGTCGTGATCGGCTCTGTGGTGTCTGACAGCATCATCAAGGGCATCATCTCCACCCTCTTTGGCGCGGTGGTGGGCCTGATTGGCGAGGACGTGATCACCGGACAGTTCAAGATGACAATGGGCATTGATGAGCTCGAATCCGGCATGGCGCTCGTCCCGCTGCTTATCGGCGTCTTTGTCATTTCGGAGGTCATCATCCAGGCGGAGAAAGCGGCAAAGGTCAAAATGATCGAAATGGCCCCGGATGAGGTGCAGGACCCCCGGGCCCACTACTTCACCTGGCCCGAGTTCAAGAAATGCGTGCCGCTGATGTTCCGGTCCTCCATCTACGGCAGCCTCATCGGCATGATGCCGGGGCTTGGCTCCTCCGTGGCCTGTTTCGTGGCCTATGGCGAGGAAAAGCGCCGTGCTAAGAACAAGTCAGAATGGGGCACCGGCATCGTGGAAGGCATCGCCGCACCTGAAAGCGCCAACAACGCGGTCTCCGGCCCCTCGATGATCCCGCTGCTGACGCTGGGCATCCCGGGCTCGACCATCGCGGCAGTGCTCATCGGCATGTTCCTCGTCAACGGGTTGCAACCGGGGCCTACGATCTTTGCCACCGAACCGCCGCTCTTTATGGGTGGTCAGCTGATTTCCCCGCGGGAATTCATCTTTGGCATCTTCGCGGCAGGCCTCATCGGGATCGCAGCCTACGCGCTCATCGGCTATTTCGCGGCCCCCTTCGTGGGTCGGATGATTGCGCTGCTGCCGACACAGTACCTCTACCCCTTCATCTTCATGACGGCGCTCGCAGCCAGCTACTCCTCGCGCGCCTCGATCTGGGACGTGGGCTTTGCCCTGCTCTTTGGCGTGATCGGTTATGCGATGCGGCGCACGAACTTCTCTGCCGCCGCCTTCATCATCGCCTTCGTGCTGACGGGAGCGATGGAAGAGGCGTTCCGCCAGTCGATGATCATCTCCGACAATGGCGCGCTGGTGTTTTTGAGCTTTGAATACCAGGGCAAGTTCTCCTACGCGCCGGTCTTCCTCATCATCGGGGCGGCGGTGGTGCTGTTCCGAGCGTGGTCCTCGCGCGCCTCCGCGCGGGAGCAGGAGACGTAAGCTGACAGCGGCGATAGACCTGCGGTTCTTGCCGCTCTTTGCCTTCGGGTTTTTGGGCGGCGGGGCGTCATACCTCATCGGCCTGCCCATGCCCTTCCTGCTGGGCGGGATCGTCGGAACAGGCGCATTTGTGCTCTGGTACGAACGAGAGGACCGCGAGTTGCCCAAGCTGTCGCGCTGGGTGCGGATGGTCTTTGCCGCCCTCATCGGGGCCATGATCGGCACGCGGTTCTCACCAGAGCTGCTGCCGCTTTTGCCGCAGTTCTGGGTGTCGGTGCCTGCGGTCGCGGTCTTCATCCTGCTCGCGCATTTCGGCAATTTCACCATCATGACGCGGCTGGGCGGCTTTGCCAAAAAAGACAGTTTTTTCGCGGGCATGCCCGGCGGGATCGTGGACAGCGCGATCCTAGCCGAACAGGCGGGCGCGGATCTGCGAGTGGTCACCACGCAGCACTTCATCCGCATCATCCTGGTCGTCAGCAGCGTGCCGCTGCTCTTTTGGGTGATTGAGGGCAGCGCAGTGGGCAGCCTTGCCGGGGAAAGCCTGGCCACCGCGTCGTATGGCATCACGGATGTGACGCTGATCATCGTCATCGCCCTTGCCGGCCTCTTTGCAGGCCGCGCCGTGGGGCTGCCGGTGTCGCACCTGATGGGGCCGCTGATCCTGGGGCTGGGGCTCTCTGTTGCGGGGCTTATCGCGGTGGATATCCCGGGCTGGATGCAGCACGCCGCACAGGCCATGATCGGCGTGTCGCTGGGCGCGCAATTCTCTGGCGTCTCCCGCGCGATGCTGCTGCGCGGCTTGCGCACGGGCCTCATGTCCGGCCTCTACATGCTGGGGCTTGCGGCGGGGTTTGCCAGCGTCATGATCCAGCTTGTGCCCGCCGATTTCGGCGCGATGTTCATCAGCTTTGCCGCGGGCGGGCTGGCGGAGATGAGCCTCATCGCGCTCACGCTCAACTTCAACCCGGTGGTGGTGGCGCTGCACCACCTGACGCGCATCTTCTTTACCATCTGGATCGGGCATACGATCTGGAAACGCGTGCTCAAGGAAGGAGAGAAGCTGTGAAACTCTATGAGGCTCTCGCCGCGGCCTTCGCGCGCGAGGACGTGACCGATTGTTTCGCCCTTTTGGGCGATGCCAACATGCACTGGGCTGGTGCACTGCAGGAATTGGGCACCCGGGGGATTTATACGCGCCACGAGCACGCCGCCGTGGCCGCGGCTGCGGCCTACGCGCGCGCCAGCGGCAAGGTCGGCGTGGCCAGCGTGACCTGCGGGCCGGGGCTCACGCAGATCATGACCATCCTGCCCATCGCGGTGCGCGCGCGCCTGCCGCTGGTGATCTTTGCGGGCGAGGCGCCTTTGAACAAGCCGTGGTACAACCAGGGCATTGATCAGGCGCCTTTTGTAGCGGCCTGCGGGGCTGAATACCGCGCGCTGCATGATCCTGAGACGATGGTGGAGGAGGTGCATCGCGCCTTTGCGGATGCCCGCGCGCAGGCGGCACCCATCGTGCTTGGCATGCCTTTCGATCTCCAGCAACAAACCGCCCCGGCGTCAGAACCCCGCACCGGCGGCGTGCGCAAAGCCAAGGCCGAAGAGAGCGCGCCTGACAAGGCCGCGCTCGATGAGGCCGCCGCCTGGATCGCAACGGCCCAACGCCCGGTGATCCTCGCGGGCCTGGGCGCTGTCGCGGCAGGCGCAGCCCCGGCCTGCGCGGCACTTGCTGCGCGCACCGGCGCGCTGTTGGCCACGACCCTGCCCGCCAAGGGCCTTTTCCGGCAGCAGGATTTCTGCCTTGGCGTGGCGGGCGGCTACTCCAGCGTGAAAGCACGGGAGGTATTTGCGCAGGCCGATCTCGTCATTGCCATTGGCGCGCGGTTGGCCGCGCATACCTTCGACAGCGGAAAGCTCACGCCAGAGGCCCGGGTCATCCACATCGACCTTGATCCGCAGGCCCACGTGCAGGGGCGTAATGCCGCCGATCTCTTGGTGCGCGCAGACGCCCGACACGCTGCCGAAGCGCTGACGCAGGCCCTTCCCGCCCGCACCGGCTGGCGCAGTGAAGAGATGCGCACCACCTGCGCGGAGGCACTCACGATTCCGGATGACAGCGACACACCCGACGGCCTGCTGCACCCGCTGGCGGTGGTCAAGGCGCTCAGCCAGATCATCCCGCCGGACGCCCACGTGATCAACACATCCGGCCACTGCGCCTGGTTCACCGCGCAGATGAATGACCATCCACAAGAAAACTACACCGTGATGCGCGAGTTTGGCGCCATCGGCAATGGCAGCTCCTTTGCCATTGGCGTGGCGGCGGCCAAGCCTGACCGTCCCATCGTGCTGATCGATGGCGACGGCTCCGCGCTGATGCACATCCAGGAGCTGGAGACGATGCAGCGCGCGGGGCTGCATGTGCTCACCATCGTACTCAATGATGGTGCCTACGGGTCTGAGATCCACAAGCTGCGCGCGGATGGCGTGCCGTTACACGGGTCCGTCTTTGGCCGTCCCGGTTTTGCCGCTGTGGCGCGTGGCTTTGGGCTTGCGGGAGAGACGATCACCGACCTCGCCGCGATGACGCCCGCGTATGCGGCCTTCGCCGCGGGCAGCACGCCCGCGCTCTGGGATGTGCACATCTCAGCGGAGATCACCTCCCCCCAGATCCTGCGCGCCCACGCCGCCGCACACGCCTCAGTATAGCGAAATGCAAATAACTTGATACATCGAATATCGCCTAACCCGTTGAAATCTATGATTTCAGGCAGGGTTGGGTGATTCAGGTTTTTGCATTTCTGCTTTAGGCCGCCCCGGCCCGCTGCAAAATCGCGCGCGCCCGCGTGATGAGCGGCGCGTCGATCATCTGACCGTCCACTTTCAGCACCGCCTCCGCCGGGGCTGCCTCAGCAGCGGCCACGACCGATTGCGCCCAGGCGATCTCCTCCGCCGTGGGCGCGAAGACCGCGTTGAGCACCGCGATCTGCCCGGGATGCACCGCAAATCCCCCGGTACAGCCGATGCCGCGGGCATAACGCGCCGCCTGCTCCAACGTGTCCAGATCCCTGTAATCGGCCATGCCTGCGGGCACCGCCAGCGGCACACATCCTGCTGCCCGCGCCGCCACCGCCAGTTGATAAACCGCAGGCCGCAGCAAATTCGTGCTGGGAGGCGCGCCCATCGAGGTCGCGAAATCCTCAACGCCCAGCGTCAGCGCCGCCACCCGCGGTGCGGCCTGCGCGATCTCAGGCGCGCGGGTGAGTGCCGCCGCGCTTTCGATCATCGGGACCAGACGGATCGCGCCCTCAGGCAGGCCGCGCGCCCTTTCAAGCTCTGTCATGCGCGCGTCGAGCGCCGCCACCTCTGCTGCCGTCTCACACCGTGCCAGATGCAGCGCAGCAACGCCCGGCATCACGCAGGCCTCTACATCGAGCGGCCCGCCATCAGCCCAGGAATTCACCCGCACCGTCACTGCGACCTCGTCTGCAAGCCGCGCCACAACGTCTGGAAGAACGTCCCGCGCCTCCGCCTTGCGCGCTTGCGGCACGCTTGCCTCCAAGTCGAGCACCACCGCATCCGCGCCGCGCTGCGCGGCGCCCGCGACAAACCGCTCCGCCAGCACCGGCACGAAAAGCAGCGAGCGCCAGTTCACAGCACGCCTTTGGCTTCCAACGCCGCCCGGGCTGCGGGATCATAGCCCAGCTCTTCGAGCACCTCGCCAGTGTGTTCACCCAGCTTCGGCGCAGGCGCGCGCACCACGCCCGGTGTCGCGCTCAACCGTGGAAAGGCCGTGTGCATCGGCAGGCGGGTCATCTCTTCATGGGGAAAGTCCTGCAGAACGCCGCGCCCCCGCACGTAAGGGTGATCCACCAGGTCCGAGATGTCGCAGATGGGCCCCACCGTGACGCCCTGCGCCTCATAGTAAGCCAGGTTTTCCTCCAGCGTCCGGGTCTGCATCACCGCGCCTATCAGCGCATCGAGCGCGGCCTGGTTGGCGATGCGCCCCTGCGGTGTCTCGAACCGCGGATCGCTCAGCCACTCGGGATGCCCCATCGCGCGGGCGAGCTTTTCCCACATCGACTGCATGGAGGCCGACATTGCAATGTGCTTGCCATCCTTCGTGGGATACAGCCCCCGAGGCGCTGCCACATCGCTGGCGTTTCCCATGCGCCTTGGCACCTGGCCCGTGGCCTCAAACTGCGCGGCCCAGGGGCCCAAAATGCCAAAGAGCGGCTCAAAAAGCGACAGATCAACCTCCTGGCCCTTGGCCGCCCCCGTCGCGCGGGCCACGACCGCCGAGAGCACGCCGCCAAAGCCCGCCAGACCCGCCACCATATCCGCCAGCGCCAGCGGCGGGAGCAGCGGCGGCTTGTCCTCCCAGCCTGTCATCGCGGCAAAGCCCGACATACCTTCGATGAGGCTGCCAAAGCCCGGCTTGTCGCGATACGGCCCGGTCTGTCCCCAGCCAGAGACGCGCAGGATGATCAGCCCTTCGTTTATCTCCCACAGCCGCTGCGACCCCAGATCCCATTTCTCCAACGTGCCGGGCACGAAATTCTCGCACAGGATGTCCGCGCCCGCGATCAGCCGCTCCAGCACCTCGCGGCCTTCATCGGTGCGAAAATCCAGCGTGAGCGAGCGTTTTGAGCGGGCATAGACCTTCCACCAGCTTTCCGCCTCGCCAAAGCGGCGCAGGTCGTCGCCGCTGCCGGGGCGCTCGATCTTGATCACATCCGCGCCAAAGTCCGCCAGCATATGGGTGACCATATTGCCCGCCGCCAGCCGTGTCATGTCCACGACCCGCAGGCCCGCGAGTGGCCCCCGCGCGTCAGGCTGATATTGCGTAAGCTGCGCCAGTGGCCCGCCTCCCTTGAGCTTTACTCTGTGACTATGAAGGACGATGAAGCACCCTCGCGCGAACTGCAACGCTCGCATTGTCGAAAGGCGGTTGCGCGGTTAGCGCGCGCTCCGCCTACTGCCCCAGCGCCTGCCCCAGATCGTCGATGAGATCGCCCACGTCCTCAATGCCCACCGACAGCCGCAATAGCCCCTCGGGGATGCCGTTGCCCGGCTCAATCGTGGCGCGGTGCTCCACCAGGCTTTCCACGCCGCCCAGCGACGTGGCGCGCAGGAAAAGCTGCATCCGGCCCGCCGCCCGCAGTGCCTCCTCCGCCCCGCCCTTGAGCACAAATGACAACAGCCCGCCAAAGCCGCCCTGCATCTGGCGCGCAGCGACCGCATGGCCCGGATGGGACGGCAGGCCCGGATAGAGCACCTCCGCGACCCTCGGATGCCCCTCCAGAAAACGCGCGATCTCTGCGGCGTTGCGCGACATCTCGGCTACACGCAGCGGCAGCGTGCGCAGACCGCGTGTGAGCATCCAGGCCTCCATCGGGCCCAGCACCGCGCCCGCGCTGTTGCGGTCCTCCAAAATGTCCTGCCAGCGCGCCCCGTCCGGGTCCGCCACCGACAGCACCCCCGCCAGCACATCCGAATGCCCGTTCATCGCCTTGGAGGCCGAATGCATGACGATGTCCGCGCCATGGGCCAAAGGTTGGCTCAACACCGGCGTGGCGGCGGTCGCGTCCACCACCAGTGTCGCACCCACGCCCCGCGCAGCCTTGGCCGCAGCGGCAATGTCCACGATCCGCAGCCAGGGGTTTGAGGGCGTCTCCACCCAGCACATCTGCGGCGCGTGCTCAGCGCAGGCCTGCGCGAAGGCGGCAGTGTCAGATGCATCGACCTCCACCAACGTAATCCCACGCCGTGCGCAAAAGGCGCGGATCCACTTGGTCGTGCCCCAGTAGATCCCGCTTTGCACCAGCGCGCAGCCGCCCTCCGCCAGCGTGCGGAACACTGCCGCCACCGCGGCCATGCCGGAGGGGAAAAGCAGGCTGGCAGCAGCCCCTTCGAGGCGTGCGATCAACTGCTCGGCCACCCTCAAGTTCTCGCTGTGATAGCGCAGATAGGTGTTCTCCCCCACCAGCGGGGCATAGTTCTCATCCCGGGCAAAGGTCGTGGCCATGTGCAGCGCGGGCACCACGCCGCCTGTCGCTGCATCGTGGGCGCCCGCGGCATGGGCGGCAAGCGTGGCGGGCGCGCGGGTCTTGGGCGGGTGATCTTTCACGGGTCAGGCTCCAGTCGTGGCTACGCCCCCGGCCTACACGCCGCTGCAATCTGTGTCACGCCCGCGTGAGCACGCTTGCGCGCGGCCTGCCAAGACCCCACCCTAATCAAGCGCCACCGAGGATCACCCCTGCATGCCAAGCACCCGCTTCACCTTTCCCGGCCATAACGGCGGGCAACTTGCCGCGCGGCTCGACATGCCCCAGGGGCCTCATCTGGCCACCGCGCTTTTTGCCCACTGCTTTACCTGCGGCAAGGACATCCCGGCGGCGCGGCGCATCGCCACAAGGCTGGCAGCGATGGGCATCGCGGTGCTGCGGTTCGATTTCACCGGGCTGGGCCATTCTGAGGGCGAGTTTGCCAATACCTCGTTCACTTCCAACGTGGACGATCTGATCGCCGCCTGCGCGCATCTGGAGGCGGAGGGCCTGCCGCCCACCCTACTCATCGGGCATTCGCTGGGGGGCGCGGCGGTGCTCAAAGCCGCCAGCAAGCTGCCTGGGATCAAGGCTGTCGCCACGCTCGGCGCGCCCTTTGATCCGGGGCACGTGACCCATAACTTCGCCGATGCCCTGCCGGAGATCATAGCCAAAGGCGTGGGCGAGGTGACCTTGGGTGGGCGGCCCATCCGGATCGGGCGGGGCTTTATCGAAGACGTGGCTGCTGGCGCACTGACACCCGCGATTGGCGGGCTCGATGCCGCGCTGCTGGTGATGCACGCGCCACTTGATCAAACGGTCAGCATCACCAATGCGAGCGAGATTTTCCTGGCCGCAAAGCACCCCAAGAGCTTTGTCACTCTGGATGACGCCGACCACCTGATCAGCCGCGCGGAGGACGCCGAATATGCCGCCGATGTGATCGCCACCTGGGCGGGCCGCTACCTGGACTTGCGCCCCCCTGCCCCGCCGCCGGGCGCGCCCGAAGGCATCGTGCGCGTGGCAGAGGCCGACCCGGCGGGCTTTCTGCAGGACGTGAACGCAGGGCCCTCCCATCACGTGCTGGCGGACGAACCCGAAGCCTACGGTGGCACCAACCGCGGAATGACACCCTACGGCTTTGTCTCCGCCGGGCTGGGCGCCTGCACCTCAATGACGATCCGCATGTATGCCCGCCGCAAGGGCTGGCCGCTCACCCATGTCAGCGTGGACGTCAGCCACGACAAGGTGCACGCCCAGGACGCGCAGACGAGCGCCGGACAAAAAGTGGACACCTGGAAACGCCGCATCCGGCTGGAAGGCGCGTTAAGCGATGAGCAGCGGATGAAACTGATGGAAATCGCCGACAAATGCCCCGTGCATCGCACGCTGGAGCGGTCCTCGAAGGTGCTGACGGAATTGGTAAGCGCGGATAAACAGCGCTAAACCTTCGAACGGGCCGGGACCGCGCCAGTGCAAGCAAAGACACTTAACTCGCTCGGCAGAACACCAGGTGTTCGCTGCCTCTGGTCTCTCGCGGTGCAGGCACCGCTGCCAACCCCCGGCAAGACTTCGCCTTGCCTCTGGTCTCTCGCGGTGCAGGCACCGCTGCCAACCCCCGGCAAGACTTCGCCTTGCCTCTGGTCTCTCGCGGTGCAGGCA